>NZ_CP160453.1:6657704-6967321 GCF_040744945.1 Saccharothrix sp. HUAS TT1 | reverse complement strand
CGCCAACGTTCTCGGTTCGCAACCGAGTCACTGTGTTCACCAATTCGCCATGAGGGGCCGTTGTGCGTCGTGACCATTCCTTGCCGACCTACGAGCAGCTCTTCGGGGCGCTCGACTTCCGCGCGGTCGACGAGGGGCGTTCGGTCTACTCGCCGGCGGCCTACCTGGCCGATCTCCTCGAACTGATCCACGACAACTTCGACGGCGACCCGCTGACCGGCCCGGACCGGCGGCCGGACCTCGTCGGGATTCCGCTGGACGGTGAGCACGCTTACGCGGAGTTACCCTATCTCGACATCGTGAACCGGGTGCTCGCCGCCGTCATCGGCCCGGACGCGCACCAGGAGCTGAAGCGGCTGCGGTTCCCGTTCGCCCTGCCGTTCGACCTGGACCGGGAGAAGGTGCGCCGGTACCTGGGCCACTTCCGGGTCGGTCCGGTCGAGCTGTACGAGTTGTTCGCGCACCGGCCGGACCGCGACGTCGTCGCACGCGAGTTCCTGGGCCTCTCCGAGGTCGACGTGTCGCTGGTGACCACGGTCGTCACCGACGCGGACGACCTGCTGACGAACTTCTACGGCGTCGACGGGTCCTTCGCCGACCTCCAGGACGCCCTCACCTTCATCCGCGCCACGCGGCTGACCGCCACCGAGCTGGACGCGCTGGTCCACCTGGGCGCCGACGCGTTCGTCCACCAGGGCGGCCCGTGCGTGACCCTCGACGCCACGGGCCGGGAACTGGTCTGGGGCGACGGCTCCGCGCCCGTTCCGCCGGAGTGGTTCGAGCGGGTCAGCAGGTTCGTCCGGCTGGCCCGCCGCAGCGGCCTGACGCTCGCCGAGGCCGACGTGGTGCTGCGCCGCTGCTGCGGCAACCGGATCGACCTGGCCGCACTGCGCGCGCTCGCCGTCGTCGTCCACCTGCACCGCGGCCTGGACCTGCCGGTCGACGTCGTCACCAGCCTGGCCGGCCCGATCGACGCCGACCTGTTCGAGCGCGTGTTCAACGAGCCGTTCGTCGCCGAACGCACGGTGATCGCCGGGCCCGCGACCCGGCTGCCGGACGGTGTGCGGGTGCTCGGCGTCTCGGGCGACGTCCTGGCGCCGCGCAACAAGGACTACCGCGTCCGCGTGAGCCGCGCCGTGGGTCTGTCGGAAGCCGACCTCGTCACCACCGTCCGGCGGGTGCGGCAGCGGTACGCGGGCACGGTGGCGCAGTCGGGCCCGTTCGACCACGACGACACCGGCCTGGACGCGCTGTCCCTGCTGCACCGGGTCGGGCGGCTCACCCGCGCGCTCGACATCACCGCCACCGAGCTGTTCGGCGTCCTGGACGCGTTGGACGACGAGCCGTCGAGCAGGCGCACCGACGCCTTCGGCGGGCTGCTCGACACCGGACCGGCGACGTCGGACCTGTACCGGATGCTCGAAGCCCCGGACGTCGGCTCGGGCCTGTGCCTGGCGCAACTGCTGCTCGGCGTCGTGCGGTGGATGCAGGCGCTCGGCATGGACAGCGCGGAACTCGGCGACGTCCTGGGTGGCACCGCACCGGGTGAGGCCGACGAGGACTGGGCCGCGGTCCACGGCCGGGTGAACGACAAGCTGGACGAGGTCGGGTTGACGCCCGACCTGTTCGTGTCCGAGCGGTTCGGGCGGCGCGCCGCCCAGGTCCTGCACGACGCGCTCACCTGGTCCGACGGTGTCGTCGCACGCGATCCCCGCGTGCTGAGGCTCGACCCCGCCCTGGTGGAGGCGGCGGCGTACGACGCCGTGACCGACCTGGCGACGGTCGTCGAGGAGGACTTCCGCGGTCTCGGCCTGGCCGAAGCGCTGGCGGGCAAGGTCTTCACCAACCTGGTGCTCACCGGCACGCTCGACCCCTCCGGCGTGCTGGTGGACGACCGGCTCCCGACGACGGCCGCCCGGTTCGAGCTGGCGAGCGACTTCCAGGACGTCAGGGAACCGCTGTTCGCCCTCATCGCCGAGCGCTGCGCGGCGGACCTGCCCGGGTTCTACCCCTCGGACCTCGCGACGCTGGGCGGACTCGCCGACGACCGCCAGGCGGAGCTGTACGACAACCTGGTCGTGCAGGGCTACCTCGCCCCGTCCGGTGAGATCCGCACGCCGGGCTTCTTCCTGGCGCCGGAGAACGTCGCCGGGTTCGCGGTCACCGTGCCCCTCGACGCCGTCGCGCCGGAGGTGTTCGACCTGCTGCACGGGCTCGCCGAGCGGGCGCGGACCGAGCCGGTGGCGGTCGACCCGGAGGTCTTCGCCGACGTGGCGCTCACCGCGGAGCAACGGGACGAGCTGCTGGAGAGCCTGCGGTTCAACGGCTACACCGACGCCGACGACAACTACGTCGACCCCGCGGCGCTCGCCCGCCTGCCCCTCGACGGGTTCGGCCTCGCCGTCACGTTCCACCCGCACCGCGCGGCCGTCCTGCACGCCATCCAGGACCAGCTCGCCTCGGCCCGCGCGGCGCTGCTCACCGTGGACGCGGAGCAGTTCGGCGAGATCGCCGACCGCGCCGCCGCCCGCGCGGTGACCGAGGCCCTGGCCGGCACGTACCTCGACGGCGACAACCTGGTGCCCCAGGAGGTCCGGGCCTTCTTCACCGACCCGGACAACGCGGTGTCCCTCGCCGGATCGCCCTGGGAGCGGTTGTTCTCCGCCGGCGACCTGGCCACGATCACCCACCGGATCGCCACCGTCCTGACCGACCAGCGGCCCTACCGGTTCGACCTCGACGCGGTCGCCGAACTGGGCTTCGACGCCGACGAGACCGCCCGGCTGGTGGAAGTCCTCGTCGCCCGGGGCGATCTGCACGACGACCTCTCGGTGCCCGCCGACCGGCTCGCCTGGTTCGCCACCCCGTCCAACGCCCTCGGCTACGCCCTGCCCGCGTTGGAGGACTACGCCACCGACATCTTCTACCTGCTGCACGTCGCCGCCCGTGAGCTGGTGGCGGGCGTCGCGGAGGTGACCACCGCCCTCACCGCCCTGGCGGACGTGCAGCGCGCCGCCCTGCTGGAGGTGCTGGCGGACGCGACCGGCCAGCCCGTGACGACGGTCGAAGCCCTCTGCGCGGGGGTCTGCGGCGGGGTGGCCGAGGCGTTCGACGTGCTGCCGGCGCCGGGATCGGCCGGCCGCCGCGCCTACCACCGGATCCGGCGGTTCGCGCTGCTGGTCACCCGGCTGGGGCTGGACGCCACCCAGGTCGGCATCGCCTTCCACGACCAGGACCTGGCGGGCAAGTTCGCCGAGCCGCTGGTGCTGCCGGCGGGCGTCGACCGCGTCGACGCCCTGCTGGAACCCGCCGACGGCAACCGCTACCTGTTCCGCGGCGCCGGGTGGTGGGTCTACCCGGAAGGCGCCGAGGTCCCGACCGGGCCGAGGCCGCTGGCCGAGCTGTCGCCCCGGTTCGCCGGGCTCGACGGCGTGGACGCCGCGTTCACCGACGCGCAGGGCGCGGACTGGGTCGTCGGGCACGACGCCGTCGGGTCGCACGCCTTCGTCCGGGCGCCCGGCGCCGCGCACTGGGACCGCACCACGCAGGTCTGGGGCGCGGTCCGCAACACCTTCGGCGACGAACCGGCCCGGATCGACAGCGCCTTCGTGGACGGGGAGGGCCGGACCTACCTGTTCCGGGGTGACCAGTACGTGCGCTACTCCGGCACGGACTACGCGTTCGTGGACGAGGGCTACCCCCGCGCGATAGGCGAGTGGTGGGAGGGGGAGGGGCGGCGCACGCCGCTGCCGGACCGGTTCCGGACCGCGGTGGACGCGTCGTTCCAGGACCGCGACGGCACGACCCACCTGTTCTCGGGCGACCACTGCCTGGCCGTCGGCGACGTGCTGGGCGAGCGGCCGAGCGCCGAGGTCTGGGGCCGGGTGCGCAACGTCCTGGCCGACACCGGGCGGGTCGACGCGGGTTTCGCCGAGGCGTCGTCGGTCGTGCTGTTCTCGGGCAACCAGGTGGTGCGCTACTCCGACTGCGTCGAGAACGACGGCGTCCTCGTGGACGAGACCTTCCCGCGCTCCATCGAGTCCCACCTGCCCGGTGTGCCGGTCGGCTTCGACGGCGCGCTGGACGCGGCCTTCGCCGACAGCGCGGGGGTGGTCCACCTGTTCAAGGACGGCCGCACGGTCGTGCTGGAGCCCGGTGGGGCGGCGCCGGTCCGACCGGGCGCGACCGCGCAGCGCTGGGGCGTGCTGGGGCCGGTCCTCGCCGAGGGCGTGGTCGACTCCGCGTTCGTGGGCCTGGACGGGATGACCTACCTGTTCAGCGGCGACAAGTACCTGCGGTACTCCGGCGCCGACTACTCGGTGGTCGACCCGGGCCACCCGCGGCGCATCGCCCCGGACTGGGGCGGGCTGCGGCGGGTCGGCGCGTCCTTCGTGCTGGACGGCGCGACCCACCTGTTCGGTGCGGGCGGGCCGCTGTTCGACCTCCCGGTCGAGCACGAGCCCGACCTGGCCGCGGGCGTCGTGTCCCGAGCGCTGCGCGACCTGCTCCAGGAGCACGGGATCACCGTCGCCGCGGACACGCGCGTCACCGGTGCCGCGCCGGAATGGCGCCTGCCGGCGGAGAAGGGGATCGGGCTCGTCCTGCGGCGGGCGACCGACAGGATCGAGGTGCTGGCCGACCCCGAGCAGGACGTCCAGTACCACGTCCGCTACTCGACGCGCGCCTACGCCGCGCCCGACCCCGGCTACCCGAGGCCGCTGGCCGAGAACTGGTGGAACCTGCCCGACGAGGGGTTCTCCACCGTCGACGCGGTGTTCACCGGCCAGGACGACCGGACCTACCTGTTCTCGGGCGACCGGTACGTCGTGTTCGACACCAAGCGGCGCTGGTGGTCCGAGCCCAGGCCGCTGGCCGACCGGTGGGACAGCCTGCCGTTCGACCGCGTAGACGCGGCCTTCGTCGGCCGGGACGGCAGGACGTACGTCTTCTCTGGCACCCGTCACGTCCGCTACTCCGGCAGCGACTACACCGGCTTCGACGACCGCTACCCGGCCTCGAACACGGCCGTCTGGGGCAACGTCGTCAACAGCATCGCCCGGCACGGCCGCGTCGACGCCACGCTGGTGCTGGGCTCCGCCACGTACCTGTTCAGCGGCAACCAGTACGTGCGCTACGACGGTGCGGACCTCTCGACCGTCGCCGACGGCTACCCCAGGTCGCTGGAGGCGCTGCGGTCCGAGCCGGGGTTCGCCGGGCTGCCCGACCCGCTGACCGGTCCGGTCGAGGCGGCGTTCGCCGACCGGCGCACCGCCTACCTGGTGGTCGACGGCCGCTGCCACGCCGTGTCCGACGCCCTGCACCGCCGCTACCAGGACTTCGGTGACGTCGGGTGCGCGTTCATCGAGGACGGTTCGGTCCTGGTCGAGGGCGCCGGGGGCTGGCGGCGCTACAGCGCCCTGGAGGGCGCGACCGTCACCAAGACCCCCGTGCGGCCACGGGTCCTGCGCACGGTGCCGGCGGGGTTCCGCACCGGCTTGGACGCCGTGCTGCGCGGCGCCGACGGCAACACCTACCTGTTCAAGGGCGGTTCGTGCTTCGACGTCCGGCTGAACCGGGAGTACCCGCTCGCCGAGGACTGGGGACGAAGCCGCAACACCATCGCGCTGGACAACCACGTCGACGCCGCGTTCGTCGGCCGCGACGGGCGCACCTACGTCTTCAGCGGCGACCAGTTCGTCGTCTACGAGGGCTCCCGGCTCGCCGACGCGCACATCGTCGGCGAACCGCGGTCGATCGCCGAGCACTGG
The DNA here is from genome assembly GCF_040744945.1 of Saccharothrix sp. HUAS TT1. Lineage (NCBI taxonomy): Bacteria > Bacillati > Actinomycetota > Actinomycetes > Pseudonocardiales > Pseudonocardiaceae > Saccharothrix > Saccharothrix camelliae. The sequence continues at coordinate 6,961,553 of NZ_CP160453.1, read as the reverse complement.
GCCGGCCTGACCAGCGTGACCCTGGCCTACGTCCGGGACGGCCTGACCCACCTGTTCGAGAAGCCGGACGCCCGAGGCGTCCAACGCCACCTGGTGTTCTCCGGGACCGACTACGCCCGGGCGGACGAGGGCTACCCGTCGCACGCCGACGCGGCCTTCTGGGACATCCCCGCCGACCTGCGGCCCGCCGGCTTCACCGCGCCCGACGCGGTGCTGTTCGAGGGCCGGAACGTGCTGGTGCTGATCGGCGACGAGTACCTGGCGCGCGACGAGGACACCGGCGTGTGGTCGCCGCCCCGGCCGGTGAGCCGGCTGTGGCCCGGTGTCGAGCGCGACTGGCCGGGCGCGGTGACCGCCGCGTTCACCGGGCCGGACGCCGCCACCTACCTGTTCTTCCCGGACCGGTTCACCCGCGTCGCCGCGGGCGCGGTCGCGCCGCTCCGGCCGATCCGGAGCGCCTGGGGCCTGTCGCGCAACAACTTCGTGACCGGCGGCGGCCGGGTCGACGCCGCGTTCGTGGACTCGGGCCGGACGACGTTCCTGTTCTCCGGCGACCAGTACGTCCGCTACACCGGCGCCGCCTACCGCCACGCCGACCCGGGCTACCCCAAGCTCATCGCCGACAACCTGCGCGACGAGGACGCGTTCGCCAACCTGCCCGACGCGTTCGAGGACGCGGTGGCCGCGCGGGTCGAGGCGGGCGCCGGTCCGGTGGTCGACGCCGTCGTGGCCAACCGGCGCACCGCGTACCTGTTCGTCGGCGGTGACTGCCACGTCGTCTCACGCACCCTGACCGCGACCTACGACCTCGCCGAACTGGGCCTGGGCCGGGTCCGCAACACGCTCGCCGAGCAGGGCCGGGTGGACGCCGCGCTGGTCGACGCCGGCCGCACCTACCTGTTCAGCGGCGACCAGTACGTCCGCTACTCCGGCGGCGACCTGTCGTTCGTGGACGAGGGCTACCCCCGGGCGATCGAGACCTCGCTGCCGGCCGAACTCGGCGTCACGGCCCTGCCCGAGCAGCTGCGCGACGGGATCGACGCGGCCTTCCGCGGCAGTGACGGCGGTGTCCGCCTGTTCGCCGGTCCGCACTGGGTCGACGTGCGGCAGCCCGACGTCCGGCCGATCGCCGGCGCCTGGGGCCGGGTCCGCAACGCGTTCACCGACGACCCCGGCGTCGACGCGGCCTTCGTCGCCGAGGGCGGTGAGCTGTACGTGTTCCGGGGCGGGCAGTACGCCCGCTACAGCGGCGACGACCGCGAGTTCGTGGACGACGGGTTCCCCCGCGCGGTGCGCGACGACTGGGGCGACCTGCCCGCCGCGTTCGAGGAGGGCGTCGACACCGCATTCGTCCTCGGTGGGCGGACCTACCTCGGCCGGGGCGAGCAGTACGTCCGCTACTCCGGCGACGGGTACCGGCAGGTCGACCGGACCTACCCGCAGGCGTTCCGGGAGCGGTGGTCGGCCGCGGCGGACTACCGGATCGAGGACATCCGCGCGATCGCCCGGTTCGCGGGCGCGGCTCGCGCCCGCGACGGGCTGGCGGAGTTCGTCGCGGCCGGTCCGGGCACGCTCGCCGACCCCTACAGCGGGCTCGCCGGGATCATGGGCTGGGACGTGGAGGACCTGCGCTGGCTCGTCCGGCGCCGAGCCCTGCTCACCGGCACGCCCGTCGACGACCGGGTCGAGCTGGAACTGCTGCTCAAGCTGGTCGACGTGTTCACCGTGGCCGACGCGCTGGGCGCGGGGCCCGCCACCGTCTTCGACGTCTGGTCCGGGCTGCACGGCGGGCAACCCTCCTACGCCGCCACGGCCACGCTGCTGCACGACCTGCTGGCGCGCCGGCACAGCCCGCAGGACTGGGCGGTGCTCTCCCGCCAGGTCCACGACGAGCTCAACGTGGTCGAACGCGACGCGCTGGTGCCGGCCGTGCTGGCCAGGACCGGCGCGGACACCTCGCGCGAGCTGTTCCAGCGGTTGCTGATCGACGTCGACATGGGCAGCCGGGGCACGACCTCCCCGATCCGCGAGGCCATCGCGGCCACCCAGCTGTTCCTGCACCGCTACTTCCTCGACCTGGAACAGGTCGAGCACACCGGCGGGGCGGACGGGCAGGTGCGCGACCGGCTGCGGACGTGGTGGACCTGGATGCGCAACTACCGGGTCTGGGAGGCCAACCGCAAGGTCTTCCTCTACCCGGAGAACTACCTGCGCCCCGAACTGCGGGCCGGCAAGACGCCGGCGTTCGAAGCGCTGGAAGCCGACCTGCTGCAGGACGAGATCACGCCCGAGTCGGTGGAACGCGCCTACAAGCGCTACCTGGACGAGTACACCGAGGTGTCCCGCCTGGCCATCGCGGGCGGCCACGTCCACGCGGCGGGCGACCAGGGCTCCCGCGACCTGGTCCTGTTCGGCCGCACCCGGACCCAGCCCCGGCGCTACTACTACCGGCGCGCCCGGTTCCGCAGCGCCGACAAGCTCACCGGGTCGTGGGAGCCGTGGCTCCACGTCGACGTCCAGATCGACGCCGACGAGGTGCACCCGGTCCACGCGTTCAACCGGGTGTTCGTGTTCTGGACCACGGTGGAGTCCGTCGCACCGGCCACGCCCTCGACCACCACCCTGGTCACCCGTGAGCAGGACCACGGCCAGGAGGTCACCGCACCGCCCGCGACCGAGCGCGTCAAGGTCCACTACTCGTTCTGCAACCTGAACGGGGAGTGGGTGCCGGCGCAGACGTTGGCGGTGGACACCCGCAGCGACGGCGTCATCTACGACGCCCGCCTGGCCGTGGAGGTGGCCGGCGCCCGGTCCGGCGGTCCCGAGTCGATCGTGGTGACCTGCACGTACTCGGTGATCACCACGAAGCCCGGTGCGGACGGGGCCGCGCCCGTCCTGGCCAAGTCGTCGCACGTCCAGGCCGTCGCGCTGACCCCGGAACTGGTGGAGGAGGTGTTCCCGGTGCGCGCCCTCGGCGCGGGGACGCCCGGTGGCGCCCTCCCGGCCGCCGATCCGATGCGCGAAGTCCTCGCCGCCGCTGAAATCGATGCGGCCACCGGCGCGGGCGCGGCGCACCGGCCCAGGGTGGTCCGGTTCACCAGCCCGAGCGGGGCCGACTACGGACCCTGGTTCAGCATCGACCACAAGGGCGGCAGCTTCCTGTGCCGACCGGCGGTCGTGGCCCCGGCCGAACCGGTCGCCCGGCGTCCGCTGAGCGACCTCGGCCTGGTCGGGTGGACCCGGGTCGACGCCGCGGTCGAACTGCCCGGCGGCGCCCGGTTGTTCTTCGACAACCAGGCCCGGCGCTACGCCACCGTCACCGGTGGCACGCCCGGCGCCGGCGGGACCACCGCGGACCGCTGGGGGCGCGGTGCGACCCACCTGGCCCGCACCGGTGCGGTGGACGCCGTCCTGCACCGCCGCGAAGGCGACCGCGAGCACACCTACGTGTTCTCGGGTGGGCAGTACTTCCGCTACCGCGGCGTGTTCGGCGCGCTCGACCCCGGCTACCCCAAGGACATCCTCACCAACGACGAGGACTTCCCGCGCTGGGAGCGGATCAACGCCGCGTTCACCGACCTCAACGGCGTCGAGTGGTTCTACTCCGCCGCCGGCGCGGGCCGGGTGGAGCGCAGCGGCAGCATCGGCGCCCCGGTGACCGGCCTGTTCGCCGACGGGGCCGGACCCCACCGGTTCGACGCGGCTGTCGTGGACGTCGAGAACCAGCACACCTACGTGTTCGTCGGGGAGGACTACGTCCGCTACTCCGGCAGGGACTACCGCGCGCCCGACGGGAACCGCGCGCACAAGATCGCCGAGAGCGACGAGACCTTCCCGAAGTGGCCGATGATCGGCGCGGCCCTGCGGCTGGGCGACACGTCCTGGTACTTCGACGACTCGACCCGGACGTGCACCCAGGTCAAGGTCGTGCCGCCGGACCGCCGGCCGCACCCCAGGTCGAAGGGCGCCGACCAGAAGGGCTCCGACGCCAAGCACTCGGACCCGAAGCACTCGGACCCGAAGCGCGTCGAGACGACCTGGCCGAACCGGGACCTGAACCGGGGCGCGACCACCGGCGGCCTCGCCGCGGTGGACTCCGCGCACGTCGAGGCCGGGTTCCTGTACCTGACCAGCGGCAAGCAGGTCGTCCGCTACACCCTGCCCGACGACGGCTCGGTGCCGGAGTTCGTGGACGAGGGCTACCCGCGGGACCTGCCCTGGCCGATCACCGCCGTGTTCCGGCGCGGTCAGCGCCGCTACGCGTTCAGCGGCGACCACTACGCGCGCCTGTCGTCCGGCCTGGCCGACCTCACCGGGTTCGCCCCGATCGAGGGCAACTGGGGCGACCTGCCCGAGGACTTCGCCGAGTTCACCGGGCTGCTGGACAGCGGGTCCGACCAGCACCTCTACCTGTTCCTCGGCGGGAGCTATCTGGCCCACCCGACCACGATCGCCGTGCCGCGGCCGTTCGAGCGGGCCGCGCTGCCCATCGAGGTCGTCCGCCTGACCACCAGCACGGCGGCGCAGCTCAACCAGCGGCTGCTGGCCGGTGGTGTGAAGGCCCTGCTGGACCCGGCCAGCCAGGAGCTGGACGAGCGCCCGGCGTTCCGGACCGACCGGTCGGAGCGCAACACCATCCAGGTCCGCGGCGACCGGGTCGTGGTGAACCGGTTGCCCGCCGACGCGCACCTGGACTTCGAGAGCGCCAACGGGATCTACTACTGGGAGATCTTCTTCCACGCGCCCGTCCTCATCGCGCAGGCGTTCAACGACGCTCAGCGGTTCGCCGACGCGCGGCAGTGGTACGAGCACGTCTTCGACCCCACCGAACCCGACCGGCACTGGCGGTTCCTGCCGTTCCTCGCGGTGGACCTCGCCGCGCTGGCCGACCGGTCGCGGCGGGACCTGGCGGAGCTGGCCGACCGGCTCGCCGCCGCCGGGTTCGACGAACCGACCGGGCTGGCCGCCGAACTGGCCCGGGTCGTGGCGGACCTGGAGCGGCTGGCGCCCGCGTTCCGGGAGAACCGCGCGCTGGACGAAGCGGAACTGGCGGTGCTCGACCGGCTGTCGTCACCGCAGCTGCACGTGCTGCTCGCGGACGCGGCCGCCGCCGCGGCAGCCCGGATCACGCCCCGCACCCGCGAGCCGAAGCGCGGTCAGTGGCTGGGGGTCGTGCGGGCCGTCGAGCAGTTGCAGGAGCGCGCCGCGCTGGTCGCGGACCTCCGGCGGCACTACGACCTCGTGGGTGACCGCGACCGGCTCGTCGACGCCTACCGCAGCGACCCGTTCGACCCGCACGCCATCGCCGACCTGCGCCCGGTGTCCCACCGCCGGGCGGTGGTGATGGCCTACATCGACAACCTGCTCGACTGGGGCGACATGCTCTTCCGCCAGCACACCGGCGAGAGCGTGGACGAGGCGCGGATGCTCTACACCTTCGCCTGGGACCTGCTGGGCCTGCGGCCCGAGCTGCCCGGGAAGCTGCCGCTCACCGCGTCGCGGACCTACCGGCAGCTGGACGACGAGCCGGGCGACCTCGACCTGCTGACCGAGCTGACCGACGGCGGCCGGCTGCTGGAAGGGCCGGGCCGGGTCCACGCCGGGGTGGCCAACCGCTACTTCCGGGTCCCGGACAACAGCGTGTTCACCGCCTACTGGGACCGGGTGGAAGATCGGCTGCGCAAGATCAGGCAATCGCTCGACATCCTGGGCATCAGCCGGCCGCTGCCCCTGTTCGAGCCGCCGATCGACCCGATGGACCTGGTCCGCAGCGTGGCCGCCGGCGTCGGCGTGGAGCGGGCGGTCACCGCGGTCACCGCGGTCGCGGTCCCGCACTACCGGTTCGAGGCCACGTTCCGGCGCGCCCAGGAGATGGTCGACCGGCTCCGCCAGTTCGGCGGGGAGCTGCAGTCGGTGCTGGAGCGCCGGGACTCGGAAGAGCTCGTCCTGCTGCAGAACCGGCAGGAGGGCGTGATCCTGGAGCTGACCCGGGCGATCAGGGACGCGCGGGTCGAAGCCGCCGCGGCGAACCTGCGCGAGCTGCAGGCCGGCCGGGACGCGGTCAACCAGCGGATCGCCCACTACCAGCGGCTGATCACGAACGGGCTCACCTCGCTGGAGCAGGCCCAGATCGGGATCATGGGCACGGCCGCGGCCATGCACCTGACCTCGGGCGTGCTCAAGGTCGCCGCCGCCATCGCCCACGCCGTCCCGCAGACCACGATCGGGCCGTTCAGCCTCGGCACCACGTGGGGCGGGCACCACCTGGGCAACGTGCTGGACAAGGCCGCCGAGATACCCCAGGTGCTGGGGGAGGGGTTCTCGGTCACCGGCGAACTGCTCGGCGTGCGCGCCGAGCAGGAGCGCACGCACCAGGAGTGGGAGTTCCAGCTCGCCACCGCCGGGAGCGACCTCGCGCAGATCGACCACCGGGTGGCCGAGGCCGAGCACCAGCTGTCGATCGCACGCCGTGAAGCCGAGGTGCACGCCCAGGAGATCACGCACAACCAGGCCGTCGCCGCGCTGCTGAAGGACAAGTTCACCAGCGCCGAGCTCTACGGGTGGATGGCGAGCCGGTTGTCCGGGCTGTACTTCCAGGCCTACTCGATGGCCTACGACACCGCTCGGGCCGCCGAACGGGCGTTGCGGTTCGAACGGGGCCTGAACGACGCCGAGCCCGCCTTCATCCGCCCGCTGCACTGGGACAGCCGCCGCGCCGGGCTGCTCGCCGGGGACAGCCTCGCGGTGGACCTGGACCGGCTGGGCCAGGCGCACGCCGACACCGGCGCCCGCGACCTGGAGATCACCAAGCGGGTGTCGCTGCTGGAACTGGACCCGGCCGCGGCGCTGCGGCTGGCCGGGAGCGGGTCGTGCGAGTTCACCCTGCCCGAGGAGCTGTTCGACCGCGACTTCCCCGGCCACTTCCGGCGTCAGATCCGGACCGTGACCCTCACCTTCGTGGGCGTCGACGGCGAGGTGGCCCAGCCCAACGCCACCCTCACCCAGCTGGGGCACAAGACGGTGCTGGCGCCCGACCCGAAGGCGGTGCGCCACCTGCTCGACCCCAAGGAGCCGCCGCCCGACACCCTGCGCGGCGACTGGCGCGCGAGCCAGCAGATCGCCCTGTCCCAACCGGAGGGCCAGGAGAACAACGGGTTGTTCGAGCTGCGCTACGACGACTCCCGCTACCTGCCGTTCGAGGGCACCGGCGCGGTGTCCACGTGGCGCCTGGAGCTGACCGGGCGCCGGTCGGCGCGGCTGCGGGACGTCGTGCTGACCCTGCGGTACACGGCCGCGCAGGGCGGCGAGGTGTTCGCGAACGCGGTGAAGGGGATGCTCAAGCCCTACCCGGCGGCCCGCTTCCTCGACGTCGCGACCGAGTTCCCGGACCAGTGGCAGGAGTTCGTCGAGGGCGAGGCGACCGAGCTGACCCTCCCGATCACCCCGGACCTGTTGCCCGGCATCACCGGCCGCCAGGTCATCGGCGTCTACCCGCACTTCGGCGCGGCCGACGGCGCCGCGCCGCGGCTGACGGTGAACGGCGACCGGTCGATGGTGCTCGCCGAGGGCAGGTTGCTGCTCACCCCGGACCTGCGCGTCGGCGACGACTGGACCTTCGCGCTCGACGGCGACAAAGAAGACCTGACGGGTCTCGGCCTGGTGCTGGCCTACCGGGCCGCAGCGGTCTGACGACGGAGGAGGACCAGCGATGCCGCCGAAGAAGCGCAAGCCGGCCGCGGGGAAACCCGACGCGGGCAAGCCGAACAAGCCGGCCAACACCGCGCCGAAGACCCCGGCCCAGCCGGGTCTGGCCAAGACCAAGGGGGCGAACCCGCAGCAGCAGAAGCCGAAGGTGCTGACCCCCCAGCAGCGGGTGGCCAAGCTGAGGACCGATGCCGACGTGCTGATGAAGTCGGTGTTCGGCGCGAGCGTCGAACGCGACGACGACGGCGACGGCCTGATCACCAACAGCGTGATCGACGAGATCGCGTTCGACCGCGACGAGGTGCGCCGGTTGGCGGTGGCGCTCGCCGAGGAGGTCGAAGACATCAGGGACAGCCTCCAGAACAACCCGGTCAAGCTGGCGGCCGAGGAAGTCCGCATCCAAGGCCTGATGGCGAACCTCCGAGACCAGCTGGCCACCTCGCGTCGGCCGGTCGCCCGGTTGGCGGGGATCAAGCAGTACGCCGCGGGTTTCCGCGGCGGGATCGTCGTGGAGACCGACCCCCTCACCGCCGACCTCTGGGGGTTGGCGAGCGGCGAGATCGTCAAACCGAGACCGGTGGCGCTGCTCGACAACCACATGCCCGACAGCCGGCTCGTCAACGTCGACCTGTTCGTCGACGCGATCAAGGGCCGGCTGCTGGACGTCGACAGCATCATCACCACCCTCAACGGGCGTCCCGGCGTCCCGCAGGTGAACAAGATCCCGAACGACCTGTTCGCCGCCATGGGCCGGGAGAACCCGGGCACCACCGCGCTGCTGAGGGCACTGCGGAGCGGCCTCGCGCTGGAACCCGATCCGACCGCGCTGAAGACCCTGCTGGCCGCCGCCGACGTGCCCACCGAAGTGCCGAAGCTGTTGTCGGCGGCCACGGCCGTGGGCGCCGTGCTGCTCGACGTGCTCACCGCGTGCCGCGCGACCGCGCCGCCGGGCCAACCCGCCCCGCACGGTCCGGCCGCTCTGAAGGGCAACACGGAACTGGCGGGCAAGCTGCTCAAGACGATCGCCGACTCGGGGCAGGACGCCGACTTCTTCCTCACCGGAGCCGGTGGTCAGTCCTTGGCCAACCTCAGGTACGCGACCGTGTCCGGAGATCCGGTGTGGGGCGGGGCGACCGTGGCGACGAGCGCCGTGCGCTTCGGCCCGGTGGGCCACCCGGTGCTCTTCGCGCAGATCACCGCCATCGCCGAACCGCTGCCGCCGCTGGACCAGCACACGCTCCCGCCGCTGCCCCCCGGTGTCGTCCGTGATCGCTACGTCGGCGGGATGCAGTTCAACAACAGCGGCGGCGCCATGATCCTCCCGGTGGTCGACAACACCACCAACGCGCAGATCCACTACCGGGAGTACGACATCCGGCCGTTCACCTTCACGTACGAGCGGGGTGGCGAGCGGGTGGTGGTCGGCTCCGACGGCAACCAGTACTACACCGATGACCACTACAAGACCTTCAGGAGAATCGCATGAGCGGGCTCGCCGACCTCCTCCGCGCCGGACCGCCGTCGTTCCACCTGACCGACGCGAGCCACGCCGTCCTCGGCAGGTCCACCGTCGAGCTGTCCCTGGAGCGGCGGACCGCGGCGGTCCGCCGGATCAGGGGAACCCGGTGCCGGACCGCGAGGGGGCTGTTCGACGAGCTGGCGGCAGCGCTGCAGTTCCCCGCGCACTTCGGCGGCAACTGGAACGCGCTGCGCGACGTGCTGTCGGACCTGAGCTGGCTGCCGGCCGAGGCGTACCTGCTGGTGGTCGAGGACGCCGACGACCTGCTCGCGGACGAAGCGGACGAGGTCCTGGCCGCGGGCCTCGGTGTGCTGGCGTCGTCGGCGGAGTCGGCGGCGCCCGTGCCGTTCCGGTTCGTCCTGCAGGCCCCGCCCACCGGCCGCGTCGCCCGGACCCTGACCGCCAACGGCGCCGCCTTCACCACCGCCGCCCTCCCCTGACGAGCCGGCTCCGGCCGATCTCGACGTCTCGTTCGGCTGTTCCAGGCGTCGGTGTGGTGAAGGCTTCGATGACCACCCACGCCCGCCGGGCGGTGCCGACGTCGGCCGGGTCCAACCGCCCCGCTCACAGGCGACAGGTCGAGGGAGTGGACGAGGAAGAGCGGAGTGCGGCGTTGGTGATCCGGCCGCCTCGTGGGCCGGGAGTCCCTGGTGCCGTTCAGTTCGGCGGTCCACCAGTCATCAACTCGTGACCTGCGCACCTCCCATGTGCGCATTCCGTTCTCTGAAGTGTCAGAAGCTGGCGCAGCGGCTTGAACTGGAGCACTCAGCCGTTGCGACCTCATGCCCGCCGATCAAGTCGGGGCGCCGGTACGGCTATCGCGGCTACGACCATGTCGCTTTCGGTGTTTTGCAGTTCAGGGCATGATCTAGCCGTCCTGGGCACCAAGGGGCCGCAGGTTCAATCCTGTCGTCCCGGCGGCCTGGAGAAGCACGCTCGATCCGGAGGTTCGGCCAATTCGGAGGGTTTCGCATCGATAGCGTATGACTGCAGGTCCTGGCCAATGCCGAAGAGGTCGCTCCGAACGGGTGAATGCGCTTAACGGCACCAAATATGTCACCCGATGGTGTGAACTGTCGGTACGGTCCACCAAGTGGTTCGAACTGTCTCCAAACTACCGACGTGGTCATGAAGTGGTCTGAAACTACGCGACTGGTCGCGGACTGCCGCGCCGCCACCCTGGTGATCGCTAGGGGTCGAAGCCATGTGCTGGAACAGGCAGCGACTGTGGCATGTGAACCGGATCGACTACTGCGTCAACCAGGTCTTGAGCACCGTTGACGACGTCCGCGCCGTCAGGGGGGAGCCGGTGTGCGGCGATGGCTGGCTGGCGCGCAAGTTCGAACCCCCGGCAGCGTTCGAACCTGTGACGCGGGTATCTGCCGTCCCGACCTGCTGTTCGTGCGAACTGGGCTTTGTCGGTTGTTGCCGATGCGGACGGTGTGCTCTGGCGACCCGGATGCCGGCACGGGGAGACTGCGTCCAAGCCGCCTTGAAGCCGGCCGAGCTGTTCTTGATCAAATTTGCCGAGAATCACCGTAAGGCATGCGTTGTGCGCAGGCCATCATGCAGCGGACTACGAGGCGTCACCCGTCTGGCTCAACCCGTAACGCTGCGTACAGGGTCGACGAAGTTCCTGCACAGGCAAGAGGAGCTGTTGGGAATGGAGACAGGGGTATGACTCAGAGCGTCGACGATGGCCGGTGGCGTCCGTGGGTTCCCGATCGGGACGGGTTCGCCGGGCTGGCCGGTTACGCGACCCGAGCGACACTGCCGGGCTTGGGCCTGCAGCTCGACCGTGCCTTTGACATCCGTAACAGGGCGGTAAGTCCGGTCGTGGGTGCCGGGAGGGTGGTGGAGTCGCTGTACGAGCGGCTGCGGGCCCGGGGTTTCCGCTACAACCTGGAGGAATGGCACGCCGAGGCCGGTCAGCGGATCCGCGAGGCGCGGGTCATGCACCGGCACTCTGGCACGTGCTTGGATGTCACCCTGGTCTTCGCCGCGATGTGCAAGGACGCCGGTCTCCGACCGTACCTGGTGATCCTGGGTGCGGGCACGAAGGGGCAGGCGGATCACGCCATGGTCATGGTGGACCTGGCGAGCGATGCCAATGAGTTGGCTGCGCGCGTGCCCGGGGTGCGCACCCGCAGGTCTGCCGAGCCCCACGTCTACGAGCGCCGCGGTCTCACGCCAACATGGCTCGAGGGCTCGGCCTGCGTGGTCGTCGATGTCGCGCAGGCACTCGTCGCGCCGGATCGCCCGCAGGGTGCCCACTACATCGACGCGTGTGCCGCCGGTGAGCGCCAGCTCATGGGAGACCTGTACGGCTTCGCCGTGCTCGTGGACGTGATCCCGCTGCACGCGACCACGCACCCGGAGTTCAACGCGCCCGATGAGAACTCGCGTCCGACGATCTACCCGAAGCTGCGGTCCTCACCCTCGGCTCACGTCTACGGCAACCAGCTGGCCGCGCTGGCCGAGTTGAGTGGCCAGCGCGGCGTGGTTGCCGTATCCGGTGAATCCGGTGTCGGCAAGAGCGTGCTCGCCAACGAGCTGGCCCGCGTGGCGGACGACGGGTGCGGATGGTTCCTCGACGCCACCGATCGGTCCGCGCTCATCACGTCTCTCGCGGAAGCGGAGCTGGCGCAACTCGGTGGTCCGGCAGTCGGACAGCTCGACACCGTCGACCTCGTGCCGTTCGCCGAGGCGGCCCGACACCGGTTGGAGACCGCTCCGGGCCCCTGGGTGGTGGTGCTCGACAACGCCGACGGCCCTCCGCACGATCTCGGCCGCTTGCCGGTGCCGAACGCCGCGCTGGGGCAACTGCTGTTGATCACGACCACCAATTCAGCCTGGGAGACGCACGTCGAACGCTTCTTCTCCCTGCGCCCGATAGCCGATGACGAGGTCAGCGCGGCGTTCGACGGCGAGGTGGACGACCGGGTCCGTGCCGCGCTGGGCGGCCGGGCGCTGTTGATCGATGCCAGCAGCCGCTTCCGCGACACCACCGGGAGGAACTGGTGGGACGAGGAGCCCTTGGGTGATGTGACCACCGCGCCAGACCAGTTCTGGCGCGCCGTCCGTGCGGTACAGCCGAATTGGACGGTCACGCGGGTCGCCCGCGCTATCGCGTGGTTGCCGCCGGTGCCCATTGGGATGCGCGCGCTGGGTGAGGCGCTCGGCGTCGACGTGGAGGAGGTCGTCCTCCAACTCGACGCCTTGGGGCTCGTCACGCTCGATCGGCGGATGGACACGGTCCTGATGCACCGACTGTTCCGCACTGCGGTCCGCCGGCACACCGCAGTGGATCGAGCCGAGCACGGTGCGGTCATCGTCGCGCTGCTGGGCGCGGAACCGGTGCGGGCCCTGCTCAACCGATTACCCGACCGAGCCTCGTTGAAGGAGATGTACGACGCGGTCGATTCCGTGCCGGACAACGTGCCGATCGTGCACTCCCTGGCCATGCTGATGGAGCGACACGACGCCGCGATAGCAGCCAGCTGGTATTCAACCCTGATCGAGCTGACCGATGGCGAGCCGGACGACGACATGCGGAGGAGGCTCTCCGATGCCTGGCGCGGCAAGGCCCGCTACGAATTTCGTCGCAGCGGCACGCTCGAGGGCCAGGCGAAGCGGGACGCTCTCGATGACGGTCTCGCCGCCGCGGAGGCTGCCCTCGAACTGGTCGAGGGTCGTGGCTCCTGGGCGGATCGGCTGGCTGCCTCGAGGGGCGAGGCGATGGTCGGGGTGCTCCAACGCGGTCGCGCGGGGACGGAGACCGACCGGGCGGCGGCGCTGGGACTGCTGCGCGAGGCTGAGCGCATGCTGCGACACAGCGCCGAGGAGCGTCGGCGGCTCTACGTCGAGGACCACAAGAACCCGGAGGAGGCCCCGGACGTTGACCGCGCCGAGTTCAACCTCGGTGGTCTGGAGGTGGTACTCGCCCAGCACGACCCGGCGAACGCGAGGACACACCTGGATGCCGCGGAACAGGTCTACCGAAAGGTCGGACAACTGAGGGTCTCCCGGTATGGGACCGAGGAGCTGGAGGAGTGCGTCTCGTGCGTGCACGGCGAGGCGCTGGTCTTCTACTACCGGGCGGTCCTGCTACCCGACTCTCGGGAGAAGAAGACGGCGCACCTCCGTCGCGCCGCAGAACTCGCCTTCCGGGCTACCAGCACCCGGGGCGCCGTGGCGGGAGCCATCGACTCGTCGGACACCGCGAAGTCGCTGCTGCTGTCCACGAAAATCGCGCTGGCCCGACACGCCCTCCTCACCGCGCAGGCCCCTGGGGGCTACGTCGTCCCCGACGACGTATCGCAGTTCGCGGATCGGGAAGTGCACCTCATGTTCGCCCATCCGGAGCAACCGGACGGCTCCGAGATCACCAGGAAGGTCGTTATGCACACCGAGTTCGACACCGTGCCCCAGGTCGGTTCTTCCGGCGACGTCATCGCGGGCATCGCGACCTGGCTGGCCTCACCTCCGATCACCGAGCTGGTGCGGGCCTTCGGCGGCGACCCCACGCGCCTCACCGACGGCGACGTGGCCCTGGTTGACCGGCTGGCCTGGCTTCACGGCTTCACCGACCGCTGGGACACCCGGATCGACCCGCTGACCGGTCGGCCGCGCGAGCGCAACGAAGCCACTGAACTCGTGCTCACCCAGGAGCAGGAGGGCCTGGTGCTGGTATGCGCCGACGCCCTCGGGATGCAGCGGGTCCAAAAACCCCGGCACGCGGAGTACGACCACGTCGTCATCCTGGGCGGATTGATCCGGGCCTGCATCAACCGCCCGCACTACGCCGCGAAGCTGATCGACGACGGCACGGTGGCCACCCGGTCGTTGGTGGCCCTTGGCGGACATCGCGGATTTAAGGGCGACGAGTTCGACCTTGCCCGACAGGCCGGCCACCCCGACTTGAGCGAGGAGTACGAGGCGCTCGACCGCGGCTCGAGGGTCGCGTTCGGGCTCGGCGAGCCGGAGTCGATCGAGGGCGAGGAGTCCGAACTGCTGGGTGGCACCTGGGGCGTGCGGCGCTATCGAACTGCCAGCGGCGTCCGAGTGGCCGTGGCCGCCGCGCCGTCCAGCGACCCGGAGCACCGGCGGGCCAACACCCCCGACTCCTACGCCTGGTTCGCCACGCAGTTCGCCAAGCTGGTTCCCGGTCAGCGCATCCTGGCTGTCACCACCCCGATCTACGTGCCCGCACAGCACGCCGCCGCGCTGCGGATGCTTGCGCTGCCCTACGGGGTCGAGGTGGACACCGTCGGCTACGACCCGACGCTCGTGCCGCCTGCTCTGGACCAGCCGTTCAGCCCGACCAAGTACCTGTTGGAGATTCGTTCCACCGTTCACGCGCTGCGCGGCCTGCTCGACAGCGCACGAGGGAGATGACATGCCTTCCATCGGCGGGGTGGTGCAGGAGTTCTGGGACGAGGATCTGCCCAGGGAGACGCGCGAGAAGATCAGCCCGCCGCGAGGGGCGTTGAAGAGAAGGGTGTGGGTCTGTCTTTTACGACCCAAGTTGGCCGAGACCGCACCACAGTTCTCCCTCGGCAGGGACCGGAACCCCGCCCAGGCCGAGGACCCCGCAGGGCTGCGTGCGGCTCTGCGCGACTTGATCCCGTGGCTGGTCGAGTTGGGCGACCTGCTCGGTCGGACCTGGCCGATTGCCCGACGGGAGAAGTTCGGGACGCCGGCGAGCCTGGACGAGCGCCTCTACCGGCGTTGCCGGGAGGAACCGAGCCTGGACCTGACCGACGACTCCCTCATCGCCCTGCTGCGATCCGAGTTCGGGGAGCCGGAGGCCGACGCCGAGGCGCCGCCGCCGTCCATCGAGGGACTGCGCTCGCTCCTGGCTCGGGCCGCCGCTGTGCGGGACCTGGAGCAGGTTGTCGAGTCGGGCGAACCGTGGCCCGAGCCCGATGGCGCTCCGATGGTCGCCGAGTTGAAGCTGCTCACCCATGACGACTGGGACGACCAGTGGACGGAGTACGTCGCCGGTGAACCATGGCGTTGGGTGCTCGGCGACCTGCCCGGTCACTTCCTGTCCGAACACCGGTCGCCGCGCCTGCGGATCACCGGCCCGTCGGGTGCGTTTCCGCTGGACCGCACCGTTGAGTCATTGGTACGCCCCCTGCTCAAGCGTCGCGGTTCGCGGGGTGTCTGGTCCGTGCACACGGACCCGGTCGTGCGAGACATGACCACGGAGGACTTCGTTCGGTCGGTGATCAACCATCGGTTGGCTGTGCTGGGGCTGAGCGACGGCGAGCGTCGGTCGTTGTTGCCCCTGGTCCTCACGATCTCCACGGAAATCGGACAGCGGAACGACGTGTCGGACTACCCATTTGTCGAGAGTGTCTTGTTCAAGGCACAACGCCTGGTGTGGAACGCCCACAATAATCGAATTCCTGCCTCGCTCGACGATCTGCTGATGAGCGTGGAACCCGCATGGCTCTCCAAGCTGTGGGTGAGGCTGTTCGGCAACCAGTTGCGCGGTGTATCCGAAGACCCGAAGCTGAGTTTGTCCATCACGTTCGTCTCTGCCTTCTCCACACTGCTGGTGGAGGACGCGCGAGTCGCAACGGTCGTGCACTCCCCAACCGTTCAGGCACCACTTGAGCCGAACGGCGAACTGGAGAATGCGGCCTGCCTCATCCACGATGCGAGGGAGGCCGACGCTCAGCGACCGCCCCCGGTGGACATCGATCCGTTCCTGACGAGGTTGATCAGCCCCGCCTCGCCGACCACGTTGAGCCGGGACTGGACCGAGTTGGTCGAGTGGCACCGGCGCACCTGTCCACGACAGCCGTCGCGGCACCCGGACTTCGAAGCGCTCCGGCGATTCGTGCAGGACAACTCCCAGGAGGAGTCATGACCGAGACGCACCAGCAGCCCAGCGTCCCGGTGTCGGTCGACCGCATCGGCACCGTCCACATCGGCACTCCGCACGGGTCCGCGCCTTGGGCTGCATCCCTGGTAGTGGCGGGTGGACTGCTCAGCGTGGACCCCTTCGCCCCCGACCAGCCACCGCACGCAGAGATCGAAGCGGTCGTCGACGAGGACGACCTGGGTTGGGTGGCACCGGTGTACGGCTGGGACATCGCCGAGGCGGTGTTGACCGCCAGGTCTGCCGCGTCCTCGATTGAGGACCCGAGACCGCGCCTGGTCGCCACTCCGGATTGGGAGCCGGGCCACCTGCACGTCCCGGCCTCCCGACTGGCGATCACCCGGTGGCTGGCGGCTTGGGCGCCGACCCCCTATGACGAAGTGCTGCTCGACGCGGAGATCGGTCACCTCTCGCTGATCTGCGCGGACCTGCTGGCCGAGGGCGAGGACGCGGCCCGGCGAACGTTCGACGGCATCCTCGAACCTCTCACCGGACTGGTGGAGCGGATGCTGCGGGACGACGCACCGGTGGTTCACACCACTGCCGCCTCGGAGGTCCGGGAGATTTTCCGGTCCGCGTCGGCTGTACTCGACCCGGTCGAGCCGGAGGCCGCACGACTGCGCCAGGCTCTGTCCCGCGTCAACGAAAGACTCATCGGGGAAGGCGACCGCGCACATTTGAACAAGCTGGAAATTCGGGGCTCGAATCCTCATCAGGCGGACGCGCACGAGGGCGGAGAGTGGAGGAAGGCCACCGTGGACCTGCTCCAGGTCCCCGCGCAGTCGGTGCGCGAGGTTGAGCACAACGTGTTCTGGCGCGTGGTGGGCACCACCATCGAGGCAGAGGTGCTGACCGGTCCGCGAGCGGCTCGAACGAGCGAACTGTGGGCGCGGGTTTACGAGCCCGACACGCCTTTCCCCGTGGCGATCGGTCCTCTGCGCCTGTTGGCGTCGGGAGTGTGGGCCGGACGCCTGCCTCTGCACGGGAACGGCGCGCGGGATCGCCTGACGATCGACGTCTTCCACCCCGAGTTCCGCCGACGGCCTAGGCTCGGCCCCGCCGCCGACCTGGCCCGGTTGGAGCGGAAGGCGGTGCGGACGCTCACGGAACTTCGGCTCGACCTCTTCCGCGGTCAGCGCAGTCACGTGCAACTCGCTGCGGGCCGGCTCCAGGACCTGGTGGACGAACTGGTCGCCCCAGAGCACGACGAACCCCTGGCCCTGCGGTTGACGGCGTTGGCGGAGGGCATCCGCAGCCGCAGCGCGCCCCAACCAGACCTGCCGGACGTCGAGCATCCCGCATGGGCGCCGACGCTGGCCGAGCAGGTGCACCTCATGCCCGGGCTGCTGGGCGGCTGAGCCCTTCCATCCGGGAACGGTTGTTCGAGTGCAAGCAGCGAACGCCGAGTGCTGGAGGAGCCGTGGCAAAGCAGCGGAAGAAGGAGAACCGGAAGCCCCAGCGGCTGCGAGACGTGCTGCTCATCGTCCTGCCGACAACCATCAACGCCGCGAACCTGGTACTGCGGGTGATCGAAATGCTCGGAGGTGGATGAGGGTCCGGGCGGGGTTACGCCACCGGTGGAGTGGTAAGCAGGTGGCGTGACCCCGCCCAACACCGAACACCGCCACCCCCGCTCCGTCGGACTGGGAGCCCTCGACGCGAACGCGGTGCTGGCGCTGATGGACGACGAGGAACCGGTGGTGACCCAGGCGGTCGCACGAGCTCGACCCGCCCTCGCCGCAGTGGCAGAGGAGATGGCGCGGACCTGCGCGACGGGCGGCACCGTCGCCTTTGTCGGCGGCGGTACCAGCGGCCACCTGGTACTTCAAGAGGTCGCCGAGCTAGGCCCCACCTTCGGAGCCCCGCCGGGGCGCTTCCGCGCCCACATCGCCAGTTCGTTGCTCCAAGACCCCGCAGTGGTCACCGCCCGTGAGGACGACAGGCAAGCAGGTCCGGCTGCCGTGGCTGACCTCGGTCCGGGCGACCTGGTGATCGCGGTGGCGGCCAGCGGCTCGACCCCGTTCGTCCTGGCGACCGTACGGGCTGCCCGCGGTATCCGTACCTGCGGCATCGCCAACAATTCAGACGCGCCCCTGCTCGCAGAAGTCGATCTACCCGTACTCCTGGATACCGGTCCTGAACTGCTGACCGGCTCCACACGTCTCAAGGCGGGCACGGCGCAGAAGCTCGCACTGAACCGCATCACCACGGCGGCCCACGTCCTGCTCGGCGCGGTTCGCGAGAATTACATGATCGAACTCCGTGCCACCAACGACAAGCTCCGCCGCAGGGCCATGACGATCGTCACCGACCTCGCGGGTGTGGATGAGGATCGAGCCCGTGAAGCGCTTGACGCAGCCGGGTGGCACGTTCGCTCCGCCGTCGAGTATCTGTTGATGCCTTGAGTCTCGAGTGGCCACTACGTCCCCGCGCCATGGCCAGTAGTCGACCGGAGGATGGCCATATCTCGTAGGCGTCTTCTGATTCCAGTTGGCTGGCCGCCGGTGTTGCCCGTATTTGCATGCTTCCGGCTTGCGGGGATTATGCTTCGTAAAAAGTACGTAAATCGCCGATTACTGTGAGGTGGATTTTCATTGTTGCGTTCACTATGATGCGAAAATGTCACTACCTGATGGTGATGTGGTGTTCGATGGGTGCAACGTTGAACAGCGACCGCCGGTGTTCGGAGGCTTCCGTTCGCGCAGCGTACCCGTGGGGGGCGGTGGTTCATGAACATGAACGACTCCGTCGCGAAGACGTCGGTCGTGGACAGGGCGGTGGCCGCGTGCCAGGCGGTTGGGGATGTTCATCAATGTGAATTTTGTTGCTCGGTGCGCAAAGTTGCGCAATGCTCCTGGGAGCGTTCCCAGACGTGATGATCACGCCGATCCCGCCGTTCGGTCGTTGTTCGGTGTCCTTGGGGATCGCTGTCCACGAGTGCCGGCGCAAGGAGGCGACGCATGAGCATGCGCATTGGTGAGCGCGCGAGAAATCGGACCGCGAGTGTTGCCGCGGCCGTGTCCGTGGCGGCATTGGCCGGGGGCTTGGTGATCGCGGCGGGGTCCAGTGCCAATGCGGCGGTCGGGTGTCGGGTGGACTACGGCGTCACCAACCAGTGGGACGGTGGTTTCGGCGCCAACGTCACGGTGACCAACCTGGGCGACGCGGTGTCGGGCTGGACGTTGAAGTGGTCGTTCGCGGCCGGTCAGAAGGTGACGCAGCTGTGGGGCGGGGAGTTCTCCCAGTCCGGCGGCGAGGTGACGGTGCGCAACGCGTCCTGGAACGGCTCGCTGGCCACCGGCGCGTCGGTCGCGGCGGGCTTCAACGGCTCCTGGACGGGCTCCAACCCCGTGCCCACCTCCTTCACGCTCAACGGCGTGGCCTGCACCGGGCAGCCCACCGGCACCTCGACCACGACCTCCACGTCGACTTCCACGTCGACCTCGACCTCCACCACCACGTCGACATCGACCACCACCAGCACCACCACCACGACCACCACGTCGAATCCGCCTGCCGGTGTCGCGACCGGCTACGCGTCCCAGAACGGCGGGACCACGGGTGGTCAGGGCGGGGCCACGGTCCGCGCCACCACGGGAACGCAGATCCACCAGGCCCTGTGCGGCCGGGCCAGCAGCAGCACGCCGATCGTCATCGAGGTCGAGGGCACCATCAACCACGGCAACACGGCCAAGGTCTCCGGTGACAGCTGCTCGACCGCCTCCGGCGTGATCGAGCTCAAGCAGATCAGCAACGTCACGATCATCGGCGTCGGCAGCGGCGCCGTCTTCGACCAGCTCGGCATCCACATCCGCGAGTCGCGCAACATCATCATCCGGAACGTGACCGTCCGGAACGTCAAGAAGTCCGGCTCGCCCACGTCCAACGGCGGCGACGCCATCGGCATGGAGAGCAACGTCCGCAACGTCTGGGTCGACCACACCACGCTGCTCGCGTCGGGCGGCGAGTCGGAGGGCTACGACGGCCTGTTCGACATGAAGGACGACACCCAGTACGTGACGCTGTCCTACAGCACCCTGCGCAACTCAGGCCGGGGCGGGCTGGTCGGGTCGAGCGAGAGCGACCGCTCGAACGGCTTCGTCACCTACCACCACAACCTGTACGAGAACATCGACTCCCGGACGCCCCTGCTGCGTGGCGGCATCGGCCACATGTACAACAACCACTACGTGAGCCTCAACGAGTCCGGCATCAACTCCCGGGCCGGAGCCAGGGCCAAGGTGGACAACAACTACTTCAAGAACTCCAAGGACGTCCTCGGCACCTTCTACACCAGCGAGGCCGGCTACTGGCACGTCAGCGGGAACATCTTCGACAACGTGACGTGGTCCAGCCCCGGCAGCGACACCAACCCCGCCGGTCCCGACGTCAAGTCCACCACCACCGTGAACGTCCCCTACAGCTTCCGGCTCGACCAGGCCAACTGCGTGCCGAGCGTCGTCGGCCGCACCGCGGGCGCCAACACGGGCCTGAAGGTGTCCGACGGCGCCTGCTAGTCGCGGGGGCCTCTACCCGGGTGCGGTCGGACCGGGCCGCGGCTACCGGGCGACACCCGCCCGGTAGCCGCGGTTTCGGCGTTGTCCGGGCAGTGGCGGTGGAACGCCCCGTCAAGCCCGGTGGCCCGGTGGCTTGGTGGCCCGGAAAGAGTTGCTTGCGGAGAAGGCTCGGCGGGTGTGCGGGAAATGGTCGGTTCGAGCGTCCACGTCGGAGTCGCGCACCCCGGAGTTATGTCCGTTTTGAGCGTGCGGAGGCGATTCCCCGATCAAGTGGCGCACCGGTCGCCCGTGTCATTTGCCTCACCGGCTCGGAGAACCGCCGTCGGTCGTGGGGGAGACCGGTTGTGGATCTTGGCTGCGGCCCTGGACCCCGGGCGTCGCCGGGCGGGGTCCGACGTGCGGCGTCTCGGTGTCCCGTAGCCGCCCCGGGGGGCGCGGCTACGGTTGCGACACGGATACGACAAATGCGGTGATGCGCTGCCCGAACCGTGCTATGGGACGCGTTCCGCGCCGCGCGCCCCGGCCCGGCAGGCCGCGATTCGGCCGTACCGGTTGACCCGTTCGCCGCTGTCGAGACGCGGTGGATCGGATCCGGGATTGCGTGATTACGAAGGGTTCGCGACACACCGGGAACCTGTTCGTCCACCGTTCTCAAGAAGTGGCGTTGAAGGCGCTGGACAAGTCGAGAAGCCGTGCTATAAAGCGTCCCACGGGACGTGCTGTAGCGAAAAGACGGCCGATCGCTGCGCTGGAGGGAACTGGACGCTTGGTGCCGACGGACCATGGTGATGCGCTCGCCGAACTGGCCGGCCTGCTCGCCGAGTGCTCGGCAGGGACAGGCGGGCTCGCCCTGGTCAGCGGCGGTTTGGCCAGCGGGAAGACCGAATTGCTGCAGCGGTTCCAGCGGCACGCCGCCGCCTCCGGGGCGCTGTTGCTGACCGCGACCGGCGCGCCTGCCGAACGTCCCCTGCAGGCCGGGGTCATCGACCAGCTGTTCGACGGCGCCGGACTGCCGCCGGAAATAGCGGACCGCGTTTCCCACCTCATCACGCCGATCGCCGCGACCGTGGACGACTCCGGCGCGGACGTGCAGCGCACCCACAATTCTCATGTGCGCCCCGTGCATGAATTGTGTCAAATCCTTCTCGAACTGTCGCGGGAACGCCCGGTCGTGTTGTGCGTGGACGACGTGCAATTCGCCGACAACTCCTCGCTGCAATTCATCCTCTACCTGCGGCGGCGGATGAGGACCGGCCGGGTGGTCGTCGTGCTCGCCGAGTGGCAGCAGCCGCAGCCGACGCTGCCGCTGTTCCACGCCGAGCTGACCCGCGGGCCGCACCACCACATCCGGCTCGCACCGCTGTCGACGGGCGGGATCGCCGACCTGCTGCGCGGCCGGGTGCCCGACCCCGACGCGCTCGCGCCCGCCTGGCACGGCCTCAGCGGCGGCAACCCGATGCTGGTCCGCGCCCTGATCGAGGACCTGGAGGCCGGCCACGAGACCGGCCCCGACCAGGTCGGCCCCGCGCTCAAGCGCGCGGTGCTGGAGTGCCTGCACCGCTGGGAAGCCGGGCTGCTGGAGGTCGCGCGCGCCATCGCCGTGCTCGGCGAGGAACGCACGCCGGTCCTGCTCGGCCGGCTGGCCGGCACCACGCCCGAGGCCGTGGAGCAGGCGGTCGACGTGCTCACCGCCGCCGGCCTGCTGCTCGACGGCGACTTCCGCCACCCCGGCGCGGCGTCGGCGGTCCTGGACAGCACGCCGGGCGCCGAACGGGTGCGGCTGCACTCCCGCGCCGCCGAACTGCTCTACCAGCGCGGCGCGGCGGCGGCCGTGGTGGCCGACCACCTCGTGGCCGCCGACCGGGTCGCACCGGGCTGGCCGGTCGCCGTGCTGCGCATCGCCGCCGAGCAGGCGCTCATGGGCGACGACGTGGCGGCGGCCGTGCGCTACCTGGAACCGGCGCTGCCCGTGGTCGAGCGGGACGAGCGGCTGGGCCTCACCAGCGTCCTGGTCCGAGCGCTGTGGCGGGTCAACCCGGCCGCCGCCGTCGTGCACATGGCACCCCTGCACGAGGCGATGTGGGCGGGCGGGCTGCGCGGCCGGGACGCCATGATCGTCGTGCA
Source organism: Saccharothrix sp. HUAS TT1 (assembly GCF_040744945.1). NCBI lineage: Bacteria > Bacillati > Actinomycetota > Actinomycetes > Pseudonocardiales > Pseudonocardiaceae > Saccharothrix > Saccharothrix camelliae. The sequence goes on along the minus strand of NZ_CP160453.1, from coordinate 6,938,797 downwards.
GCACGCGCTGTGGATCGGGGACGAGGCCACGGCCGTGCGGGCGCTCGCCGTGCTGGAGGAGAACCCCGGCGTGCTGGACGCGCAGAGCGCGGCCGAGCTGCGGATCGTCTGCCAGTGGTTCCACGGCCTCGGCCCGGCCGCCGCCGTGGCCACCGACGTGGTGGCCGACGCGGACCCGTGGGTGGCCGCGGCGCAGGCCGTCGGCACCTTCTGGACCGACGAGTTCCACCCCGACGCCATCGCCAGCGCCGAGCACATCCTGCGGAGCTGCCGGCTCGGCGACATGTCGCTGGAGGTCGTGCTCACCGCCCTGCTGATCCTGGTGCACAGCGGCCACCCCGACCGGGCCGAGCAGTGGTGCGACCGGCTCGCCGCCGAGGCCACCCGCGGCGGCGCGGTGACCTGGCAGTCGGTCCTGGAGGTCGTCCGGGCCGACATCGCCCTGCGCCGCGGGGAGGTGGTGGTGGCCGCCGCGCGCGCCGAGACCGCGCTCGCCCTGCTGCCGCACCAGGGCTGGGGCCTGTCCATCGGCTACCCGCTGGCCGTGCTGCTGGAGGCCAACATCGCGCTCGGTCGGCACCGCGTGGTCGCCGACGTGATGCGGCTGCGCGTGCCCGACGCCATGTTCGCCACCGCCGCCGGCCTGCGCTACCTGCACGCCCGCGGCAACGGCAACCTCGCCGCCGGGCGGGTGCTCGCCGCCATCAGCGACTTCCAGAACTGCGGCACCCGGATGCGCGAGTGGGGCATCGACCTGCCGGTGCTCGCGCCGTGGCGCTGCGGCCTCGCCCAGGCCAACCTCACCCTCGGCCGCCCGGAGGCGGCCCGCGAGCTGATCCACGAGCAGATGCAGCTGCCGGCGGGCGACCGCCGCACCCGCGGCGCGGCGCTGCGGGTCCTCGCCGCGGCGGGCGAGCCCGCCGAGCGGCCCGGGCTGCTGCGCGAGGCCGTGCGGCACCTGCGGCGGGCGGGCGACCGGGTCGAGCTGGCCCGCGCCCTGTCCGACCTCAGCGAAGCCCTCGACACCCTGGGGGAGCACGGCGAGGCGCGCGAGCTGTCCCGGGTCGCGGCGGCCGAGACCAAGGCGTCCTACTCCGGCGCCCTGCCCATCCCGGTCGACTGGGAGGACGGCGACACCGGCGACGGGCGACCGGTCCTCAGCGACTCCGAGCTGCGCGTGGCCGAACTCGCCGCGAAGGGCCACACGAACCGCGAGATCAGCGGCATCCTCTACATCACCGTCAGCACCGTCGAGCAGCACCTCACCAGGGTCTACCGCAAGCTGGGCATGCGCAGTCGGGCGGACCTGCCGCACCGCCTGTCCCAGCGGGCGGGCGCCGGCCCGCGGGCCGTCGAAGCCCGGGGCTGACCCGCGTGCCACCCGAGCAGAAAGGGCCCGCCATGCCCAACCGATCCACCTGCCGCGTCTGCGCCGGGACGGTCACCGAGTTCGTCGACCTCGGCGAGCAGCCGCTGTCCGACGCGTTCCGGCTGCCCGAGGACACCTCCGTCGAGTTCACCTACCGCCTCGCCGTGGGCGCGTGCGCGGACTGCGCGATGGTGCAGCTGATGGAGGAGGTGCCCCGGGAGAAGATGTTCCACCAGGACTACCCCTACCTGTCCCAGGGGTCCGCGGTGATGCGCGAGCACTTCCGCGCCCTGGCCGAGCGGTTCCTGAGCACCGAGCTGGCGGGCGAGGACCCGCTCGTGGTCGAGCTGGGCTGCAACGACGGCACCATGTTGCGCACCGTCGCGGAGGCGGGTGTGCGGCACCTGGGCGTCGAACCGTCCGGCGCGGTCGCCGACCTGGCCGCTGAGGCGGGCGTGCGGGTCCGCAAGGACTTCTTCGAGGAGTCCACCGCGCTGTCCATCCGCGAGCAGGACGGCCCGGCCGACCTCGTGTACGCCGCGAACACGTTCTGCCACATCCCCTACGTGGAATCGATCCTGCGCGGCGTCGTGGCGCTGCTCAAGCCCGGCGGGGCGTTCGTGTTCGAGGACCCCTACCTCGGCGACATCATTGAGCAGACCTCGTTCGACCAGATCTACGACGAGCACTTCTTCCTGTTCAGCGCCACCTCCGTGGACGCCATGGCCCGCCGGCACGGCCTGGAGCTGGTCGACGTCGAACGCCTGCCGGTGCACGGCGGCGAGGTCCGCTACACCCTGGCGCTGCCCGGCGCGCGCACCCGCTCCGCGGCCGTCGCCGCCCTGCTCGCCGAGGAGGAGGCGCGCGGCCTGCACGACCGCGCCGTCCTCGACGGGTTCGGCGACCGGATCCGCGTGATCCGCACCGACCTCCGGGCGCTGCTGGAGGACCTGAAGGCCAAGGGGGAGCGGGTCGTCGGCTACGGCGCGACGGCCAAGAGCGCCACCGTCACCAACCTCTGCGGCATCGGACCGGACCTGGTCGAGTTCATCAGCGACACCACGCCCGTCAAGCAGCACAGGCTGGCGCCGGGCTCGGGCATCCCGGTGCGCCCGCCGGCCGCGTTCGCCGACCCCTACCCCGGCTACGCGCTGCTGTTCGCCTGGAACCACGCCGCGGAGATCATGGCCAAGGAGGAGGCGTTCCGCGAGGCGGGCGGCAAGTGGATCCTGTACGTGCCCGACGTCCACGTGGTGTGAGCGTGCCGCGGGAACTGGCCGGCACGCGCGTCGTGGTGCTCGGCGGCTCGGGGTTCGTGGGTTCCGCGGTGTCCGCGCGGCTGGCGGCGCGGGGCGCGCGGGTGCGGGTGGTGGCACGCGACCCCGGCGTGCCGCCGTTCCCGGCCGAGGTCGTCGCCGCCGACCTGGCCGAGCCCGGCGCGGTGGCCGCCGCGGTCGCGGGCGCGGACGTGGTGCTGCCGCTGGTGCTGTTCACCGGCGGCGGCACCTGGCGGGTCGCCGACGGCGGCGCGGCCGACGCCGCCCGGGTCAACGTCGGCGTCGTCGCCGACGCGGTGGCCGCGGCCCGGGGGACCGTCGTGTTCGCCGGCTCCACCTCGCAGGTGGGGCCGGGCGCGCCGGAGCGGATCGACGGCGCCGAGACCGACCGCCCCGAGTCGGAGTACGACCGGCAGAAGTGCGCCGCCGAACGGCTGGTGCTCGACGCGGGCGGCTGCTCCTTGAGGCTGCCCACCGTGTTCGGCCCCTCCACCGGCTCCCCGGACCGGGGCGTGGTGACCGCGATGGCGCGGCGCGCGCTGGCCGGCGAGCCGCTGACCGTGTGGGGTGCGGGGGACATGGAACGCGACCTGGTGTTCGTCGAGGACGTCGCCGAGGCGTTCGCGGCGGCCGTGGCGCACCCCGACCGGCTGGCCGGGCGGGCGTGGCTCGTCGGCTCGGGCGCCGGGGTCGCGGTGCGCGCGTTGTTCGAGCTCGTCGCCGCCACCGTCGCGGAGCACACCGGCCGCCCGGCCGTGCCGGTGCGGTCGGTGCCGCCACCGCCGCACGCCACCGCGTCGGACTTCCGCAGCCTCGTCGCCGACCCGGCCGCCCTCACCCTGGCCACCGGGTGGCGGGCCCGCGTTCCGCTGGCCGACGCGGTGTCGAGGACCGTCGCCCACCTGGTCCAGTCCTCAGTGGACGGATCTCGGGCGGACACCCCTAACCTCCGGTAGGGGTTCCCCTAAGCTGGTTGACCGCGTGGTCCGGGCCGCTGCACGCTGATCACCGCCCTGAGACGGAGGTCGTCGATGAAAGCCCGCGCACTCTCGGTCGGTGGGGCTTGGGAGTTCGAGCCCGAGGTGTTCCCGGACGACCGCGGCCTGTTCGTCTCCCCGTTCCAGCACGAGGTGTTCGCCGAGGCGGTCGGCGCGCCGCTGTTCGCCGTGGCCCAGGCCAGCGCCAGCGTGTCCCGCCGAGGGGTCGCCCGCGGCGTGCACTACGCCCGCACGGCGCCGGGTTGCGCGAAGTACGTGACCTGCTCGCGCGGGCGCGTGCTGGACATCGTGGTGGACCTGCGGGTCGGCTCGCCGACCTTCGGCGAGTGGGACTCCGTCGAGCTGTCGGGCGACGGCTTCCGCGCCGTCTACCTCCCACCGGGCCTCGGCCACGCGTTCCTCGCGCTGGACGACCACTCCACCGTGCACTACCTGCTGTCGCGTGCCTACGAGCCCGCCGACGAGCTGGCGGTGTCCCTCCTGGACCCGGACCTGGCGCTGCCGGTGCCGGCCGACGCCGTGCTGTCCGAACGCGACCGCGCCGCGCCGGGCCTGGCCCTCGCGCGGAGCACCGGACTGCTGCCGGCACACACCGCCTGAGCCGAGGGGAGCACACCAGGTGACCGCGCCCACCCGTCGTCCCACCCAGGTGCGCCTGGCCGAGTCGATGCTCGCCGCCCGCGACGCCGACGCCGTGCACGCCTGGCTCGCCCGCACCGCCGAGCGCAGCTGGATGCACGTCGAGCGCGCGCCGCTGGACGGCCTCGCGGGCTGGCTCACCGAACCGGGCACCGGCAACCTGCGCCACCACACCGGCCGGTTCTTCAGCGTCGAGTCGCTGGCCGTCGAACTGCCCGGCGCGCCCGTGCCGCGGTGGTCCCAACCGATCATCAACCAGCCGGAGATCGGCATCCTGGGGATCCTGGTCCGCGAGGTCGACGGCGTGCTGCACTGCCTCATGCAGGCCAAGCACGAGCCGGGCAACCCCAACGGCCTGCAGCTGTCGCCGACCGTGCAGGCCACCCGCAGCAACTACACCCGCGTGCACCAGGGCAAGCCCATCCCGTACCTGGAGCACTTCCGCGACACCTCCGGCCACCACGTCCTGGTGGACATCCGGCAGTCCGAGCAGGGCGCGTGGTTCTACCGCAAGCGCAACCGCAACATGGTGGTCGAGGTCGACGGCGAGGTCGAGGTGCGCGAGGGGTTCCGCTGGTTCACCCTCGGCGAGATCGCCGACCTGATGACCGTGCCGGACCTGGTGAACATGGACGCCCGCACGGTGCTGGCCTGCCTGCCCGGCGGCGGCGCGGCCCTGGCCCGCGCGGCGGCCGACCCGTTCAGCGAGGCCCTGGTCCGGTCCGCCGACCCGGCCACGCCCGGCGTGCACACCATCGGGGACGTGCTGAGCTGGATCACCGAGGTGCGCACGCGCACCGACCTCCGGGTCGCCCTCGGCCCGCTGGCCGGGCTGTCGGACTGGACCCGCGAGGACGGCGTCATCGCGCACCGCGGCGGCGGGTTCTTCACCGTCGTGGGCGTGGACGTGCGGGCGGGCGGGCGCGAGGTCGGCAGCTGGTCCCAGCCGATGATCGAACCGGTCGGCACGGGCGTGATCGCGTTCCTGGTCAAGGAGATCGGGGGAGTGCTGCACGTGCTCACCCACGCGCGCACCGAGGCGGGCTACGCCGACGTGACCGAGCTGGCGCCCACCGTGCAGTGCGTGCCGGAGGCGCACGACCACCTGCCGGTGCGACCCCGGTTCCTGGACGACGTGCTCGGCTCGACCAGGATCCGCTTCGACGCCGTGCTGTCCGAGGAGGGCGGCCGGTTCCTCGGCGCGCGCAACCGCTACCTGGTCGTGGAGACCGACGCCGAGGTCGCGCCGGACGACCCCGAGTACCGGTGGCTGACCCTGCACCAGTACGAGGAGCTGCTCAGGCACAGCTTCTACGTCAACATCCAGGCCCGCAGCCTGCTGCTGTGCCTGCGCAGCCTCGTCCCGCGCGGGTGAGGCGGGCCCGGTGGGGACGGGCGTCACCGCCCGCTCCCGGCCCGGTCAGAGCGTCGCCAGCACCTGCTTGAGCGCGTCCACCACCTGCTCCTGCGTGTCCTGGGGCAGCGACGGGTACATCGGCAGCGAGAAGATCTCGTCGGCCACCCGCTCGGTCACCGGCAGGCTGCCCCGGGCGTAGCCCAGGTGCGCGAAACCGGTCATGGTGTGCACCGGCCACGGGTAGCTGATGTTCAGGTGGATGTCGTGCGCCTTCAAGCGTTCCAGGATGTCGTCGCGCCGGGGGTGGCGCACCACGTGGACGTAGTGCACGTGCGTGTTGCCCGGCGCGGTCGTGGGCAGCACCAGGTCGGTGTCCGCCAGCGCCTCCGCGTACCGCGCGGCCACCGCCTGCCTCGCCGCGACGTAGTCGTCCAGGCGGACGAGCTTGCGGCGCAGGATCTCCGCCTGGACCTCGTCCAGCCGGCAGTTGTGGCCGGGTGTCTCCACGACGTAGTAGGTCTTCTCCATGCCGTAGTAGCGGTGGCGGCGCAGGTTCGCGTCCACCGCCGGGTCGTTGGTGATCGTCGCGCCGCCGTCGCCGTAGGCGCCGAGCACCTTGGTGGGGTAGAAGGAGAACGCGGCGGCGTCGCCCATCGACCCGGCCACTCGGCCGTGGTGGCGCGCGCCGTGCGCCTGGGCGCAGTCCTCCACGACCAGCAAGCCGTGCCGCTGCGCCAGCTCCCGCAGCGGTTCCATGTCCACGCACTGGCCGTACAGGTGCACGGGCAGCAGGGCCTTCGTGCGCGGTGTGATCACCGAAGCCACCTGCGCGACGTCCATCAGGTAGGTGTCCGGGTCCACGTCGACGAACACCGGCGTGGCGCCGACGGCGTCGATCGCCAGCACGGTCGGCGCGGCGGTGTTGGACACCGTGACCACCTCGTCGCCGCGGCCGACGCCGAGCGCCTGGAGGGCCAGGCGGATCGCGTTCGTGCCGTTGTCCACGCCGACGCAGTGGGCGACGCCGTGGTAGGCGGCGAACTCCGCCTCGAAGGACGACACGCTCGGCCCGAGGACGAGCCTGCCGGAGGAGAACACCGTCTCGACCGCGTCGAGTATGTCCTTGCGCTCCGATTCGTATTCGCGCGAGTAGTCCCAGACGAGCGTGGCCATCGGCAGCCCTTTCGCGGTGGTCGGCTTCCCGACCAGCCTAGGTCCGGCCCCCGGTTAGGGGGTAACCCCTAACCTGCAGGTCAGGGCGGTCGGCGCGGGCCGCGGGGAGGAACGGCCACTGGTCCGTTCGCGTGAGCGCCGAGGGGCGGCGGGGATAGGGGGCTTAGGGGTGTCCAGGCCGCTTCCGAGCGCTCTACGGTGGCCACGCTCCCGGCGTGGTCGCCGGATATCAGCACATCCATCGGGGCGAGGACGACAAATGTCGCGGCATTTCCTGTTCATGTGCCACCCGGATCACGGGCACATCATCCCGAACCTCGCGGTGGTCACCGAACTGGCCGCGCGCGGGCACCGGGTCACCTACCTGACCGCGCCGAGCATGGCGGAGATCGTCACCGAGGCCGGCGCCACCGCCGTGACCTACCCGTCCCGGTACCGCGACGCCGACTTCGCCCTCGTGGCCAACGATCCCGGCTACCTGATGGGCGTGCTGCTCGACGAGAGCGAGGCCATGCTCGCCACCGCGACGGCCGAGCTCGACGGCGACCGGCCGGACTGCCTGGTCTACGACACCTCGGTGCTCTACGCGGCCCGGGTGCTGGCCCGGCTCTGGGAACTCCCCGCCGCGCAGGTGATCCCGGTGTTCGCGTCCAACGAGCACTTCTCGTTCCTCAACGCCATGTACAACCCCGAGTCCGACGCCGCCGAGCGGCCCGCGGCGGAGCGGCCGAAGGAGATGCCCGAGTGGGTCGGCGCCACGATGGCGCGCATCGGCGCGCTCTGCGCCCGCTACGGGGTCGCCGCCGCGCCGCACGAGGTGTGGTTCGAGGTGCCGCCGCTGAGCCTGGTCACCGTGCCGCGCGAGTTCCAGTACGCGGGTGAGACCTTCGACGAGCGGTTCGCGTTCGTCGGGCCGTGCGTCGGCGACCGCGGCTTCCTCGGCACGTGGACGCCGCCCGCCGACGACCTGCCCGTGGTGCTGGTGTCGCTCGGCGCGGTGTTCAACGAGGACGAGGGCTTCTTCCGCACGTGCGTCGAGGCGTTCCGCGGCCGGCCGTGGCACGCGGTGATGACCACCGGCGGCGGGGTGGACCGCGCCTCGCTCGGCGACCTGCCGCCCAACGTCGAGGTGCACGACTTCGTGCCGCACGTGGCGGTGCTGGAGCACGCGGCGCTCTGCGTCACCCACGCCGGCATGGGCACCGTGATGGAGGCGCTGCGATCGGGCACGCCGATGGTGTGCGTGCCGGGTTCCGCGCTCGACCGGCCCACCGGGTGGCGGGTCCGCGACCTGGGCCTGGGCGCCGTGCTCGACCCGGCCGACCTCACGCCCGAGGCGCTGGTCGAGGCGATCAAGTCGGTGCTGGGCGACGAGGAGACCGCGGTCCGGTCGGAGCTGATGCGCAAGGCCGTCGCGGAGGCGGGCGGCACGGCGCGCGCCGCCGACGAGGTCGAGAAGCACCTGGCGCGGTCGCGTTGACCGCCGCTCCGACCGAGTTCGGCGTGCTGGGCCCGATCCGGGTCCTGCGCGCCGGCGCGGAGAAGCGGGTGGGCGGCCCCCGCGAGCGCGCGGTGCTGGCGCGGCTGGTGTTCGACGCCAACCGCGTGGTCAGCGTGGACCGGCTCATCGAGGCGGTGTGGCACGGCGACCCGCCGGCCAGCGCGCGCGGCCAGATCGCGATCTGCGTGTCGCGGCTGCGGCGGGCCCTCGGCGAGTCGGGTCGCGCCATCGACACCGCGAGCCCCGGCTACGTGGCGCGGCTGGACGAGGGCGCGGTGGACTGGTTGCGGTTCAACGCGCTGGTCGGCCGGGCTCGACCGCGCGCGGCGAGTGGTGACGTGGCGGGCGCGGCGGCGCTGTACCGCGAGGCGCTGGGGTTGTGGCGGGGCGTGCCGTTCGAGGACCTGCCCGGTCTGCGCGCGGAAGCGGTGTCGCTGCAGTCCGCGCGGTTGGACGCGGTGGAGGCGTGCGCCGAGCTGGAGCTGCGGCTCGGGCTGCACCACCGGGTCGGCAAGGACCTGGCCGCCGTGGTGGCGGAGCACCCGCTGCGCGAGCGGGCGCGGGCGCAGCTGATGCTGGCCCAGTACCGGTCGGGTCGGCGGGCCGACGCGCTGCGCACCTACCAGGACGCGCGGCGGGTGCTGGTCGAGCAGATCGGCCTGGAGCCCGGTCCGGAGCTGCGGGAGCTGCACGAGCAGGTCCTGCGCGACGCGCCGGCGCTGCTCGCGCCGGCCCGTGCCGAGGCGCAGGTGGTGGTGGCGCCGTCCCAGCTGCCGCGCCAGGTGCTGCCGTTCGCCGGTCGGTCGACCGAGCTGGCCGAGCTGGACGCCGCCCTCGCGGCCGATCCGGACGTGCCCGGCGTGGTCGTGCTGTCGAGCCCCGGCGAGGTGGGCAAGACGGCGCTGGCGCTGCGCTGGGCGCACCGCCGCCTGGACCGGTTCCCGGACGGGCAGCTGCACGCCGACCTGGTGGACGACTTCGACCGCCCGGTGCCGCCGGCCGTGCTGCTGGACCGGTTCCTGCGGGCGCTCGGCGTGCCCGCGGCGTCCATCCCGGACGACCCGGGTGAGAAGGTCGCGCTGTACCGCGGCGCGGTGTCGCACAAGCGCGTTCTGGTGGTGCTGGACGGCGCGGTGGACTACGCGCAGGTCCGGCCGCTGCTGCCCAGCGGTGCGCACACCAGGGTCATCGTCACCAGCCGGCACCCGATGGACGAGCTGGTGGCCCGTCAGGGCGCGCACCGGGCGTTCGTGGAACCGCTGAGGCCCGAGGAGTCGTGGGAGCTGCTGACCATGCTGCTCGGGCACGACTGGGTGGCCGAGGAGCGCGGCGAGGCGAGCAGGATCGTCGGCTCGGCGGACGGCTTCCCGCTGCCGCTGCGCCGCGCGGCGGCGGGCGTCCGGGCCGCACCGCACCGCCCCGACCGCCGGTGGCTGACCGGCGTGCCCGCTTGACCGGTGCGCCCCGCTCGACCGGTGCGCGACGCGGCTGTCCGCGTGACCCCGTTGCCCACCCGACCGGCGCACGTCGCGGTGGGCCGGTCAACCACGTGCGAGAACGGTGTCGACCGCCGCCGACAGCGCCTCCGCCGACGCGGCAGCCGTGCTGCGCCAGGCCACGTGGCCGTCCGGGCGCACCAGCACCGCGCCCGCCGTCCCCACGCCGTAGACCGAGGCCCACGTGGGCGACACCACCGCGGTCGAGCCGTCGGCCGAGACCTCGACCGCCGTGATCGGCGCGCCGGTCCGGGCGCCGACCTCCTTCGCCACCTGCGCCCAACCGCTGCCCGCCGGGGTGAGCAGGACGAGCCCCGTGCCGAAGAAGTCCAAAGTGGACAACGTCTCCACGCCCCGGGTCAGCGGCAGGTGCGGCGCGCGGTGACCCGGTCGCGCGGTGGGGACGTACGTCCGGTAGGGGTCCTCGACCGCCGGGGCGTCGGTGCCGTCCGGCACGACGGCGGTCGAGTCGTAGTGGAAGCCGAGGACCAGGCCCTCGCAGCTGCGCCGACCCGCCTGCTGCGCGATGGCCTCCTTCATGGACAGCTCGCCCTCCATCATCCGGAACGTGATGAAGGCGTTGGCCAGGCTCTCGCCGACGGTGCGCTCACCGATCGGGTGGCGCTCGGCGTCGTAGGTGTCGAGCAGGGCCTCGCCGGCCGTGCCCGCCAGCACCGCCGCCAGCTTCCACACCAGGTTGTGCGCGTCCTGGATGCCGCAGTTCATCCCGAACCCGCCCTGCGGCGTCGACACGTGCGCCGAGTCGCCCGCCAGGAACACCCGGCCCGAGCGGAAGCTCGTCGCGGTCACCGCCTGCTGCAGCCACGGCATCACGCCGACCAGCTCGACGTCCAGGTCCGGCACGCCGACGGCCTCGCGCACCACCCGCACGCAGAACTCGGGCGTGAAGTCGGCTTCGCTGCCGCCCTCGTCCGGGTCGTAGCCGGTCTGGATGATCCAGCGCCGCTGGTTGTCCACCGCCTCCACCGCGCAGGGGATCGCGCTGCGGATGAAGTACAGCGCGCACATCCGGTCGGTCAGCAGCGGCACCAGGTCGGCGTCGAACATGATGCTGATCATGTGCCCGAGCGGCGGCGGGCCCTCGACGCCGATGCCGAGCCGGTCGCGCACGGTGCTGCGCCCGCCGTCGGCCGCGATGGCGTAGCGGGCGCGGACGGTCGCACGGCCGGACGCCGATTCGACGACCGCGTCCACACCGGACCCGTCCTGCTCCAGGGACGTGAGCGTGGTGGAGAACCTGACGTCGGCGCCGGGCAGGCCCTCGGCCAGGTCCCGCAGGACCACCTCGAACTTGTCCTGCGCGCAGATGTAGGTGTACGTGGGGCTGTGCGGCGCGTCCTCGGCGACGGGGGCGACCTCGCGGTGGAAGTCCTCCGCGGTCAGCGAGGAGCCGACGCCGACGGCCAGGCTGTCCTCGCGCGGCAGGCCGACGCGCTCCACCTCCCGCGCCAGCCCCCACGCCCGGACCAGCTCCATCGTGCGGGTGGACACCAGGCGCGCCTTGGGGAAGATCGACGTCCCGGCGTGCCGCTCCACCAGCAACGACGTCAGCCCGTGCCGGGAGCACTCGATCGACGCGGCGAGGCCGACCGGACCACCACCGACGATCAGGACGTCGACCTCGAAGTCAGCCATGCGCATGAGCCTGCGACACCGCCGCGGGGACGTCAAGGAGGCGGATATCGAAGTGATAGAGCACTGAAGTCGCAGGTCAGTAGCGTTGCGGCGAACGACGGCGTGCGCAGCGGGCAAGCCTTGGACAACGTGGGGAGGCGCCATGTTCGCCGAAGGATCGGTCGCCGTGGTCACCGGCGGGTCGCGCGGGATCGGGCGGGCCGTCGTGGTCGACCTGGCGGCCCACGGCGTGCACGTCGTGGTCAACTACTCGCGCTCGGAGGAGCAGGCCAAGGAACTGGTCGCGCAGGTCGAGCAGGACGGCGGCAGCGCGAGCGCGGTGCGGGCCGACGTGACCGACGAGGACTCGGTGCGCGAGCTGTTCCGCTCCGTGCGCTCCGAGCACGGCAGGCTCGACGTGCTGGTCACCAGCGCGGGTGTGACCCGGGACCGGCACCTGGTCGCGATGAGCAGCGCCACGTTCCGCGAGACGATGGACATCAACGTGCACGGCACGTTCCTGGCCTGCCGCGAGGCGATGCGCATCATGCAGCACCAGAGGCGCGGCGCGATCGTCACCCTCAGCTCCGCGAGCGGCCTGGACGGCGGCTTCCCCGGCCAGACGAACTACGTCGCGTCCAAGGGCGCGATCATCGCGTTCACCAAGGCGCTGTCCTACGAGGCCGCGCCGCACGGCATCCGCGTCAACGTGGTGGCGCCGGGGTTCGTCGAGACCGACATGACCAAGGTCATCCCCGCGAAGCTGCGCGACGGCTACGCCTCGCGCATCCGGCTCGGCCGCATGGGCCGACCCGAGGAGATCGCGAACCTGGTCACGTTCCTGGCCTCCGACAAGGCGTCCTACATCACCAGCGAGACGTTCGTCGCCAACGGCGGCGGGCTCGGCTGACCCCCGCGCCGGAACACCCGGGGCCGGAGCACCCAGCGGACGGAAGGACAAGCGTGACCCTCGACGAACTGCGCGCCACGGCGGCCGCCCGGCACGACACGTGCGCCCAGATCAAGAAGATGATCGTCTCCCGGCTCGACCTGCCGATCGAGCCCGCGTGGATCACCGACGACCAGCCGCTGTTCGGCCGCGGGCTCGAACTGGACAGCCTCGACGTGCTGGAGCTGTACGTGGCGATCGAGGCCGAGTTCGGCGTCGCCCTCTACGACAGCGACATGTCGGTGTTCGGCTCGGTGTCGCGCCTGGCCGACCACGTGAACCCGGCCCTGGCCGAGCAGGCGCCGACCGGTTCGGCATGACGACGACCCAGGAGCCCGTGCGGGCGGGGACGTCGCTGACCAACGACCAGCTCCGGGAAGTCCTGCCGCACCGCTGGCCCTTCCTGCTGATCGACCGGGTCGAGAAGGTCGAGCCGGGCGTCGGCGCGGTCGGGATCAAGAACGTCGCGGCCACGGAGATGTGGTTCCAGGGGCACTTCCCGACCGCGGCCGTGCTGCCGGGCGTCATCGTCGTCGAGGCGATGGCCCAGCTGGCCGGCGTGGTGTTCGCCCTCGCCGGCGCGGGGCCGATCGGCTACCTCGCGGGCGTGCGGTCGATGAGGTTCCGCCGCCCCGTCGTGCCGGGGGACCGGCTCGTCCTCACCGCCGACCGCACGGCGGGAGGCCGGGGCTTCAGCGAGTTCAAGGTGAGCGCCAGGGTCGACGGCCAGGTCGCCGCCGAGGGCACCATCACCATCGCCGACCCGGCAGCCACCAGCCCTACCGGAAAGGTTTGACACGACAATGGAACCCTTGACGTCGCCGGTCAAGACCGCGCACCCCGACGGCGCCGAGTACGGCACCGTCCTGGACGCCGAGGTCGCGCTGCGGTTCAGCACGCTCGACGCCGAGTACGAGGCGATCCGGGAGCGGGCCGCCCTGCTGGACCTGTCCGGCGAGCGGATCATCGAGCTCTCCGGCAGCGGCGCGACCGACTTCGCGCAGAAGGTGCTGGCGCGCGACGTGGAGTACCTGACCGCCGAGCGCTGCATGACGAGCCTGGTGCTCGCCGAGGACGGCGCCGTCGTGGACCAGGTCGTGGTCTGGGGCCGCGAGGACGGCCTGCTGCTGGAGTCCTCCACCGGCGCCGGCACCCGGCTGCTGGAGCACCTGCGCGCGCACGCCGAGCCCGGCGTGGAGATCACCGACCGCACCGCCGAGCACGCCCTCTTCGGCCTGGAGGGCCCGTACGCGTGGGGCGTGGTCGGCCGGCTGATCGACGGTGAGCTGGCCGCGCTGCCGTTCGAGTCCGTCGTGGACAGCCAGTGGGACGGCGTGGACATCCTGTTCGCCCGCACCGGTGTGACGGGCGAGTACGGCTACAAGGTGCTGGTGCCGCGCGAGTCGGCCGAGCGGCTGTGGACCAAGGCCCTGGAGCACGCCGTGCCCGCTGGCCAGGAGGCCGTGGAGCTGGCGATGCTGGAGGTGCGGCAGCCGGTCGTGCGCCACGAGGCGGGCGAGGGGGTCGACGTGCTGGAGATGGGCGCGGGCTGGCTCGTGGACATCACCAAGGACGAGTTCATCGGGCGTGACGCCGTGGTCGCCGCCTTCGAGGGAACGGCCGAGCGCCGCACGGTCGGCTTCTCCGGCGGCGCCGAGGTGCCCGCTCCGGGCACGCCGGTCACCGTGGGCGGGGAGCGGATCGGCGAGGTCGTGCACGCCGTCCACAGCGTCGGGCTGAAGTCCTCCCTCGGCCTGCTGCGGCTGCCGCCGGACCTGGCCGCCGCCGGGCTCACGGTCACCGTCGGCGACACCGAGGTCGTCACGCTGACCAGCCCGTACGTCACGCCCAAGAGCTGGAGCACCCCGATCATCTGATCTGGTCACCCGGGCGCTCGCCCGGGGTCGCGAGGAGGAGCAAGCATGGCGCTGCGGCCAGTGGTCATCACCGGGGTCGGGGTGATCTGCGCGGTCGGCCGGGACCCGGAGGAGTTCTGGGGCCGGCTCACCGCGGGCGGGGGCGGCATCACCGCCGTGGAGGACGAGCGGTTCGGCGCGTTCGAGGCCAGGTTCGCGGGCCAGGTGCCCGACGAGTGGATCGACGCGCAGCTGCCGGCCGAGGACACCGGGCTGGACCGCACTGCCCGGCTCGCCCTCGTCGCGGCCCGGCAGGCGGTCGCCCAGGCGGGGCTGGGCGCGGCCACGCCCGGCGAGCGGTTCGGGTTGGTCCTCGGCAAGTGCCAGGCCACCCCGACCGCGGCGGGCGGCTACCAGCCCATGCACGCCACCGGCGACGTCGTCGCCCGCAAGCTGGGCATGACCGGCCCGCGCATCCTGGTCTCGACCGCGTGCGCGGCGGGCGGCAACGCGGTCGGCCTGGCCAAGGACAAGATCCTCACCGGGGACGCGGACGTGGTGCTCGCCGGCGGTGTCGACCCCCTGCTGTTCGGCACCTACGCGGGGTTCGCGGGCCTGCAGGCCCTCAGCGCCCGCCCGTGCGGCCCCTACAGCCGCTCGGACGGCCTGAACCTGGGCGAGGGCGCCGCGTTCCTGGTCGTGGAGGCGCTGGACCACGCGCTGGCCCGGGGCGCGGAGCCGCTGGCCGAGGTCGCGGGCTACGGCCTGTCCGCCGACGCCTACCACGCCACCGCGCCGGACCCGACCGGCCGCGGCGGCGCCACGGCCATGCGCCGGGCGCTGGCCGACGCCGGCCTGGACACCGACGCCGTGGACTACGTCAACGGGCACGGCACCGGCACGCCCGCCAACGACGCCATGGAGAAGAAGGTCATGCGCGCCGTGTTCGGCGAGCGGGCGCCGCAGGTGCCGACCAGCAGCATCAAGAGCTTCATCGGGCACACGCTGGGCGCGGCGGGCGCGGTCGAGGCGGTGGCCAGCGTGCTGGCCCTGCGCACCGCGACCGCGCCGCCCACCATCGGGTTCACCGAAGAGGCGATCGCGGAGTCCACCCTGGACTTCGTGCCGAACACCGCGCGTGCGCTGCCCATGGACGTCGTGGTGTCCAACAACTACGCGTTCGGCGGCAACAACGCCTCGCTCGTGCTGCGCCGCCCCGGCGGCCCGCGCGAGTACGACGAGCTGCCCGCCACCGAGGTCGTCCTCACCGGCCTCGGACCGGTCACCGGCCTGGGCACCGGCATCGCCGAGGTCGCCGAGGCGGTCGCCAACGGCCGCACCGCGGTCGGCGCGGAGCCTTCCCTGGAGGGCCGCACGTTCGCGCCGCGCTCGCTGTGGCGGCACATGAACAACCTGTCCCGCATGGCGATCGCCGCCTCGCGGCTGGCCTGGGAGGACGCCGGGCTGAAGCTGCCCCGCGCCGCCCTGGACAACGTGGGCGTCATCTTCGCCACCGCGGCGGGCTCGGTGGAGAGCACCGACGGGTTCGACGAGAGCGTGCTGGCGAACCCGAACAAGCCCGCCGTGCTCAGCTTCTCCAACGTGGTGCTCAACGCCACCGGCGGTGCGGTCTGCCAGACCCTGGGCCTGCGCGGCCCGACCACCACCATCTGCAACGGCAACGCGTCGGCGTCCATCGCGCTGGACTGCGCGGTGGAGACCATCCGCGCGGGCAAGGCCGACGTGGTGGTCCTGGTCGCGGCCGACGAGGCGCCGAGGTCCGGCGACGGCGCGCAGGTGAACCCCTACGACCGGAACTCGGGCGAGGCGCCCGCGTCCGCTTCGGTGGCCATGGTCGTCGAGTCCGCCGCGCACGCCGCCGCCCGGGGCGCGATCCCGTACGCGCGGGTGCTGGGCAGCGCCCACGCGGGCGCGGGAGCGGGCGACGAGCGGTCCCTGGTGGAGCGCGCCCTCGCCGCGCTGCCCACCGAGGGCGTCGACCTGGTGATCGGCGCGGCCACCGGCGGCGCGACCGACGAGGCGGAGGCGGGCGCGGTGCTCGACGCCGTCCCGTCCGCCCGGCTCACCGCCACCGCGGGCCTGACCGGCGACGCGGGCGCGGCCACCGGCGCGCTGAACCTGGCGCTGGCCGCCCTCGCCCTGCGCGACGGCGTCGCACCGGCCATCCCGGGGCTCACCAGCCCCCGCGCCGGCGCGGTCGAGTCCTACGTCACCAAGCCCGAGCTGCCGGCCGCGCTGGCCAAGGCCCTGGTGCTCAGCGCCGCGCCCGGCTCGGTGCGCGGCGGAACCCTGCTGGGTGCGGTATGACCGGCGAGCCCTTCGACGTGCTGGAGACCGACCGGCTGCTCACCACCACCCGGTCGGTGCGCCGCCGGCTCGACCTCGACCGGCCCGTGCCGCGCGCGGTGATCGAGGAGGCGCTGGAGGTCGCCGTCCAGGCGCCGACCGCGAACGACCAGCAGAACTGGCGCTGGGTGGTGATCACCGAGCAGGCGGTGAAGGACCAGCTGGCGGAGCTGTTCGACATCTCCTGGCAGTTCCACCAGAAAGAGGTGTGGACGCGGTCCGGGCGTCGCCGCAACAGCCCGCAGGCCAGGAAGAACAACGCCTCCGCCGCCACCCTGGCCGAGACCATCGCCCGGGTGCCCGCGCTGGTGATCCCGTGCGTGCTCGGCCGGCCGCCGGACATCGGCGCGATCGACGCCGAGTGGCTCGGCTCGACCGGCACCCGCAACCTCGGCACCTGGCAGGAGGGCGTGCGGATCGGGGCCATGCGGGCCAGCAACTTCTACGGCTCGATCTTCCCCGCGGTGTGGTCGTTCCAGTTGGCCCTGCGCAGCCGCGGCCTCGGCAGCACGATCACGTGCATGCACCTGCCGTTCGAGCGGCAGGTGGGCGAACTGCTCGGCATCCCCGCCGGGGTCACCCAGGTCTGCCTGGTGCCGGTCGCCTACACGATCGGCACCGATTTCCGCCCCGCCAAGCGGGTTCCGGCGAAGGAACGCACGTCCTGGGAGAGGTGGCAGGCATGACCGTCGAGCACACCGGGATCGACGTCGTCGTGGTGGGCGGCGGTATCGCGGGCGCGTCCGCCGCGGCCAACCTCGCGCTGAACGGCCTGTCCGTGGTGCTGCTGGAGAAGCAGGAGACCTACCAGGACATCGTGCGCGGCGAGTGGATCGCGCCGTGGGGCCTGCGGGAGGCGCAGACGCTGGGCGTGGAGGACGCGTTCGGCCTCGGCGGCGCGTGGGAGATCCGCGAGTGGACGCAGTGGGACGAGACGGTCGACCCGGCCGAGGCGGAGACCGTGGACATGACGCGGTTCGTGCCCGGTGTCGGCGGCCCCATGTCGTTCCCGCACCACGAGGTCTGCGCGTTGATGGCCGAGCAGGCCGAGGACAACGGCGCGACCGTGGTGATGGGCGCGCAGCGGGTCCAGGTCACCGCCGGGACCAGTCCGGAGGTCCGCTGGACGCGTGCCGGGCAGGAGCACCTGGCCAAGCCGCGCATGGTCATCGGCGCCACCGGCCGCGGCTGCACGGTCGGCCGCCAGGTCGGCGTGTCCATGGCGACCTCGGTGCACCACTGGGGCGGCGGGCTGCGGGTCACCGGCCTGGACGACTGGCCGATGGACGTGCAGGCGATGGGCACCGAGGACGAGAAGATGTTCATGGTGTTCCCGCAGGGCGACGGCAACGCCCGGCTCTACATCAACTTCCCGACCGCCAACCGGAAGCTCTACCAGGGACCGGGTGGCGAGCGGCGGTTCATCGCGGACTTCGAGCTGGCGTCCCTGCCCGACCGCGGCAAGGCCGTGTACGCCGCCGCGAAGTCGATCGGGCCGCTCAAGCTGTGGCCGTCGGTGGCGATGTTCCCCGAGCAGCCGGTCGTCCTGGACGGCGTGGTGCTCGTCGGGGACGAGGCGGGCAACGCCGACACCGTGCTCGGCACCGGCCTGTCGTGCAGCCTGCGCGACACCCGCGCCGTGTGCGAGGTGCTGACCGGCGGCGACGACTGGTCGCCCGCCGCCTTCGCGGGGTACCTGGCCGAGCGCAAGTTCCGGATGGACCGGCTGCACTTCGGCGCGGGCATCATCGCCAAGCTGCACTGCGAGTTCGGGCCCGTCGCCGCCGAGCGCCGCCGCCGGGCGCGCGAGCTGATGGCCGAGAACTTCGCCGCGTCGGTGACCGGCCTGCTCAACATGGTGCCTCCGGAGGACGTGCCGGAGTTCGGGTTCAGCGAGTTCTTCGCCGAGAGGCTGTTCAGGGAGAGGGCATGAGCGTCAAGGACACCCTGCTGA
This sequence comes from Saccharothrix sp. HUAS TT1, assembly GCF_040744945.1. Lineage (NCBI taxonomy): Bacteria > Bacillati > Actinomycetota > Actinomycetes > Pseudonocardiales > Pseudonocardiaceae > Saccharothrix > Saccharothrix camelliae. Next base: position 6,920,226 of record NZ_CP160453.1, on the reverse strand, counting down.
CCGGGTCGGCGCACGTCAACGGCGTCGACATCGCGTACGTGGACAAGGGCGAGGGCGACCCGGTCGTGCTGCTGCACGGCTTCCCCGACTCCCACTACCTGTGGCGGCACCAGATCGACCCCCTGGTGGAGGCGGGCTTCCGCGTCATCGCGCCCGACCTGCGCGGTTTCGGCGAGTCGGGCAAGCCGCAGGAGGTCGAGGCGTACGACATGCGCACGATCGTCAACGACGTCGTCGCCCTGACGCAGCACCTCGGCATCCCCAAGGCGCACATCGTCGGGCACGACTGGGGCGCCGCTATCGCGTGGATGTACGCCTTCCTGATGCCGCGCCGCGTCGACCACCTCGCCGTGCTGTCGGTCGGCCACCCCGGCGTGTTCGGCACGCCGTCGATCGAGCAGCGCAAGGCCAGCTGGTACATGCTCTTCTACCAGTTCCCCGGCGTGAGCGAACAGCTGCTGCGGCGCAACGGGTGGCGGCTGTTCAAGGAGATCATGGGCGGCGAGGGCGACCACCAGCGCTACCCGCGCGAGCTGGCCAAGCCGGGCGCGCTCACCGCGGCGCTGAACTGGTACCGCGCCAACCGCTCGCCCGAGGCCGAGCTGCGCGTGGAGAGCAACTTCCCGCCCGTGCTCGCGCCCACCCTCGGCATCTGGTCCACCGGGGACAAGGCGCTGCTCGAAGAGGGCATGAAGGGCTCGGTGAAGTTCGTCAAGGGCTCGTGGCGCTACGAGCGCGTCGAGGACGCCAGCCACTGGATCCCGCTGGACCAGCCGGAGATCGTCACCAAGCTGCTGCTGGGCTTCCTGGGCACCGAGAAGGCCGCGGCGGTGCCCACCCGGCGGCGCAGGCTCTGATCGGCGCCGGCTCGTCGGCAGGGGCAGCGCAGGAGACTGGAGGTTCGCAGGTGATCGGCTTCGTGTTCCCCGGTCAGGGCACGGTCCGGGTCGGCATGGGCGGCTGGCTGCGCCGCGACCCGGTGGGCGCGGCGGTGGTCGCGCGCGCCGACGAGCTGCTGCCCGAGCCGGTGTCCGAGCTGTGCTCCCGCGGGCCGCTGGACAAGCTCGTCGACACCCTGCACGCGCAGCCCGCCGTGACCGCGTGCAACCTCGCCGCGCTCGCGGTCCTGCGGGAGAGCGGCGTGGAGCCGGACGTCGTCGCCGGGCACAGCGTCGGCGAGATCAGCGCGCTGTGCGCGGCGGGCGTGCTGGACGCCGACGCCGCGCTGCGCCTGGTCGCCACCCGGGCCCGGCTGATGGCCGACCTGCCCGACACCGGCGGCATGACCGCCGTGCTGGGCCTGCCGCCGGAGCGGGTGGAGGAGCTGGCCGCCGAGGCGGCCCGGCCGGGTGAGCCGCTGGTCGTCGGCCTGGAGAACGCGCCGGACCACACCGTGGTCTCCGGGGCGACCGCCGCCGTCGAGCGGCTCGCCGCGCTGGCCGGGGCCGCCGGCGCCCGCAAGCTGGTGGCGCTCAAGGTGAGCAACGCGTTCCACTCGCCGCTGATGGCGGGCGCGCTGGACGGCTGGGCCGAGGCGGTGCGCGCGACACCGATGCGCCCGCCCCGCGTCCCGGTGGTCCCGAACGCGACCGCGGAGCCGACCACCGACCTGCCGACCGTCGTGGACGCGCTGATCGCGCAGCTCACCGCGCGGGTGCGCTGGACCGCCACGATGCGCGTGCTCGCCGACGCGGAGACCCTGGTCGAGGTCGGCGACAGCAAGGTGCTCGCCGGGTTGCTGCGCGGCGTCGGCGCGCGCTGCGTCAGCATGGCCGACCCGGCCGCCGTGCGCCGGCTGCGCCGCCCGGAGCCCGCGGCATGACCGGGTGGGGTAGCGCCGCCATCGCCTTCGGCGAGCTGACCGCGCCGTGGCAGCTGGTCGACCCGATGCCGCTGGAGGCCGTGTTCACCCGCCCGGAACGGCTGCGGTCCGGCGCCGGGCGCACCCTCCAGCACTGGGCGGGCAGGCTGGCGGCCAAGTACGCCGTGCTGCGCCTGCTGGGTGAGCCCGTGACCGCGGAGCACCTGGGCGCGGTGGAGGTGCTGCCCCTGCCCGCGCCCCTGTGCAGCCGCACGGCGGCCTGCCTGCACGGCCACCCGCCGGGCGTGCGCCTGATCGGCGTGCTGGACGGCAGGGAGGCGGCGGGCACCCGCATCCGGGTCTCCGTGAGCCACACCGCCGACCTGGCGTTCGCGGTGGCGCTGACCTCGGCCCGGCTGCCCGAGGACCACGACCTGGAAGCGGTGACCGCATGGACCTGATCGAGACCGCCGCGCGGTGGGCCGCGGCCTGGCGCGAGCGCGACGCCGCCGCCATCGCGGACGCGGTGGCGGGGTTCGCCGACCCGGACACCCCGGAGCCGGTGGCGGGCGCGGACCTCGTCGCGCACGTCGAGGCCGTGCTGACCCGGTTCCCGGACCTGGCGCTCGACTTCGCGCCGGCCGCCGACGCGGGCGACACCGTCGTGCTGACCTGGACCCTGACCGCCACGCACCGCGCCCCCTACCTGGGGATGCCGGGCACGGGCGGCGCGGCGGCGGTGGCCGGCGCGGACGTGCTGACCCTCGTGGACGGCGCGGTGCGCGTGCGCCGCCACTTCGACCGGGTCGCGCTGGCCTCGTCGCTCGGCCACACGCCGCGCTTCCTCCCCGCCCGCGACGAGGTGCAGGAGTACGGCATCAGCGCGCGCACGACGACGGGCAGGACCGACTACCCGCGGGTGCTCACGTTCACCTACCTGGACGTCCGCGACGACGTCGAGGGCGCGGACGTCGACCTGCTCAGCACCGAGGTGGTCAAGTCGCTGCGCGCCTCGAAGGGCTTCCTCGGCGTGGGCACGTTCGAGATCGGCACCCGCAAGTACACGATCAGCGCCTTCGACCGCCCCGAGTCGGTCCGCGCCGTGCACGCCCGGCCGCACCAGCGGTCCCTGCGGAAGTTCTTCCGCAGCGGCCTGTGCACCGGGGCTTACACCAGCGTGTGGGTGCTGGAGCGGGAGAGCTTCCACCTGCGCTGCCCCGACTGCGAGGAGGTGGTCGACGCGGGCGCGGGCCGGACCTGCGCGTGCGGCGCCACCCCGACCCCCGACCCCCTGTTCTGATGACGCCAGGAGTTGCCCGATGACGGTCTTCACCGCCGACCACCGGCCCGCACCGGGCGGGCGACCGCTGGTGGCCTTCATGTCCGCCCTGTTCGCGGGCGGCTGGATCTGGGACCACCCGTTCGCCGCCCTCGCCGACGCCGGGTGGCCGGTGCTGCGCACCGAGGAGCCGATCTGCGGGGTGGACGCGAAGATCGCGGGTTCCATCGAACGCCTCGGCGACGCCCTGATGGAGGCCGTGGACGCGGCCGGCGCGGAGGAGGTCGTGATCTGCGCCAACTCGCTGGGCGGCCTGGTCGCCATCGACCTCGCGGGCCGCTTCCCGGACCGGGTGAGGGCCATCGCGGTCAGCGGCGCGCCCGGCCTGAGCGCCGACCCCGACGTGGGCCTGAACATGGACCGGCGGGGCGACGTGCGGTTGCAGGGCGAGCAGTTCCGCGACCGCATGCTGGCCGCCCTCTTCCACGGCGAACCGCTGTTCACCGACGAGCAGGTGGAGTCGACCGCGCAGCTGCTGCGCCAGGGCTCGGCGATGGTCGCGATGGCCCGCAGCATCCGCGCCACCAGGACCTACCAGGTCGACCCGGCGATGGACAAGGTCACCTGCCCGTCGCTGTACATCTGGGGCCGCCACGACCGCATGACGCCGATCGAACCGTGGCTCGACCTGGTGCCGAGGCACGCGAACACCGAGTTCGTCACCGTCGAGGACTGCGGGCACATCCCGATGATCGAGCGCGGCGAGGTCTACACCGCCGAGCTGCTGCGGTTCCTCGACGGGGTCACCGGGTGACGGCGCCGCTGATGCTGTTCGGGGTGGACGTGGTGGACGTCGCCCGGGTCACCCGCGCCATGTCCTACAGCGGACCCGCCTACACCCGGCACGTCGCCTCGCCCACCGAGCACGACCTGCACGCCGACCCCGGCCTCGCCACCGCGGCCACGGTCGCGGTCAAGGAATGCCTGGTGAAGGCCATCGGCGGCCGTCCGCCCGGGTTCTCCTGGCACGACTTCGAAGCGCGCGGCGAGGCGCCGCCGCCCGGTGCGGAGTGGACCGACCCGCTGCTGGCCGCCGCCGTGCCCGAGGTCGAGGCGGCCACCCGGGTGTCGATGACCGAGCGCTGCGCCTACACCGTGTTCGGGGCCAGCGGCTCGGCCGCCCTGGCGCGGCTCACCGAGCGGTCCGCTGAGCCCGGTGACGACGCGGCCGTCGTCGGCATGGCCCGCTGGGGCTTCCGCGGCGACCTGATCGTCGCCCTTGCCATACTGACCACCACGTCGAGAGGAGCGCTGCGATGCCCGTGACCGAGGCCCCGGCCGAAGTCCGCATTCAACCGGGGGATTCCGTCCAGGAAGCGCTCGACGCCTGCGCTCCGGGCGCGGTGCTGCGCCTGGCCGAGGGCTCCTACGAGGGCAACCTGGTGATCGCCCGCCCGGACGTCACGCTCGTCGGCGCGGGCGCGGGCCGCACGGTGATCGTGCCCGGCGCCGTCACGCCCAGCGCCGTGCCGGCGCTGCACGACGCGCCCGCCGACGTGGTCAGCGGCATCACCGCGCACGACGTCTCCGGTGTGACCGTCGAGGGCCTGACCGTGCGCGGCTTCTCCGGCGCGGGCGTCTACGCGCACACCGCGACCAACCTGCGGCTCGTCGACGTCGAGTCGGTCGACAACGCGGTGTGGGGCCTGTACGTGCGCGAGTCGGCCGAGGTGGAGGTGTTGCGCTGCCGTGCCGAGGGCAGCCAGTACGGCGGCATCGCGCTGGCGTTCTGCCCGGCCGCCGACGCGCTGATCGCCGACAGCGAGAGCACCGCCAACGCCTTCGGCGTGTTCATCGACAACTCCAGCCGCGCGCGGGTGCTGCGCAACCGCAGCCACGGCAACGCGGCGGGCGTGCTGCTGCTGCACCAGACGTACGAGGGCGAGCTCCCCGGCGGCGTCGCCGACGTGCTCGTCGCGGACAACGACATCACCGGCAACACCCTGGCCTCCGGTGGCGACGAGCCCGGCGTGCTGGGGTTCGCCGGTCCGCCGATCTCCGGCGTCGGCATCGCCGCCATCGGCGTCCAGCGCGTCTCGGTCGTCGGCAACCGGGTGCACGGCAACGAACCCGGTGGCCCGTCGGTCATGGGCGCCGCGCTGGTCCTGGCCTCGTCGGCGGACTGGGGCGGCTCCGACTCGGTGGACAACTGCTTCGAGTGGAACACCATCACCGGCAACAGCCCGTTCGACGTGCAGATCGGCACCGACCCCGGCAACCAGCGCTTCCGCAACAACGTGGTGGGCTCCTCCCAGCCGGAGCGGATCGACGGGTGCGGACCTTGATCGAGAGGACGACATGACGCCTGCGCTGGTGTGCGAGGGCCTGGTCAAGCGCTACGGCGACAAGACCGTGGTCGACCAGGTCGGCTTCCACATCGACGAGGGGGAGGCGTACGGGTTGCTCGGCCCCAACGGGGCCGGCAAGACCACGACCATCTCCATGCTCGTCGGGCTGCTGCGCCCGGACCAGGGCTCGGTGCGGGTCGGCGGCATCGACGTCGACGCGGACCCGGTGGCCGCCAAGCGGCTCATCGGGTACGTGCCGCAGGAGATCGCGCTGTACCCGGAGCTGACCGCCCGGGAGAACCTGCGCTACTTCGGCAGGCTCCACGGCCTGCCGCGCCGCGAGCTGGCCTCGCGCATCGGCGAGGTGCTGGACCTGGTCGGCCTGACCGGTCGCGGCGACGACAAGGTGGACACCTACTCCGGCGGCATGAAGCGGCGCACCAACATCGCCGTGGCCCTGCTGCACCGGCCGAGCCTGCTCATCCTCGACGAACCGACGGTCGGCGTGGACCCGCAGAGCCGCGTCGCCATCCTGGACCGGGTCGAGGCGCTGGTCGGCGAGGGCATGAGCCTGCTCTACACCTCCCACTACATGGAGGAGGTGGAGCGGGTGTGCACGCGGGTCGGGATCATCGACCGGGGCCGCGTGGTCGCCGACGGGACCAAGCGCGAGCTGGTCGCCGAACTGGGCGGCACGGACCGCGTGGAGCTGACGGTGGACGGCGACGTCACCGCGGCGGCCGAGAAGCTGCGGGCCGTGGAGGGCGTGTCCGAGGCGGTGGTCACCGGGTCGGCGTCGATCCGGCTGCTCGTCGCCGGCGGGCGGCACCTGCTGCCCGCGCTGCTGACCGCCGTCGGCGACGCGGGCGCGGTGACCGGTGTCGAGGTGGTCGAGCCCGACCTGGAGGCGGCGTTCCTGCACCTCACCGGCAGCACCCTGCGCGACTGACGCGGACCGAGCTAGGGATGGGCGAGAACCTTGGGGAAGAGCACCTTGCGTGCCCTGCTGGTCGTGGGCGGGCACGAGTTGCGGTCGCGGCTGCGGGACGGCACCGCGCCGCTGATCGCGCTCGTCGCGCCGATCCTGCTCGCGACCCTGTTCGGGCTGGCGCTGGGCGGTGACGACGACCCGCCGCTCAAGGCGACCATCGGCGTGGTCGACCTCGACGGCGGCGAGTTCCCGGCCAGCGTGCAGCGCGAGGCGCTGAACACCGACGAGCTGAAGGGCGTGCTGACCTTCCGCCAGTACCCGGACGAGGGCGCGGCGCGCACCGCGGTCGACGGCGGCGAGGCGGGTGCGGCCCTGGTGTTCCCCGCCGGGTTCAGCGAGGGCGTCGGCGCGGGCCGCGGCGGGCAGGTGTCCGTCCTGGAGTCGCCCGAGTCGCCGCTGGCGGGTGTGGTGGCGCGCAGCATGGTCGACCGGATCTCGGCGCTGGTCGAGGCCAGGACGCTGGCCGTGCGCGCCTCGCTGGAGGCGGGCGTGCCCGCCGACCGGGTGCAGCTCTTCGTGGAGGAGAACGGCGCGGCCGGGCCGCCGCTGTCGCTGGTCGGCGACCCGGTCGCGGGCGGTCGGGTGGACCTGGCCGTGCACTACGGCTCGGGCATGGCGGTGATGTTCGCGTTCTTCGTCGTCGGCACCACGGCCCGCAGCCTGCTCACCGAGCGGCAGAACGGCACGCTCGACCGGATGCGCGCCGCGCCGGTGCCGCTGTGGACGGCGCTGGTGGGCAAGAGCGCGGTCGGGTTCGGGCTGGCGCTGGTCAGCATGTGCGCGACCTGGCTGTCCTCGGTGCTGATCTTCGGCGCGAGCTGGGGCGACCCGGCCGGGGTGTTCCCGCTGCTGCTGGCGCACGTGTTCGCGGCGACCGCGATCGTGATGCTGGTGGCCAGCCGCGCGAAGACCGACGCGCAGGCCGACGGCTACACGCTCGGCGTGGCGTTCGTGTTCGCGTTCCTGGGCGGCAGCATCGTGCCCGTCTACAACCTGCCCGAGTGGCTGCGCGGCGTCTCGCTGATCACGCCCAACGGGTGGGTGTCGGCAGGGCTGTCGGAGCTGGCGGGCACCGGCGCCGGGCCGTCCGCCGTGCTCGTGCCGATCGCCGTGGTCACCGGCATCGGCGTCGTCGCCGGCGCGCTGGCGCTGCTCGGCTTCCGCAAGGGGAGGTTCGCGTGAGGCCCCGCCCCGTCACCGCGCTGGTGCTGGCCAACCTGAAGCGCCAGCTGCGCGACAAGGTCGGCATGTTCTTCATCGTCGTCATGCCGTTCGTGACGATCGTGTTCGTCGGCATGGCCATGGGGGGCTCGTCGGACGCGAAGCTGCCGGTGGCCGTGGTCGCCGACACCTCCGACCCGGTGTCGGCGGCCGTGGTCGCCGAGCTGGAGTCCGACGAGGCGCTGGAGGTGCGGCGCGCGGAGGACGAGGAGGAGGTCCGCGACGGCGTCCGCCAGGGTGAGCTGGCCGCGGGACTGGTCGTGGCGCCGGGCGACACCGAACTCGAACTGGTCATGACCCAGACCAGCGGCAGCGGCATGGCCGCGCGCAGCAAGATCGACGTGGCGGTCGGCAAGGTGGCTGCGGTCCTGGAGGCGACCCGCGCGGCGCGGGCGGCGGGCGCGTCGCCGGAGCAGGCCGAGGCGTACGTGCGCACGGCGCGGGAGGAGTCGGTGGCGGTCACCGTCGCCTCGACGGGTGGCGAGGACTCCGCCAAGCCGACCGGCTTCGCCTACACCGCGCCCGCGAACCTGCTGCTGTTCACGTTCATCAACTCGATGGCCGTCGCCGCCGCGCTGGTCGAGAGCCGCCGCATCGGCATGGTCCGCCGCTCCCTGGCCGCACCGGTGCGGCGGAGCCGGGTGCTGCTGGGCGAGGCGGTGAGCCGGTTCGGGGTGGCGGTCGCGCAGTCCCTGCTGATCATCGTGGCGAGCCGGTTCCTGTTCGACGTGCGGTGGGGCGACCCGCTGGGCGTGGCGGTGGTCGTGGCGCTGTTCTGCCTGATCGCCACGGGCGCCGCGATGCTGGTCGGCGCCCTGGTGCGCTCGCCGCAGCAGGCCCCGGCCATCGGCCCCCCGGTGGGCATCGTGCTGGGCATGCTGGGCGGCTGCCTGTGGCCGCGCGAGGTGGCCGGCGAAGCGCTGACCACGATCGGCTACCTGTTCCCGCACTCGTGGGCGATGGACGCGCTGCTCACCCTGTCCCGCCCGTCGGCGGGGCTGGGGTCGGTGCTGGTCGAGGTCGCGGTGCTGGCGGGCATGGCGGTGGTGGCGCTCGGCGTCGCGCTGGTGGTGTTCCAACGGCGGGCGCTGACGACGATCTAGCGCCCCGTGCCGCCGGAGCGGTCGGCGGTGCTCCGGTGCCGCTGAACGGAGCGACCGGAGTCGCGGTGCGTTGCCGCGACCCCGGTCGGGATCGGTCCGTCCGCTTCGCGGTGGACCGTGGCACGTGCTCCGGCTACATCATCGGCGGGATGCGGTAGGTCTCGGTGTAGTAGTCGCCGGTCCGACGCCGGTAGTCGTCGCGGTCGGGGGCGCCCGGGTCGTACTCGGGCGCGTTCTTGATCTGCTCCTTGGTGCGGTCGACGTAGACCTTGCGCTCCTCGTGGTCGACGCGGTGCACGGTGCCCACGGGCAGGACGACCTTGCGGCCGAAGATCCACGGACCGGTGTCGACCATGAGGCAGTCCGCGGGCACCTCGGCGTCGTCCTCGTCGACCTTGCCGATGCCGCCGTCGGTGGCTTCGACGTGGTAGCCGATCACACCGGTGTCCGGCCGGGCGCCCGCCGCGCCCTCCCGCTCGACGTCCTCCGCCGCTCGGTCCCGGTCGGTCAGCCACGACGGGTCGCGCCAGGCCCACGGGGTGAACGGGAACGGTTGCATCCGAGCCTCCAATGTCCAGGGCAGTGCAGGCACGGACTACCCGCTCGGCCGCGAGTTGATGCGGGCCTCGGGGAAGGGGTCAGGACGGAGGCTGGCTGCGGGCGGGGAGTCACGGTACGTTCGGGAGCGCTCCCAGAACGTGACCACCTCCCTGCTTCGAGGAGCCGAACCATGTTGCGACGGCGTAGTCGCTCGATCCCCTTGCTCGCCGGCCTGCTCGTCCTGGCCCTGTCCGCGTTCCTGTCACCCCCGGTGAGCGGCAGCACCGCGACCGGCACGCCCCGCACCCGCTCGGTGCCGCTCACGGAGCTGACCGTGGCGTCCGAACAGGTGGCGAACGGTTTGCGGCGCCCGATCGCGATCACCGGGCTGCCGGACGGTCGGATGCTGATCGCGGAGAAGGAGGGCACGGTCCGCGCCTACCACCCCCGCACGGGCCTGGCCGCCGAACCGGTGCTCGACCTGACCGAGCGGATCGACGCGTCGGACAACGAGCGCGGCCTCCTCGGCATCACGCCCGCGCCGGACTTCGCCCGGACCGGCGTCCTCTACGTGGCGTACACGAGCCTGCCGGCCGGTGAGCTGACCCTGGCGCGGGTGCCCATCAACGCCCCGGCGCGGGTTCAGGTGCTGCTCACCCAGGAGCACGCCGAGTACGGCAACCACAACGGCGGACAGGTGGCGTTCGGCCGCGACGGCTACCTCTACTGGTCCCTCGGCGACGGTGGCGGCGCGTACGACCCGTTCAAGTCCGGCCAGGACCTCGGCACCCTGCTCGGGAAGATCGTGCGGATCGACGTCAACCGCACCTGCGGGGCGAAGCCCTACTGCGTGCCCTCCTCCAACCCGTTCGTCCGCGCGGCGGGCGCGCGGCCGGAGATCTGGCTCTACGGGCTGCGCAACCCGTGGCGGTTCTCCGTCGACCCGGTCGACGGCTCGCTGTGGATCGGCGACGTCGGCCAGGGCCTGGTCGAGGAGATCAACCACATCCGCCCGTGGCAGGGCGGGGCCAACCTGGGCTGGTCCTGCCGCGAGGGCACCCCGGTGTTCGACCCGCAGCAGTGCCGGGCGGGCGGTCGGTACACCGACCCGGTCTTCGAGTACGACCACTACAACGACAACTGCTCGGTGACCGGCGGCGTGGTGTACCGGGGTTCCCGGACCCCGGAGGCGTGGGGCACCTACATCGCGAGCGACTACTGCTCGACCCGCGTGTTCGCCGTGCGCCCCAAGTTCGACGGCGGCTACGAGACCGCCACGATCGGCAACCTCCCCACCCAGCCGAGCGCGATCGCCACCGACGTGCACGGCGAGCTGTACTCGCTCAGCGACCTCCCGGGGTACCTGAACCGGGTGCGGTTCGAGCGGGTCCAGCCGGCCTCCGGCGACGGGGTGTCGAACCGCTGAGCGTGCGACGACCGCCGGGTGCGCTCCGGCCGGAACGGTGTTCCGGCCGGAGCCCCCGGCTCAGGACGTCCGGCGCGCGGTGAGCAGGAGTCGGCCGCTCCCGATCCCGTACGGTTCGCCGTCCGGGCCGGCGAACAGCCCGATGTCGGTGAACCCGTTGCCGGACAACAGGTCGACGATCTGAGCCACCGTGTACACGTGGTGGATCGCGGTCGTGTCGAGCTCTTCCTCGCCGCGGGTGAACCGGTAGTGGCTCAGCATCCGGCTCCCGGCGACGTCGTACTCGCTGGTGGCGAGGACGGTGATGTCGCCGGTCCGCATGGTCCGAGGTTCGGCCCGGTAGCCGGGCAGGACCGACTCGGCCGCCGAGGCGAAGTCGACCACCAGGCCGCCGCCGGGGCGGACGGCGCCGCCCAGCGCGGCGGCGAACTCCCGCAGGCCGTCGAGTTCGAGGTAGCCGAAGCTGTTGCCCAGGCACACCACGGCGTCGAACCCGTTGCCCTGCGGGATGTCCCGCATGTCGGCGTGGACGAACTCGACGTCGAGACCGGCGGCGGCGCGGCGGGCGTGCCCGATCGCCTCGGCGGACAGGTCGACCCCGGTCGCCCGGTGCCCGCGCCGGGCGAGTTCCAGGCTGTGCCGCCCGCTGCCGCACGGCACGTCCAGGACCCGTGAGCCCGGCGCGAGACCCAGGCGTTCCTCGACGAAGTCGATCTCCGCGACGGTGACCTCCGGCGGCACGGCGCGCCGCCAGAACTCGTTGGGCAGTTCGGTGAAGAAGTCCACGTACCAGGTGGACGGGGGAATTCCGGACATGCGAAAGACTCCTTGCGGTGCATCGGCTCTTGAAGGCGATGTCACCGGGCGGCCCCGGGCCGTCGAACGGCCTCGGTGCGGTGGCCCGGTGTGGTGTTCCGGGCAACCATGGCTTCCTCCACAGTCAGCGGTCGCCCCGACGGTAGCAGCGCCCGGCAGGGGTCGGCGAACGACTTTCGCGCACCGGGCCGGGGAGACCCCTACCCGCCGTGCGCTTCGGTGGCGTCGGCGTGCCGGTTCGGTGAAGGGCTGGTGGGCCGGGTGGGGGACGAGGACGATCGACCCGGGACCGTCGGCGGTGCGGTGGGAGCGCCACCACGGCACGAGGGGGCATCATGCGACGAGTGGCGAAGTCCCGGCGCGCCGTGGTCGGCGCGGCGGTCGTGGCGTTGTTCTGCACCGGGGCGTTGGCGGGGAGCGCGCACACCGCGTCGGCGACACCGGTGAGGTCGGAGCTGGACTACACGTGCGCGGTCGAGTCCGGGCCGGAGCTGGTGGTGCGGGCCGGCGTCACCCTCGTGCTGCCGGAAGAGGGGATGGCGAACGGCGACGTCCCGTACTCCGAGCCCGCGTTCATCGACGTGGACCTGTCGCTCGGCGCCGAGCGGACCGGGTTGGCGGCGCGCGGCGGGGTGCGGTTGGACGGCGACAGCACGGCGACGCTCGCGGTGGGCTTCGTCGGGCCCGTCACGCTGGAGAGCGCGGCGGTGCTGACGTTCGCCCCGACGTGGGTCACGCCGTCCGGTGACGGGCTGCCCCTGACCGCGGCGGGAGGTCTACCGGGACTGTCCTTCGCGCGGCCCGGCGACTACGCCATCCACCTCGGCGAACTCAACCTGTCGCTGCGCCCCGAGCGGGCCGACGGCACGCCGCTGGGAACGGTGACCGCCACCTGCGCGCCCGACCCGGCGCAGGGCTCGCTGGGCACGCTGACCTCCGAGTCGAGCATCATCGAGCACCCGGTGCGGCCGTCCCAGCTGCGGGTGACGGGGGTGACGCCCACCAGCGCGTCGCTGGCCTGGCACGCGGTCCCGTGGTGGTTCGACACGTGGGGTTACGAGGTCTACCTCGACGGGGTGAAGGTCGCGTTCGCCACCGGGAAGCAGGCGACGATCACCGGCCTGGCTCCCGACAGCCAGCACCGGGTCAAGGTCGTGACCCGGGACGTGCGCGGCTTCTCGTCGCCCCCGAGCCAGGGCCTGGTGTTCGCCACTCCTCCCGCCGGCCGCTGACCCCGGTCTACCGGCCACGCCCCGCGGCCGAGTCCGATGTGGAGGAACGAATCCTCAGGCGCGGTGGGAGCAGCACGGGGGAGACGTCCTCGCCGCGCAGGAGCGCCAGCAGCGTCCGGGCGGCGTGGCGGCCCATGTCGAGGGGGGAGCTGTCCACGGTGGTGAGCGGGATGAGCAGTTCGGAAGCGACGTCGATGTCGTTGTAGCCGGCGACCGCGACGTCGCGCCCGGGTGTGAGCCCGGCGTCCCGCAGGGCGCCCATGACGCCGACGGCGGCGTAGTCGTTGACCGCGAAGATGGCGGTCGGGCGCGGCGTGGCGCGCAGGAGGCGTTCGGTGGCCTCCCGGCCGCCGCGGGTGTCGAAGCCGGTGTGCAGCAGGTGGCTGTCGGGCACCTCGACGCCGCGTCGGGCCAGTGCGGCGCGACAGCCGTGCGCGCGGTCGACGGCGGTGCCTGCCCAGGGGTGACCGCCGACGATGCCGACGTGGCGGTGGCCGAGGTCGGCGAAGTGGTCGCCGACCAGCTCCCCGCCCGCCTCGTCGTCGCAGGTGACCGACAGCTGACCGGGGCGGCGGCGGTTGACCAGCACGAACGGCAGTCCGGGGTCGACGGGCGGGTCGGTCAGGCGGGTGTCGGCGAGGATGAGGCCGTCCACCCTGCGGGTGCGCATCAGGTCCAGCCGGCGCGCGTGCTCGGCGGGGTCGTCGCCGGTGTTGGCGACCACGGCCTGGTAGCCGTGCTCGGTGCAGTGGGCGTCGACGCCCTCGAAGATGGTGGCCAGCACGACGTCGGACAGGCGCGGCACCAGGACGCCGACGACGTTGGTGCGCCGTGACCGCAGGCTGGCCGCGTGCGGGTCGGGGCGGTAGCCGAGTTCGTCGGCGATCCGGTGGATGCGGGCCACGACGTCCGCGCCGACCCCCACCGCCTCCTGTCCGGGCGCGGCGCGCAGCGCGCGGCTCACCGTCGAGACGTTGACGCCGGCCTGGTGCGCGATCGACCTCATCGTGGGTCGTCGGGGCTCCGCGGCGCGTCCGTCGGGCTTGTCCACGCTGTCGATCATCCCAGTCCCTTGACCCCTGCGCAACCGGTTGCGTACGGTCGTTGCGCAACCGGTTGCGCAGCCGTGACCGGCCCGGACAGGACCACAGGCCCTTCGGAGGACTCGTGAACCGGATTGTCGAAGCGGGGACGGCGGCGGCGTTCGAGGTGCCGCGCGGCGGTGCGGTGGAGGTCGTCAACACCCACGGCAGCCAGGTGGTGGACACCTGGGCGTTGACGGCGGACGAGCCCCGGCGCCCGCTGTCGTTGGCGCACTCGCGCGGCGTGCTGGGCCGGTTCGCGGTGCGGGTCGGGGACGCGTTCTGCGACGACCTGCGGCGGCCGGTGCTGACCGTCGAGGCCGACACCTCGCCCGGGGTGCACGACACCCTGATCCCGGCGTGCGACCCGCGCCGCTACGAGCTGCTGGGGCATCCCGGGCACGCGAACTGCGCGGACAACTACGCCAAGGCCCTCGCCGCGGCGGGCGTGCCGGCCCCCGACCACGTGCCCCACCCGCTCAACCTGTTCATGAACGTGCCGTGGGACGCCGACGGCGAGTTGCGGTTCGCCGCGCCGGTGAGCCGTCCCGGCGACGCGGTCGTGCTGCGCGCCCTGGTCGACCTCGTCGTGGTGCTGTCGGCGTGCCCGCAGGACCTCGTGCCGGTGAACGGGGACCTGCTGCGACCACGCGACGTCGAGGTGCGGCTGCACGCCCCGCGCGGGGCGGGGGCGCCGTGAACGCCGAGGCGGTGGCGTTCGACCCCGCGACGATGCCGGCAGCGGAGGTCTTCGGGCTGCTCACCGCGACGGTGACCCCGCGCCCGATCGCCTGGACCTCCACCGTCGGCCGGGACGGGGTGCTCAACCTGGCGCCGTTCAGCTTCTACACCGTGGTGTCGAACACGCCGCCGATGCTGTCGCTGACGATCGAGGACGGTCCGAACGGCCGGGTGAAGGACACGCTGGTCAACATCCGCGACAGCGGCGAGTTCGTGGTCAACTCCGTGTCGGTCGACGTGGCCGACCGGATGCACCGCACCAGCCTGGAACACGCGGCCGACACCGACGAGTTCGAGATCGCCGGCCTCACCCCCGTGCCGTCCACGCGGGTGCGGCCACCGCGCGTGGCCGAGTCCGCGATCGGCATGGAGTGCCGCCTGCGGCAACTGCTGCGCCCCGGCAGCGACACCGTCGTCATCGGCGAGGTCGTCGCCGTCCACGTGGCCCCCGACCTGCTCCGCGCGCCGGGGCGCATCGACCTGGGCGGCCTGCGCCCGCTGGGCCGCGTCGCGTCGCGGTTCACCGACGTGCGCGCCACGTTCGCCCTGCCCCTCACCGCGCCCTGACCCGCGCACCTGCACGCCGGTTCCTGTGGCCGGTCTCCGCGCATCCCGAACCCGAAGCCCGAGAGGCGATCCGCCATGCCCGCGACCCGGACCTCCCTCATAGACGACACACCCCTCAACGGCTTCCACAAGAAGTTGACCCTCTACTCCGCGGGCGGGCCGTTCCTGGACGGGTTCGCGCTGACCATCGTCGGCATCGCGCTGGTCACCATGAAACCCGCGCTGGGCCTGGACGGCGCCGAGGTCGGCCTGGTGGGCGCCGCCGCGCTGGTGGGCATCTTCGTCGGCGGCGCGGTGTTCGGCTACCTCACCGACCGGGTCGGGCGGCAGGTCATGTACGTGGTCGACCTGCTGGTCCTGTCGCTGGTGTCGGTGCTGTCGGCGTTCGCGGACGAGGTGTGGCAGATGGTGCTGCTGCGGTTCGTGCTCGGCATCGCCATCGGGGCCGACTACCCGATCGCCAGTTCGCTGCTGGCCGAGTTCGTGCCCGCCAAGCACCGAGGCCGCCTGCTGGGGGCGCTGTTCGTGGTGTGGGCCGCGGGCGCCGCAGCCGCTGCCGCCGCGGGCTGGGCGCTGTCCGGTCTCGGCGACGACGCCTGGCGCTGGATGCTCGCCTCACCCGCGGTGTTCGGCCTGGCGACGCTGATGATGCGGCTGGGCGCCCCGGAGTCCCCGCGCTGGCTGCTCAGCAAGGGCAGGGTCGAGGAGGCCACCGCGATCTGCCGCGAGGTCTGGGGGCCGGGCGCGAGCGCCGCCGACATCCCCGAACCGCCCGCCCGGACCCGCTACTCCGACGTCTTCCGCGGCGTCTACCTGCGCCGGGTCGTGTTCATCGGCGTGTTCTACACCGCGCACGTCATCCCGCTGTTCGCCATCTACACCTTCGGCCCCGACATCCTCGCCGAGCTGGGCCTGGGCGCCTCCACCGGCTACGCCGCCGAACTGATCATCAGCGCGATGTTCCTGCTCGGCGGGGTCCCCGGCCTGCTCCTGGTCGACCGCGTCGGACGCAAGCCCCTGCTGAACTGGACCTTCGTCGTGATGGCCGCCGCCTTCGCGTTCCTGGCCCTGGCCCCGACCGCCCCGGCGGAGATCCTGTTCCTGGCCCTGGCGGTGTACGCGGTCACCTCCGGCGCCTGCAACTTCATCGAGATCATCTACCCCAGCGAGCTGTTCCCGACCAGCGTGCGCGCCACCGCGACCGGCGCGGTCGTGGCCATCAGCCGGATCGGCGCGGCGACCACCACGTTCCTGCTGCCCGTGCTGCTGGCCGACTCCGGCGTCGGCGCGGTGATGTGGTTGCTGTGCGCGGTCAACGTCGCCGGCCTGCTGGTCACCGTCGCCCTCGGCGAGGAGACCCGCGGCCGTCCCCTCAGCGAGACCTCCGCCGCATCGCCCACCCGTCAGGCCCGGTCGTGAACGCCCGCCCGGACATCCCTGCCCACGCCGCCGCGACCACCGGCCCGGTCGGCTCCCGCGCGGTGCGCGACCAGGCGGCCGGCGTCGACGGGATCGGCCTCGGCGCCTCGATCGCCGAGGGCGGGCTGGACGCCTCCGACGTGGCCGCGCGCGCCGTCGCGCGAGCCCGTGACCCGCGCGCCCGCGGCGTGTTCACCACCGTCACCGACGCCCGCGCCGCCGCCCAGGCGCGGGCGAGCCGGGAACGGCACCGCGCCGCCGCGCCACGCGGACCGCTGGACGGCGTCCCCGTCGCCTACAAGGACCTGTTCGACGTCGAGGGCGCCGTCACCACCGCCGGGTCCCGCACCCGGTCCGCGAACCCCGCCGCGACGGCCGACGCGGCCGTGGTCGGGCTGCTCACGGCGGCGGGCGCGGTGTGCGTGGGCAAGACCAACCTGTCGGAGTTCGCCTTCGGCGGCCTCGGGACCAACCCCGCCTTCGGCACCCCCGCCAACCCGCACGACCGCGCCGAACCGCTCGTGCCGGGCGGTTCCTCCTCCGGCTCCGCGGTGGCGGTGGCCACCGGCGTCGTGCCGATCGCGATCGGCACCGACACCTCCGGCTCGATCCGCGTGCCCGCCGCGTTCTGCGGCGTCATCGGCTTCAAAGCCTCCGACAGGCGCTACCCGACCGCCGGGATGCTCCCGCTGGCGCCAACCCTGGACAGCGTCGGGATCCTCGCCACCTCGATGCGCGACGTCCTGGCCACCGATCGCATCCTCACCGGCCCCCGCGCCCCGCACCCCGCACCACCCCGACAACCCCTGCTGCTCGTCCCCACCGGCGAACTGCTGCAGGACTGCGCCCCCGAGGTCCGGGACCGCTTCCACCAAGCCCTCGCGAGACTGGCCGATCGTGGAGCGCGGATCGAGCAGCACCACGTGCCGGTCCTCGACCGGGCGCAGGAGCTGATGGACCGGCACGGCACGATCGTGGAGGCCGAAGCCCTGGCGCTGCACGGCCACCTCCTGCGCCGCCCACCGCACGACGACAGCGGGGTCGACCCGGCCGTGCTGCGCAGGCTGGCCGGGTTCGCCGACGCCGCGCGCGACGTCGGGCCGGTCTACCGGGAGATGGCCGGACTGCGCCGACAGCTGCGTCGGCAGCTCGGCGACGCGCTGCTGGCTTGCCCCGCAGTGCGCCACACCCCTCCCGCACTGGCGCCGTTGCTGGCCGACGACGCCCTCTACGACGCCACCAACCGACGCACGCTGCGCACCACCATGTTGCTGAGCTACCTCGGGATGCCCGGCGTGTCCCTGCCCCTGCCACCCCCGTCGCCCGTGGACGTCCCCGGTGTCGGTCTGCTCCTGTCGGCGCCGCGGAACCAGGACGACCGGCTGCTGGCCGCCGCCCTGGACGTCGAACGCCTGCTGATGCGGCCCTGAACGACATCGGCGATGGTCACGGGTGCGGCGTGGTGTGGGCGCGGAGCACGAGGTCGACGACGCGGCGCGCGAAGTCGGCGGTGAGGTCCGCGGTGGAGATCAGGCGGCGGTGGAACAGGGGACCGGCGAGGAGGTCGAGCACGTCGGCGGGGTCGGTGTCGGCCGGTAGCTCACCGCGGTCGATGCCGCGGGCGATGGCGTCGAGGACGACGCGGTGGCGCCGGTCCGCTTCACGGCGGTGCAGGGCGGCGAAGGCGGCGTCGCGTCCGGCGGCGTCGATGAGCGCGGGCATGAGGCTCGCGGCGGGGCCGGTGGTCAGGGCGTGGGCCAGGCCGGTGAGCAGGTGCACGAGGTCGTCGCGGAGGTTGCCGGTGTCGGGGTCGGCGGGTGGGGTGAGGGTGGTGTCGAACGCGGCGACCACCAGGGCGGCGCGGTCCGGCCACTGGCGGTAGATGGTGGTCTTGGCCACGCCGGAGCGCTCGGCGACCGCTTCCACGGTGGTGGCGGAGATGCCGCGTTCGGCGACCAGCGCCAGGGTGGCGCGCAGGACGGCGGCGCGGCTGCGCACCACCCTCGGGTCGGTGCGCGGTGTCACGACCGGGCGTCCGGCCCCGGGTCGAGGTAGA
Source organism: Saccharothrix sp. HUAS TT1 (assembly GCF_040744945.1). Classification (NCBI taxonomy): domain Bacteria; kingdom Bacillati; phylum Actinomycetota; class Actinomycetes; order Pseudonocardiales; family Pseudonocardiaceae; genus Saccharothrix; species Saccharothrix camelliae. Next base: position 6,901,604 of record NZ_CP160453.1, on the reverse strand, counting down.
CCAGCGACAGCCCGTCGCGCCGCGCGGCGTGCGCCAGTTCCTCCTGAGTGGGGACGCGGTCGACGTTGATGCGGATGCCCATGCGCCGCCCCGCCCGCCGGTGCCCCACCTGCTCGATCAACCGCCGGTACACCTCGGCCACGGCGTCGGGGTCCTCCACCAACTCCGCACCGGCCCGGCGGCGGTGCCCCAGCAGCGTCACCTCCGCCTCGCCACGATCGCGCAGGTTCGCCCGCCACGGTGAACTGGTCAACACCAGCAGGCGGCCGTCCTCCAGCTCGCGGTAGGCCACCGGGAACTCCAACAACCGCCCCGACCTGCGTCCGACCAGGTGCAGCAGCAGAAGGTGCCGCCCCACTCGCGCCGATCGGCGCGGCGAGGACAACAGCGCCCGCACCATGCGGTTGATGACCAGGTAGGGGGCTTTGGGCGGACGCATCCGCTCGACCGCGGGACGGCTGCTGCGCAACATGCGCCAAGAATACGCTACGGCTGCGTAGCGAATCCGTCCGACGAGCCTGACGGAGACCAGGCGCAGCCGGCTGTCACCCCTGTGCGGACGGGAGATTTAGCCACGGCACCACCAGCGGGTCCTCACCCCGGTCCCGTTCAGCGGGCGGGACCGGGCTGGACGGCCATTCCGCCTCGCGCCACGCCTTGTGCACCAGCTCATCGGGACTGCGGAGCCCGTGGACATCGCGCAACGCCACCACGCAGCGTGCCGCCATCGCGGCGTACTCCACCGTCAACGCGGGCAGCGGCGAGGAACAGGTCCAGTTCGGCGGGTCGATTCCGGTCGGCGGTGTCCACCCGGCCGAGGCCATGCGGCTGGAATCCGCGCCCGGCGACCCCGCCGCCTCCGCGTGCAGCTCGTGCTCGCCGCCGGCGAACTGCACGAACACCCGTGGGTCGGCCCGCGAGAAGACGACCAGGAAGACCCGGTCGGACACTTCCCGCAACGCCTCGGTGAGACCGTCGCCGAACGCCTCCCAGTCGGACACCCCGGTCACCTCGATCACCGGCCTTCCGGGGTGCGGAACCGGACCGCCACCGCTCGCGACGACAGCGTGATGGTGACCTGGGCAGGCCCCATCTCCCAGGTCGCGTCGGTGTGCCCGCGGTCGCGCCTGATGGACGGAGGTCCCAGTCGGGCCGCCCCTTCGCGCACCGCCAGCGTGAAGAGGTCGCCGAGGAGGGCCCTCGTCGCCGGCGTCTCCTTCGCGACCACGTCCGTGACCAGGAAGCGCACGAACGACACGGTGTCGATGCCGGACATGGACACCTCCGGTGGTGTGAAGGCCGGGTTGACCAGGTACCCCAGCCCGTCCTCGACCTCGATCGCCCAGCCGAGGTGGTCGACCGCCATCCGCTGGGCGTCGGCGCGGGACGCCGGCCAGGGGACACCGGCCCAGAAGTCGATGGTCTGCCAGACCTCGACGGGGGACATCTCTGTCAACGGGACCTCCAGCGGGACACCTTAGGGCGCTCACGTGGTGGACGGGGTCCAGACCCCCGCGGGCAGGCCGACCTGGCGAAGGAGGTCTGCGACGTTGCAGTAGTCCTCGCAGCGCTGGACCTTGTCGCCCTTCATCTCGAAGTGGGACAGGACCGGGACGGTGAACGACTTGCCGGCGGGAGGTGCTCGGCGAAGGAGCCGATGTCGGTGCCGGAGAACTCCCGCCGCACCGGCGACGCGGTCGCCGGTGCGGAACGGCCCGTGTCGGTGAACAGGGCTGCCATGCGCTCGGGCGAGTTGGTGTTCCAGGCGGCGGCCCACTCGCCAACGACCCGGGTCCCGTGGTTGCCGCGATGCTCGCGCCCGTCGAAAGCCGAGGTGGCGAACTGGACGGGGGCGGGGCTGAGGTGGCGACGGTGCCGCTGAGGACGCGGCGGCCATCGGTCTCGACGTGTTCGACGTGCTCGTGCGCGCGGTGCAGAGCTGCGCGGACGCCGGACGGTCGGCCGGCACCAACCCGTTCGCCGACGCCACGTCGCTCTGGATCGGACTGCACAGCCTGGCCGACCTCTCCCCGGTCTCGCCGATGTTCCCGTGGCCGGAGGACGTGCTGGACCGGCTCGTCGACCGCCTGGCACTGCTGACCTGACGCCCCGAACTCAGGCTCCCCGCATCACTTCATCCGACTGCGATCCCTCGGGCCTTGAGGATGTCCTCGGCACCGGGAGCGGCCATCATGGCCTCGTCGCCGCCGTGGATCACGCGGAGGTTCGGCAGCAGGGCGAGGTCGTCCAGTGAGGTGACGTCGAAGAGGTCGTCCTCCCCGTCCCAGAACGGGGCGCACTGGTGGTAGACCTCCAAGCCGCCGTCGGTGGTCAGTTCATCCACAGTGGCCAGTTGCTCGGTGGTGATCTCCAAGTCGGTGAAGTACTGGCGGGCTTCTTCGAGGACGGTGTACAGCAGGTCCTGCTCGTACAGGTACTTCCACAGGTCGCCGGTGGCGCCCTTGGCGTGCAGGACGTCGGCGATCCGGAAGCTGGGCTGGATCACCTTGTCCTGGTACATGAGCTTGTCGATGACCAGCAGCTTGAAGTTGAAGTCGCGGAACATGCCCCCTATCTACCAGACCACCCCGACAACCGCCGACGGCGCACAGGGCAGCACGCTTCGTCGCTGGAGTCGCGTTCGTCAAGTGGAACGCTCGTGAGAGCACCCATCGGCGTGGCGGTTCCTGCATGGCGGAACCGCCAATGGTGTGACGCCGAACCGTGGAGCCACACTGGTCGTGAGCCGAAGTTCCCGGCTCGATCCCGCCATTTTTCACATATCCATGAACGGAGGGCAATGAGGGCACGTGTCGTATTCGCCGCTGCTCTGGGTGTGCTCCTGAGCTTGGCGAGCACGTCCGTCGCGGTCGCCGCGCCGGTCTCGGAGGAGCAGCAGGTCTTGGTGGTCGGCGGAGACGTGATCCGGCACGACAGCATCCAGAACCTGGTCATCGCGAAGGACATCCGCAACTACAACGCCGGGTACGGGGGCAACTGCGCGATCTGGAACTGGGGCGGTGGGAACACCTGGAACCACGTGAGCCCGGGTGGCAACTGCCGTACGGCCAGCATGAACGGCAGGACCTACAGCTGGACGGTGTGGAACGACACCGACGCGTTCACGCTCCAGCACGAGGCGTACTGGCTGAACATGCACGGATCGTGGCGGCGGCTCGGTGCGAACGTCTACACGAAGATCCAGGATCACGAGAACGCGCACTGCTACAGGGAGTCGGACGGCGTGAACTGCTACGTCAGCTACGGCTGATCGGCGCCCGACGGATCGCCAGGCCGGTTTGACGTGGCCCTCGGCTCCGATCCAGCGTGACCGAGAACGGCAAGTCACCGGCTCGTGGACGGACCATCGTCTGCGGGCCGGTGATCAGTGCGCCACAGAGCCGCGCCGATCAGCACCGCGTGGCCGGCGAGGCGGAGAACTGGTCGCTCCAGCCGTGGCCAGCGCCTTCGTCGTTCTGACAACACCTCATCCGCACGGCTCGCACCCGCTTCGGCGCCCGGCTCAGCCAGTCGGCTGGGCACCGGAACGGGACGTCGGAGGCTGGGTCGTCGGCGGTGCCAACAGCGACACCGGACCACTACGGATGACACGAGCGCAGGCAACCACCGACGCGCCCTCACCCACCAACCTCCCACCGTGTGACTCCAACGTGCCACGCCCACCACGCTCCGCCGGCGGAGTCCTGCGGTCGAGGCGGTGCCCGGGAAGCTCCTTTCGACGTATCCGACCGAGGCCGCGGCCAAGCCGAGGACCTAGCGGCTCGCACCCTCCTTCGTGGCGGGGGAACTCGGCAGGGTCTGCGGCGCGGTGGTGAGCGGGTGGACGTGGTAGACGGCCAGGCGCAAGGTGTCGTCGATGGGGATGACTGAGAGGCGGGTCGCCGTGACGTGGTGGCGGGCCAGGTCGGGGCCGATGATCCCGAGGGCTGTGGCGGGTAGTCCGGCGGTGGAGGCAGGGGTGAGTGCGACCGTGTCGGTGTCCAGGTCGACTCCGTAGCGCTGCGCGGCACCGGCCATGTACCTGCGCAGGCGGGTTCCCTCGACGTAGACGAAGATCCGGTCGATCCCGCCGGGGTAGGCGGCCAGCCGGTAGAAGTCCTTCAGGACTTCGCCCAAGGCCATGGTCCACGCCGCGTTCACCTCGTTCGGCTCCCGAGGGAACTTCAACTCGATCAGCGCCACGGGCGAGGGCCGTCCGACCACCAGGTCGATCCGCGAGCCCTTCAGCGCCGGGTGCGGCGCCTCAACCCGCAACATCGCCGCGTCCACACCTGCTGCTACCAGAGCCCGTGCGGTGGCGAACCGCACCACGTCCTCGGTGAGCAGACCGCCGAGCCCACGTTCCAGATGACCCCGCAGTTCGGTGGCCACCGACGTCCACACCGCGTCGGACCGCCACGGACGCACCTCCGGGTCACCGCTCTCTCCTGCCACCACGACCTTCTACCTGCCCTCATCCGAAACAGCACCTGCTCCACGCCCTACATCGGCACGGGCAGTTCTACAACATCCACGGAATTTCGGCAGGCACATCGCCGTCGAGCCGTTCACCGTGCTGGTGGTTGCCCGAACCGGCCTGCTCCGGCGTTGTCCGTGCCCACCGAGTCGACAAGGCAGGCCGGGCGCATCGGGTTCACCTGTCCCGAAAGCACGGACCTGATCGCCCGCCCCGTGGCCCTGTGCCCACGGGGCGGGCGACCGCCGATCAGCGCGACGTGGCCGAACGCTGCCTCAACCAGCCCGACCACCCGCTACGCCGAGCGACCCTAGTTGGGGAACACGAACCAGTAGAACGACACCTGCGCCCGACCCCCGGAGCTGTCGGTCACGGTCACCGTCGGGCGGTAGTTCGCCCACGTGGTAGGGGTGCCGCTGATCAGCCCGGTGGCCGCGTTGACGGTCAGGCCGGCGGGCAGGCCGGTTGCGGTGAAGCGATAACCTCCGCTGCCGCCCGTGGCCCTCACCTGCAGGGTGACCGGCTTGCCCCGGACGCTGGTCTGAGTGCCGGGGTCGGCGATGGACAGGGTGGCGCTGCCGCCGGTGACGGTCAGGGTGTACGTGGTCTGCCGGGTGACGGTGCCGCGCGTTCCGCTGACCGTGATGCGGTGTTCACCGATCGGGGTGGACGCCGAGGTGCTGATGGTGAGGGTGGCGCTGCCCCCGACACCGATCGAAGACGGGCTGAAGGCCGCCGTGGCACCGGTGGGCAAACCGGTGGCGGACAGTGCGATGTCACCGGTCGGCGGGGTGCCCCCGAGCTGTTCGTGGACCCAGTCGCCCATGACGCCCCACAGCTTGCCGTGGGCGTTGTAGGAGGCGCAGTCGGTGCGCAGCCACGAGAAAACGCCCCAGACCTTGCCGTTGTGGTAGTACGGTCCCCCCGAATCCCCTTGGCACAGCCCGGTTTCCCCGGTCCCGTAACCGTCGCAGAACATGTAGCGGGCGTCGAACTGACCGTTGATGTTGCGGCAGTTCTGGTCGTCCACGGTGGGCAGGACGGTCTCCCACAGCCTGCTGTTGCGCTGGGCGTCCTGGGAGTCGGTCTTGCCGTAGCCGATCGCGACGCCCCGGGTGCCCAGCGGCAGGGAGTCGCCGGAGCGGGCGACGGCCGGGTAGGCCATGCCCGCGGGGGTGGGGATGTCGGTCTTGGTGAAGATCACCGCGACGTCGAAACCGGTGCGCCAGCCGTCGTTGGGGTTGTAGCTCGGGTGGACGCGGTACTCCTCGATCTCGACGCGGGCGCCGGCGCCGGTGTCCGCGAGGTCGTCGCGACCGTACACCAGGTACTTCGGGTCACCCTGGGAGAACTTGCAGTGCGCGGCGATCAGCACCGCGCGCTTGGCCACCACCGAGCCGGTGCACGACTGCTCGGCCGGACGGGCGCCGCCGGTCCGGTGCTGGGAGATGATGAACGGGTACTTCGCGACCGTGGCGGGCGTGCCGCCGATGACGGCGGCGCCGGTCTCACCGGTGACCGCGGACGCGCCCACCGTGGTCGACACCGAGGAGCCCACCGCCACGGTCCCGCTCGACGGGGTGGTGGTGAGGGCGAAGTCGTCGGGAACCTCCCCGTTGACGGTCAGCGCCACCTCGGTGCTCCGCGTGGCGTCGGCGCCCTTGCCGGTCACGGTGACGCGGTAACTGCCCGGGCTCGCGTTCGCCGCCGCGGTGAGCGTCAGCTCCGCCGAGCCGCCTGCCGTGACCGACGACGGCTCGAACGCGGCCGTGACGCCCGCCGGCAGGCCGGTGGCCGACAGCGCCACGTTCTGCGCCGATCCGCGGGTGACCGCCGTGGAGATCGTGGTGACCGCCGAGGCGCCCGGGTCCACGCTCACCGACGACGGGGTGGACGCGATCGAGAAGTCGTTGACGGGCTGCGCCGCGACCGGCACGTGCAGGAGGCGGTTCGGCGTGCCGGAGCGGATGTTGGTCATCTTGCCCGTGGTGGCGTTGTCGACCACCCACTTCTTCAGGGCCTCCGGCGTGGCGGACGGCTGCTCGCCCAGCCGCAGCGCCATCGCGCCCGCCACGTGCGGCGCCGCCATGGACGTGCCCGACTTCTGGCCGTAGGAGGTGTCGGAGGTGTTGACCGAGGAGTCGATGGAGGACCCCGGCGCGAACAGGTCCGTGCACGGTCCGTCGTTCGAGTCGCCCGCGCGCTGGTCGGAGCTGGTCGAGTTCGCCACCCGCACCCCGGTCTCGACCCGGCTGCCCGGCCCGTAGTCGCACGAGTTGCCGCCGTTGTTGCCCGTGATCAGGGACCACTGCACGCCGGAGGCGATCGCGCCCCGGATCGCCTCGACGCCCACCGACGGGTCGTCGGCGTACACGCTCATGTTCACCACGGCCGGCTTGACCGCGTTCTTGGCGATCCACTCGGCGGCCACGACGATGTCGCTGTCCTTGCCGGTGGACTGGCAGCCCAGGATGCGCACCGACCACAGCGCCGCCTTCTTGGCCACGCCGCGGGTCTTGCCCGCGGCGATGCCCGCCACGTGGGTGCCGTGGCCCTGCTTGGCGGAGTCGCAGTCGTTGCCGTTGGTCGGGGGGACGACGAAGTCGGCGGCGAACTTCGCGCGGCCCTCGAACTCCTGGTGCGTGTACCGGATGCCGGTGTCGACGACGTAGATGTTCGCCCCGGCGCCCGCGCCGGCCGGGTAGTCGTACTTCCGGTTCAGCGGCAGGTCGCGCTGGTCGACGCGGTCCAGGCCCCAGTTGGGCGGGTTGTCCTGGACGTCGGCGGCGCGGGCGGTGCCCGACTGGACCACCGAGTCGACCTCGGGGGCGGCCGCCAGGCGGCGGGCCTGCCGCTCGGTCAGGTCCTCCACCACGAAGCCGCGCATGACCTTTTCCAGCACGTGCGTCGTGGTGCCGCCGTAGCGGCTGTTCAGGGACCTCGCGGTGGCGCCGACGTCCGGGCGGTCCTTCAGCTTGACGACGTACACACCGGGAACGGGGTTCTTCGCCGCGACGCGGACCTCGCCCTCCGGCTCGGCCGCCCACGCGGGCGGTGCGAGCGCCGCGAGGGCCAACACCACCAGCGCGGCGACCGCGGCAGGCAGCGATCGGGATGTGCAGGGCATTGATCACTCCTTCTCCGGCTCCGGACCGGTGTCGGCCCGGAGCGTGGAAACCGGAAACTAGTCGGCGGCGACCACTGCCCGAAGTGCTGCGTTACCGGTCCGTCCGGCGATCTCCTCCACGAGGAAAGCGCAGGTCGGAGGGGGTTTCGCGGAACAGTTTTACGACCGGTTCCCCCTCACCACTCCCACCGGACGCCGACGGTGCCCGGTCGCACCGCCGGGACCACCAGCGCCGTGGTGCCCGCCGCGCCCAGCCAGAGGTCTTCGACGTGGCGCTCCGGGCCGCGCAGGCCGGCCTTGTCGTAGCGGCGCACCAGTCCCGGCGGCCGGCCCGCGAACCGCAGCTGCACCGTGTACAGGCCGACCGGGCGGCTGAACCGCCGGTAGAAGTGGTCCAGCGGCAGCCCGTCCGGCAGGCTCAGCTCGTACTCCAGCACGGTGTGCTCGCCGCGGTCGAGCGGTCGGTCGAACAGGAACTCCGCGACCAGCGACCGGCCCGCCTCGTCCCGGCGCACCCGGCCCCGCCGCGCGTGCGCCACCCCGGTCAACCTCGGCGCCGGGAACGCGGGGTCGTCGATCTCGTGGCACACCAGGTGGCGGTCCACGCGGTCGGCCGCGGCGCGCACCACCAGCCGGCAGCGCTGCCGGCGCTCACCGGTGCGCTCGTCCACGACCACCGCGTCGTTGACGCTCAGCAGGTCCAGCCGCCGGTCGGACGACACGTCCAGGCCGTTCAGCAGCGGCCCGCACGACGGCCACAGCTCGCGCCGCGAGAGCGTCCCGGGCGCGCGACGCGGTGTGCGGCCCCGCGGCCGGCGGGCGCCCAGCAGCACGACCAGCGACGCCGCGGGCAGCCCGAGGATTTCCTCCAGCCGGCTCAGGGCGGTCAGCGACGCGGCGCGCTCGGGTCGGCTGCGGCCGTGCCGCCAGTACGAGAGGGAGGTGCGGCTCACGATCACACCTCGGTCGGCCAGCCTGCTGCACAGCCGGTCCAGGGTGAGCCCGGAAGCCTCGATGGCCGCGTCGAGCGCCACCTCGAACGGGCCGGTGCGCAGGAGTTGCCGAACTTCTCTGTTCATCGTCGTCCGTCCGCCGTTCTTCCGCCTGACGCCTGACGGCCGAAGCTAGTCCGCCTCCCACCTGCGGAAAAGGGCAGAACTGGCCGGTGGCCACACCTGGCCGCCTAGACTGCGCGGGTGGACGCCGTCGACCCAGGGTTCCTCGAACCGGTCGGGCTGGGACCGACCGAGGGCGCGGTCTACCTGCGGCTGCTGCGCCGACCGCGGGTCGACGCGGGCGCGCTCGCCGCGGCGCTCGACCTGCCCGCCGGGCGGGTCTCCCGGGCGCTGGCCACCCTGAGCGCGGCGGGCCTGGTCACCAAGCTCGCCGGCCGCCCGGCCCGCTACGTGTCCGCGCCGCCGCAGGTGGCCCTCGACGCCCTGGCGCTGCGCCGGACCCAGGATCTCGACCGGCTGCGCGCGGTGGCCCACGGGCTCGCGGCGGAGTACGAGGACGCGCCGCGCGGCGAACCCGGCGACCTGGTCGAGCTGATCGAGGGCGGGCCCGCCGTGCGCCACCACATCGCCCAGCTCCAGTCCACCGCGCGGGAGGAGGTGCTGCTCATCGACTGCCCGCCGTACCTGGGCGGCGCCCCGGAGCACAACGCCGCCGAGATGCAGGCGCTGCGGCGCGGGGTGGCCTACCGCACGCTCTACCACCTGCCCGTCCTGGACGACGCGAACCGCCTGGCCGAGATCACCGCCTACGTCGAGGCGGGCGAGGACGCCCGGGCCCTGCCGGACGTGCGGATGAAGATGATGATCGCGGACCGGCGCACGGCGTTGATCCCGCTCAGCTTCGAGGCGTCGGAGACCGGCGTGCGCATCCTCGTGCACCGCTCCCCGCTGCTGGACGCGCTGGTCGCCTGCTTCGACCTGCTGTGGGAACGGGCGACCCCGATCGGCACGGCGCTGCGCGGCGCCCACCGGGACCGGGAGCTGCTGACGCTGCTCGCCGTGGGCATGAAGGACGCCGCGATCATGCGCTCGCTCGGCCTGACCCAGCGGACGATGACCCGGCGGATGGCCGCGCTGCTGGACGAACTCGGCGCCACGACGCGCTTCCAGGCCGGTGTCCAGGCGTCCCGGCGCGGCCTGGTCTGACCCCCGTCCGCGACGGCCGAGGCGCCCGGCTCGACCAGCCGGGCGCCTCGACCGGGACCGACCGGTCAGCAGGTGGGCACGGTGGCGCTGGTGGTGACCAGTGCCGCGGCGACGTAGTCGGCGTCGGTGAGGCGGTACCACGCGGTGCTGCCGTTGACGGCGCTGCCGGTGGTCCGGCAGCTGATGGCCAGGGCGCGGCCGCTGGGCGCGGTGTACATGACCGAGCTGGTCGAGGTGTTGGTGTTGTAGCGGACGTTGGCGCCGTTGGAGACGTTCACCGTGCCGCTGTAGGGACCGGAGCCGCTGTAGCGGCCGTAGTTGTAGACGCTGCCGCCGTCCTGCGACTTCCGGTCGCCGTGCGTGGCGTAGCCGTCGTAGTTGGAACCGTTGGTGTGGAACGTCCAACCGCCGATGGTCTTGCCCACCACCGACTCGAACGCCAGGTTGTCGCGGTCGCCGGAGCGCAGGGTGAAGTGGACGTGGGCGCCGTTGGCGCTGCCGCCGCACGCGGTGTTGGTGCCCGCGGTGCCCAGGTAGTAGCCCAGGTCGACCGAGGTGCCGTCGGCCGGGAAGCCGCTGCGCTGGTTGAGGTGGTAGTAGCCGGTCGTGTAGCCGTTGGCGTGCACGACGAGGATCAGCGCCGTCGCGGAGGAGCCCGCGTCGACGCAGGCCCGGTAGACCCGGCCCGCGGCGGCGGTGCGGATCTCCGTGCCGGAGCCGCCGAAGTCCAGGGAGCTGTACAGCGAACCCTGTCCGTCGTTGGCGTGCGGGCCGCCGCCCCAGCCGACGCTGCTGGAGGCGTTGACCGGCAGCGCGAGGCCGGTCTCGGCGGACGGGGCGGCGGCGCCGGCCGTCGGGCGGGCGGCGGCGTGGTTGTCCGCGAAGAGGGTCTTCTCCTCGGCGCCGACGACCGAGGCGGGCGCCCGGCGGGCGAGCGCGACGAACCGCTCGCTGCCCAGGACGCCGACCTCCCACCGGCCGGCGACCCGGTGGGCGACGTACAGGCTGGCGTCCGGGGCGTGGTCGTCGGCGTCACCGGGGATGGTGGCCGCGCCGAAGGACCAGTCGGCCGTCGAGCGGCGGGGTTCGACGACCGCGTGGTGGTCCAGCTCGGTCGTGCCGCGCCGCTGGGCGACGACCGGGCCGCGTTCGGCGAGCAGCGTGTCGGTGACGCTCTCGACGAGCCCGTCGAGCGGGTCGGCGTGGCCGGTCGCGGGGCTGAGGACCGCGATGGCCGCCGCGGTGGCGACGGCGATCGCGGCGTGCCGAAGGCAGGGGGCGGGACGTGTCATGGATCGGTCTCCGGGGGTGTGCAGGGGAGGGCGGAGTTGCGAGGAGCCGAACCTAGCCGGCGCCCCCCGGTACCCGAAGGGTTTTGTTACCCGTCGACGCGGTTCTGTCGCTTCGACGGGAACCCCAGGTCAGAGGGCATCGGCGTCAACACTTTTCCGGTCCGGGGGACCGGTGGCCGTCGGTGTCCCGCAGCAACTCCGGCGCAGCGCCTCCTACCCGGCGTCCTCGATCGCGCGGTTGAGCGCGGTGACGTTGACACCCGGCTCGCCCAGGACACCGGCGGCGCGTCCGTCGGTGTGCTCGGCGACCAACCGCCGGACCCGGTCCTCCGGCAGCCCGTTCTCCCGGGCCACGCGGGGCACTTGGAGCTCGGCGTACGCGGCGCTGATGTGCGGGTCCAAGCCGGAGGCGGAGGCGGTCACGGCGTCCTGGGGCACTCGGTGCTCGGCCACGCCCTCGCGCCGGGCGACATCCGCCCGCCTCCCGGCGACCACGGCGTCGTAGTCGGCGTTGCGCTCCCCCTTGTTGGACGCGCCCGACGCGGGCAGGTCGGCGACCGAGGGCCGGGTGCGGAACCACTGGTCGCCCTCGCGCTGCACGCCCACCAGCGTCGTGCCCACGGCCTCGGCGTTGGCCCGCAGGCCGGGCAGCCGGGACACGCCCCACACCGCCGCCGGGTACAGCACGCCGGTGATGACCGTCAGGACGAGCAGGACGCGCAGTCCCGTGGTGGCTTGCTTGAGCACGGCGGTCACCCGATCCCGGGAACGAGGCGGACGAGCAGGTCGATCAGCCAGATCCCGGCGAACGGCGTCACGACGCCGCCGAGGCCGTAGACCAGCAGGTTGCGCCGCAGCAGCGCGGCGGCGCCGGAGGGCTTGCAGCGCACCCCGCGCAGGGCCAGCGGGATCAGCACGACGATGATCAGCGCGTTGAAGATCACCGCGGACAGGACCGCCGACTGCGGCGAGGCCAGGCGCATGACGTTCAGCCCGGCCAGCTGCGGGTGGACCGAGGCGAACATGGCGGGCAGGATCGCGAAGTACTTCGCCAGGTCGTTGGCGACGCTGAAGGTCGTCAAGGCGCCCCGCGTGATGAGCAGCTGCTTGCCGATCCGCACGACCTCGATCAGCTTGGTCGGGTCCGAGTCCAGGTCGACCATGTTCCCGGCCTCCTTCGCGGCCGAGGCGCCGGTGTTCATCGCCACGCCCACGTCGGCCTGCGCCAGCGCCGGGGCGTCGTTGGCGCCGTCGCCGGTCATCGCGACCAGCTTGCCGCCTTCCTGCTCCGCGCGGATCAGGGCCACCTTGTCCTCGGGCCTGGCCTCGGCGAAGTAGTCGTCCACCCCGGCCTCGGCCGCGATCGCCCCGGCGGTCAACGGGTTGTCGCCGGTGACCATGACCGTGCGGATGCCCATCGCGCGCAGCTCGGCGAACCGCTCCCGCACACCGGGCTTCACCACGTCCGACAGCCGGATCACGCCGAGCACGACACCGTTGTCCGCCACGACCAGGGGCGTGCCGCCCCGCACGCTGATCCCGTCGACCACCCGCCGGGTCTGCTCATCGAGGTCGAAACCGCTCGCGGCGCCCTTGCGGACGCGCCGACCGCCCAGGTCGACGCCGCTCATCCGGGTCTGCGCGCTGAACGGGAAGAACTCGCCGGCCCGCTCCGCGTCGGAGGGTTCGGCCGAGCGGCCGTTCCCGGTCACGCACAGCTCGATGATGCTGCGGCCCTCGGGCGTGTCGTCGGCCAGGCTCGACAGCCGGGCGGCGTCCACGAGGGCGTCCAGGCCGACGCCGTCGACCGGGATGAACTCCGTGGCCCGCCGGTTGCCCCACGTGATGGTGCCGGTCTTGTCCAGCAGCAGCGTGTCGACGTCCCCGGCGGCCTCGACCGCCTTGCCCGAGGTGGCCAGGACGTTGTGCCGCACCAGCCGGTCCACGCCCGCGATCCCGATCGCGCTGAGGAGCGCCCCGATCGTGGTCGGGATCAGGCACACCAACAGCGCGGTCAGCACGACCACCGACTGCTCGCCGCCGGAGTGCGCCGCGAACGGCTGCAACGCCACCACGGCCAGCAGGAAGATGATCGTCAAGGTGGACAGCAGGATCGTCAGCGCGACCTCGTTCGGCGTCTTCTGCCGCCGCGCGCCCTCCACCAGCGCGATCATCCGGTCGACGAAGGACGCGCCCGGCTCGGTCGTGATCCGCACGACGACCCGGTCGGACAGCACCGTCGTGCCGCCCGTGACGGCCGCCCGGTCGCCGCCGGACTCCCGGATGACCGGCGCGGACTCGCCGGTGACGGCCGACTCGTCCACGCTGGCGATGCCCTCGACCACGTCACCGTCGCCCGGGACGACCTCGCCCGCCTCGACCACGACGAGGTCGCCGACGGCGAGTTCCGTACCCGGGACGCGCTCCTCGTCGCCGTCCCCGGTCAGCCGGCGGGCGACGGCGTCCTGCTTGGTCCTGCGCAGCGAGTCGGCCTGCGCCCGGCCCCGGCCCTCGGCCACGGCCTCGGCCAGGTTGGCGAACAGCACGGTCGCCCACAGCCACACCGCCACCGCGACGGTGAACACGTCCGGGTCGGCGATCGCGAACGCGGTGACCAGCACCGACCCGACCCAGACCACGAACACGACCGGGTTGCGGACCTGGTGGCGCGGGTCCAGCTTGCGCAGCGCCTCCGGCAGGGACCTGATCAGCTGCCGGGGGGTGAACGCGCCGCCGCCGACCCGGTGGCCGGGGTCCCGCGCGGGGCGTTCGCGAATCCGCTCGGTAGTTCGCGGGTGTTCGGTCGTGGTGGTCACAGCAGGGCCTCCGCGATGGGACCGAGAGCGAGGGCGGGGACGAAGGTCAGCGCGGCGACCAGCACGACCGCGCCCGCCAGCAGGGTCGCGAACAGCGGGCCGGTCGTGGGCAGCGTGCCCGCGGTGACCGGCGCCGCCTTCTGCGCGGCCAGCGAGCCTGCCAGGCACAGCACCGCGATGATGGGGACGAACCGGCCCAGCGCCATGCACACGCCCAGGGACGCCTGGAACCAGTCGTCGGTCACCGTGAGCCCGGCGAAGGCGCTGCCGTTGTTGTTCGACGCCGAGGCGTAGGCGTAGAGGACTTCCGACAGGCCGTGCTCGCCGGGGTCGTCCAAGGCGTCCCGGGTGACGGGGAGGATCGCGGCGGTTCCCGCGCCGAGCAGCATCACCGCCGGCATGGCCAGGACCGACACCGCCGCCGCGGTCACCTCACGCCTGCCGAGCTTCTTGCCCAGGTACTCCGGCGTGCGGCCGACCATCAGCCCGGCCAGGAACATCGCGATCACCGCCATCACCAGGATGCTGTACAGGCCGCTGCCGACCCCGCCCGGCGTCATCTCCCCGAACAGCATGTTCAGCATCAGCCCACCACCGCCGAGCCCGGTGAAGCTGTCGTGCGCGGCGTTCACCGCACCGGTCGACGTCCCGGTGGTGGAGTTGGCGAACAGCGCCGAGGACGGGACGCCGAACCGGAGTTCCTTGCCCTCCAACGGTCGCAGCCCGTTCGCCTCGGCCGCCCAGACGACGGCCAGCACCGCGCCCCACAGCGCGCCCATCACGCCCAGCAGCACGTGACCCTGCCTGCGGTCGCCCACCAGCGTGCCGAACGTGCGCGTCAGCGACACCGGGATGACCAGGATCAGGAAGACCTCGACCAGGTTGGACCAGCCGTTGGGGTTCTCGAACGGGTGCGCGGAGTTGGCGTTGAGCACACCGCCACCGTTGGTGCCCAGCTCCTTGATGGCCTCCTGCGAGGCCACCGGGGCGGTCGCCACCGTCTGCCCATCGACGTCCACACCGGACTCCAGGCTCATCACCACGCCCGTGGCGACCAGGACGATCGCGAACACGAACGCCACCGGCAGCAGGACGCGGACCACCCCGCGCACCAGGTCGACCCAGAAGTTGCCGACGAGGTCGGTCCGCTGCCGCACGAACCCGCGCACCAGCGCCACCGCGACCGCCATGCCCACGGCCGCCGAGACGAAGTTCTGCGCGGTCAGCCCGACCGCCTGGACCGCGTGCCCCATCACCACCTCGGGGACGTAGGACTGCCAGTTCGTGTTCGTCACGAAGCTGACCGCGGTGTTGAAGGCCGTGCCCGGCGGCACGTTCCCGCGGCCGAAGTCGAACGGCAGCACCGATTGCACGCGTTGGAGCGCGTACAGCAGGACCACACCCGCGAAGGAGAACGCGATCACACCGCGCGCGTAGGCGCCCCACCGCTGCTCGGAGTCGGGGTCGACCCGGACGAGCCGGTAGACGGCCCGCTCGACCCGGAGGTGCCTGTCGCCGGTGTAGACCCGCGCCAGGTGGTCGCCGAAGGGCCGGTGCACCGCGGCCAGCGCGACGACCAGCACGCCGACCTGGAGCAGGCCGGCCACCGTGGTCGACATCAGAACTTCTCCGGCCTGATCAGAACGACGAACAGGTAGGCGATGAGCGCGAGGGCCAGGACGCCGCCGACGGCGTTGGCGACCACCCCGGTGCCGCTCACAACCGCTCCAGTCCGCGAACCCCGAGTGCCAGCAGCACGAACACACCGATCAGCAGCAACGCGTAGGCCAGGTCGGCCATGTGCGCGCTCCCTTCCCGACTCACGAACCCCGCAGGGTGATGACGTCGAGAAGGCTGCACCCCCGGGACGGGTGATCCGTGCTGCCTGATGCGTTCCTGACACCTCCGGTCGGGTCCTTTACACGACGTTGACTCCCGTGAGAGCTGCGTCTCACGCCGCACGCGTCGGTGACACCGCGAGCGGAGGGTGGGGCGCCCCCGCCGTCGAGGCCGCCCCACCGTCCGGTCAGAGGAAGTCGCCGCCGCGCGTCACGGCGCCGTAGGCGTCCACGATGCCGTGGCCGTAGAAGCCGTTGAACGTCGCGTCACCCGCGCAGGTGGCGGTGAACTCGGCCGGTCGGCCCACGTCCTCGTAGGAGACCGTGCGCGGTTCCGGGCAGGCCCTGGGGTTGGCGGTCCCGAGCAGCACCGCCTCGACCTTGTCGGGCGACATGGTCAGCGTGCCGGGGTGCGCCCGGTCCCGCTTGCCGAACTGGCTGACCACCAGCGCGGCCACGCCCGTGGCGTGCGGTGCGGCCATCGACGTGCCCTGCGCGTAGCGGTAGAAGCCGCAGGTGGTGGCGTCGCAGTACTTGGCGACACCGGCCGCCAGTCCGGTCGGCGTGATGGCGCCGTCCGCGTCGATGTCGCCCGCCGCCAACGCCACGTTGCGCGGGTAGGCCGAGCGGATCAGGTTCTCGTTCGTGCGGTACCAGTCCGTGCCGAGGCCGTCGCGGAAGTAGCCGCCGGGCGCGGACAGCAAGGTCTGCTCGGTGCCGTAGTTGGAGTAGTCGGCCTTGGCCGTCGACGGGCCGAGCGCGGAGACCGAGATGACGTGGTCGCCCTCGGTCGGCAGGTTGAGGCACGACGCGTTGTCGACGGGCCGGGGGTAGGTGCTGCCCGGCGGGTAGTTCGGGCTGGTCGTGTCGGTCCGGGGGTTGCCCAGGTCCTCGTGGTTGTTGCCGCCGGCGCCGATCAGCGTCACGCCCTTGCCGTGCGCGTAGTTCAGCGCGCGCTGGATCGCGGCGATCGTGGTCCGCTGGGCGATCTGCGCCTCGGGGCTGTCGGCGGGGCTCGCCGCGCAGTTCATGTACCAGGGGTCGACGAAGAACGACATGTTGATCACGTCGAGGCCGACGTCGGCGCCGTAGGTCAGCGCGTCCACCACGGACCGCAGGAAGAAGTAACCGGAGTCCTGGCCGGCGCGGATGTTGACCAGCGACACGTTCGGGGCGACGCCGGACACGCCGAAGCCGTTGGCGGCGGCGCCGATGGTGCCCGCGACGTGCGTGCCGTGGCCCTCGCCGTCGTGGTCGGCGGGGTCGACGCAACCGCGGAACTCGCACGGCCCGTCCAGTTCGCCGCCGTTGGAGTCGTTCGGGATGTCGGTGGTGAAGTTGCGGGACAGCTCGCGGTTGAAGTTCGGCGCGATGTCCGGGTGCGTGCCGTCGACCCCGGTGTCCAGGATGCCGACGAAGACGCGGCGGTCACCGGCCTGCCGCACGCGCGCGATGTCCGAGCGCACCAGGCGCAGGCCCCACAGGGCGTCGTCGAGCGGGTCGAGCCCGGCCGCCTGCGCCTGCGCCCGGGGCTGGGGTGCGGTCCGCGTGGCCGCGCCGACGTGCTCGTTCTCGACCTCGTGCCACTCACGGGCCCGCGCGCTGCGGGGGGCTTGGCCGATCGGTCGCACGGGCGCCGCGCCGAAGACCGCGTCGGCGGCGGTGACGCGCTGGACGAACCCCGTCGCCGGCGCCTGCACGGCCAACGTGCCGACCGCCGCGTTCTCGGCCGTGACCCGGCCGCCGGCGGCCCTGACGGCGGCGCGGGCGGCGTGGAGCGAGGCGCCCGCCTCCACGAGCACGGTGTAGTCGGTGTCGCGAGGCTGGGCCGACACGGGCTGCACGACGGCGACCACCAGCGCCGCCGCGCTCGTCACCGCGAGCACAGGTCGGGTTAATCGTCTGAGTCTCAACGCTTTCTCCTCCTGCAGAACGGGCTGCGTCGCGACACCCTGTCACAGCCCGCCTCGGATGGTCAGGAGTCATTCGTCGGAATCACCGGACGAGAGGGGTGAATGCGCAATTGGCGCGCTGCTCGAAAAACGTGCCATCGGTCGAACGCCACCACTCCGACGGCGAGCCTGATCCCCTCAGGCCCTGATCCCGGGCTTCGGCGCAGTCCGGGACCGGGGTCCGCGGTCCGCTCCTCCGGAACCCGCCCCATTTCCGAATGGGCCTCATATTCAGTCGGTGGCCGGGTCCACCCCGCTGCGGAAAACGATTCGATCACCGCGGTAACGCTGCTCCGGACTACGACGATCAGCGGACTAGTCGAATGCCGGATGGCGGCGCGAACGTCCGCGCCGGATCACCCACGAGGAGGAACGGGCGCGGATGGGGCAGGATGTCGTGGCGGTCTTGGCGCTGTTCCTCGGCGGACCGGCGGCGTGGGGCCGGTCGCTCGTGCTCTCGGGTCTGCTGCTGGCGGTGGTGAACTGCCTCCGGTTCCTGGTGAGCAGGCCCGCGGTGGCGCTGGCCGCCGACGGCGCCGCGCCCACCGTGCGCCACGAGGGGTGGCGCAAGGCGCTGCGCGGCCCGCACGCGGCGCTCGCCCTGCCGCCGCTGCTGGTGCTGGCCGGCGCGAGCTCCGGCACGTTCCTGACCGTGGCCTGGTACGTGCCGTGCTCCGCGCCGCTGTACGCGGTGGGCGTCGTGGCGGTGCGCCGGCTCCGGGCCGAGCACGGCCGGCGGGGTGAGGACATCGTCGCCGGTCCGGTGCTCGCGGTCCTGCTCGCCACCGCCACGCTGGTGCAGGTCGGCGTCATCATGGCCCTGCGCCTGGGCGTCTCGCCCGACCCGGGGGCGGGCTTCGCCCGGACCTTCGACCTCGACGCGCTGGCCGAGGTGGGGTTCTCCATCCTCGTGCCGCTCGGCGTCGCGTTCGCCCTGCTGTGGTTCGAGCGGCGCCGGGTCGAGCGGTGGGCGGCGAAGCGGCCCTTCACCCGGTTCACGCCCACGTGGCGCTACCTGACGGGCATCGGCGCCGTGTTCGTGCTGATCATCGCGCCGAAGTTCGACCCGCTCGGCGACGACGGCCTGACCTTCTTGAAGGTCGCCACCGCCGAGTACGCCAAGGTGCTGTGCGTCTGGGTGCTCGCGGTCGTCCTCGCCCGGTACGCCATCGGGTTCCAGGTCGCTCCGCCGCCCCTGCCCCGCTCACCGCAGGAGCTGTGGGAGAGCCGGACCCGGCTGCCGCGGTGGTTCCGCCGCAACAAGCACCTGGGCTACACCTTCCTGATCCTCGGCGTGGTGGGCGCGGCGGTGATCTGGAAGGGGGACATCGGCCCGATCATCCCGCTGCTGGCCGCTGCCGGGACCGTCGTGCTGCACCTGCTGCGCGGCCAGGTCGGCTCGGGCGTCGGTCGGTGGGACACGCTCAAGGCCGGCCGCACGCTGGTGGCGTCGCTGCTGGTGGTGGTGGCGGTGGCCCTGGTCGTGTTCCGGGTGGTCGACCACGTGCAGACCCGCCAGGAAGCCTGGGCCGAACCGTGGACGTTCAACTGGTCCGTCGCCTGCCAGGCGCCGCCCGCCGGGGTCGTCGTGCCCGAGGCGCCGAACGGCTACGAGGTCTGCCTCGACTCGCTGGACAACGACGCCGCGGCCAAGCGGTCCCAGATCGCGCAGTCCATGTCGGCCGTGGCGGACGGCGGCGTGTGGGGCCGCGGGCTCGCCGACACCGTGCTGGGTCCGCTGCCCGCCGGTGACACCGACTTCGTCCTCGCGGTGATCTGGAACAAGCTCGGCGGCCTGGCGGTCCTGCTGCTCGCGCTGCTGCTCGCGCTGCTCGCCGCCGCCCTCACCCGCGCCCACCGGCACCTGGACCGGTTCGCCGAGGACCGGGCCGAGGTCCCCGGCGGGCAGCGCGCCGGGCGGGCGGCGCGGTTGTTCGCGGTCGGCGTCGCGGGCGTGCTGCTCGGCCAGTTCGGGTTCGTGCTCGCCGCGACCACCAACCAGGTGCCGCACTCCGGCATCACCGCCCCGTTCCTGTCCCGGGGCGGGCACTCGACGCTCGCCCTGCTCGTCGCGGTGATGGCGGCGGTGTGGCTGCTCTACCGGGCCGACCGGCCGCTCAGCCCCCGACCGCCGACCGCACCGCGCACCGCCACCGTCCGCACGCCGGAGCTGCCCGGGCTGCCGCTGGCGAAGCTGCGCAGGGTCGTGCCGCTGGCGGTGGTCGTGGTGTTCGCCCTCGTCGGAGGGCTCGCGACGGTGGTCACCGCGCGTCCGTACGGCCACCACGCCCAGGACCGCCCGACCTGCACGGCGGAGTCCGCGCGGATCGACCCCGAGCGGTGCTCGACCGACCGGGTCGCCAACCGCCGCACGTCGGTCGAGCTGCACGTCGACGGCGTCCCCGCCTACTTCCGCGACCGGGCCGAGCAGCAGTGGGCGCCGATCGACCCCACTCCGCTCGCGCTGTCCGACTTCGCCGGCCTGATCCGCCTGCACGGCAGGGGCGGTGTGCTCAACAACGCGCTGGACCCCCTGATCGAGCGGAGTTCCGGCACGTCGCTGGGCGAACGCCTCCTGCCGACGCCGGGCGGACCGGAGCGGGGGGTGATCGACCTGACCCTGCGGCCCGCCCTCCAGCGGTCGCTGACCGGTGCGCTGCGCGCCGACGCCGCGGAGGCCGAGCCGCTGGCGGGCGGCATCGTCGTCCTGGACGCGCGCACCGGGCAGGTGCTCGCCGCCTCCAGCGCGCCCAGCCCGTTCGACTGGCCGGCCAAGGCCGAGCCCGACCTCGACCGGGCCGGCGCGACCGCCTTCGTCGATCGCAACGAGGACTACGGCCCGGTCGAGGACGGCCGGCTGGCCGCCTCCGAGACCGGTTGCGAGACGACGGAGTGGGACAACCGCTGCCGCCGCTGGTCGCTCCAGCGGCAGTCCGCCGGGTACGCGGAGGAGGAGCGCGCCGAGGAGCGCCGGTACGCGCCGGGCGCACCCGACAGCGCGCTGCCCTCCATCGACGAGAACCGCGCGCTCGGCCGCCGCTACGGCCTCGGCTCCACGTTCAAGGTCGTGGTCGCGGCGGCGTTCCTCGCCCAGCCGGGCAACACCGCGCAGACCACCATCCCGTCCCCGGCGACCTACCGGCCGCGCAACGGCGAGCCGATCGAGAACTACACCAAGGCGCGGTGCGAGGGCACCGGCGCGGACGGCCGCATCACCCTCCAGCAGGCGCTCACCGTGTCGTGCAACACCGCTTTCGTGCAGCTGGTCGACCGCGAGCTGGGGTGGGCGGCCGTGCGGGACATGGCCGTGCGCATGGGTTTCGCCGACCTCTCGGCGGGCGGCGCGGACACCGCGTGGCTCGCCGGCCTGGACACCGGCAAGGCGTCGTTCGTCCCGAACGAGGTCGACGTGCCGGGCTCGGACAGCCTGGGCAACAACGTGCTCGGCGGCGGTCGGGTCGAGGGCACCCCGCTCCAGCTCGCCACGATGATGACCGCCGTCGCCAACGGGGGAGTGGTGGTGCAGCCCAGCCTGGTGTCGGCCACCGCCGGGCCGTTCGGCCGCGACCGGACCGAGCACCGGGGCGTGGAGCGCCGGGTGCTCACCGCGGAGCAGGCCCGCGAGCTGAGCCAGGCGCTCAGCGGTGTGACGCAGGACGACAGCGGGACCGCGCACCAGCTCCGGGTGGACCGCGAGCGCTCCCTGCGCGTCAAGACGGGCACTCACGAGATCCGGCGGCAGGGGGAGTCGCCGGGGTCCGCCGGCTTCGCGACGCAGAACGCCTGGGTGGTCGGCGCGCTGGACACGGCCGCCGGGCCGGTGACGTTCGCCGTCACCGTCGAGACCGGGACGGAGGAGGCGGGCGCGCGGCGGGTGCGGCTGCTCGCCCAGCAGGTGATCGACAAGGTGGTGGAGGTCCGGGGATGACCGAACAGGACGAGGGACAGCTGGTCCGCGCGGTGCGCGGCCGGGTGCTGGCCGAGGTGCGGGACCGGCTCGCGGAGTCGGCGCCGCTGGCCGACGAGCAAGTGCCCGAAGTGCTGGTGCGGACCAGGGTCGGGCTGCCGGCCGAGGCGTGGTCGGACATCCGGGCCGCCGTGCGGGAGATCCGGGCCACCTTCGGCGACGGCGACGGCCGCATCCGGGTCGAGTTCGACGTGGTCGCCGACGCGGTCGAGCCGTGCGACGTCACCTGCGCGGTGCTGAAGCCGCAGGCGCCCGAGCCGGAGGAGGAACCCGTTTCGGGGGCGCCCGCCGAGGAGGCGTGGCTGCTCGTGCTCGGCGCGGACGGCCTGGAGTTCCACTTCCTGCTCGAACCCGGTCACGACCGCATCCCGCTGCTGCGCCCCGCCACCGGCTACGACGGCACGGGGCTGCTGCTGCCGCAGTCGCTGTCCGACGTGCCGCACGGCCACCTGGTCGACCTGTCGTTCGCGGCCGGCCGGGTGCGGGCGCACCGCGTGCCCGACCGCGCCGACTACGCCGTGGAGGTGGACGGGGTCGAGCTCGACGCGGGTGGCGTCGAGCTGGCCGAGTCCGGCGAGCTGCGGTTCGCCGCCCGCAACGGCTCCGCCGCGCGCACCCTGACCTACGAGCTGGCGGGCTGGAACGACGCCGTGCCGAGCCCCGGCACCGGCGCCGAGGTGCTGGACGGCGGGCAGTACCGCACCGAGTCCGCCGACCCGGGCAACCCGGGCGCGCTGTGGATCGAGCCGCCCGCACCGGGCACGAAGGCGACCACCCGCCGGTTCCCGCTGCCCACCGGCCGGTCCGACGTCCCGGCGCACGACGTGCACGTGCAGGTCCTCTACACCACGGCGCAGCACCCGGTGTCCGGGGAGCGCTCGCACATCAAGATCTACCGCTGCGCCACCCCGCAGCACGCGGGCTACCTGCGCCGGCACCTGGCGACGCAGGCGGACCTGGTGCGCCAGGCGAACGCGGTCGCGGGCAAGCCCGGTGAGAAGTCCTGGGCGGTCGCGCCGATCCACCTGGTCGCGGCGACGCCGCCGCCGGAGGTGCTGACCGCGCGGGCCGACTCGGCGGCGGTGCGCGGCAGCGCGGAGAACCGGCTGTCCGCCTGGTTCGGCGTGCCCGGCCGGCCGCAGCCGGACTGCTTCGTGATCGTGGCGAGCCCGCTGCTCCACCCGGTCGGCTGGGCCGGCCACGAGGAGCTGGGCACCGCGCCGAGCGGCGTGCCGCTGTCCGCGCTGTCCGCGCTCGCGGCGGGGGTGGACCAGCTGCACGCCCTCGGGGTCGCGCACTGCGACGTGAAGCCGCAGAACGTGTGCCACCACCTCGACGCGGACGGCCAGAACCGCTACGTGCTGGTCGACGGCGACGCGGTCACCCGGATCGGCGGACCGGTCGCCGCCCTGCGGTTCACGCCCGGGTACGCCTCGGCCGAGGTGATCCGCGCGGCGCAGCGGGTCCGCGCACCCGGCCACGGCGTGATCGACGTGCGCGAGCACGACCGGTTCGGCTTCGTGCTCGTCGTGCTGTCCGCGCTGATCGGCATCGACAAGGTCGACGCGCTGCTGCGCGGACCGGTCGGCAAGCGGCCGGTCGACTCGGCGCCCACCGTGCTGGACACGCTGAACGCGTGGCCTGCCGAGTGGTCGAACTTCAAGCAGGCCCTGGTCGCGCCGCTGCGGCCGAACGCGCTGCTCGACCCGGACTGGTCGGCCAAGGCGTGGTTGGACAAGCTCGTCGCGCTGCGCAACCCGGCCCCCGACGTGGACGGGGCTGGCGGCGGCGGCGACCGGGTCGCGAACGGCAGCTACGGCAACGAGGTCACCGCGATCCGCACCGCGCTGCGCGACGACCGCGCGCCGGCCTGGGCGGAGTGGCGGGAGGAGCTGGTGACGCGGATCCGGGCGCAGCAGCAGGTCGTCGCCCGCCGCGCGTACCGGTCGTGGCTGTGGGTCGGCCGGGTGGTGCTCGCGGCGTGCCTGATCACCTTCATCTCGGTAGTGGTGGGAGAGCTGTGATGCTCAAGGACTTCCTGGAGAGCGGCCCGGGGCACCTCCGGGCCCGGGTCGACGCCCTCCACCTGGGCGGCCGGGCCGACGAGGGCGTCGACCACGAGGTCGTGGACTGGGCGATGGGCGGGCTGCCCGACGAGTCCGCCCGCCAGGTGGAGGTCCGGGTGCACACCTGGCTGGAGGAGGCCGCCGGGATCGGCCGCGCCCTGGCGTGGCGGCGGGGTGCGCTGCTGCTGTCCGGCGGCTTCGCGCTGCTCGTGCTCTCCCTGATCATCGCGCTCCGCTGACCGCCGTGACGAACGGACACACCATGACGAAGAACCGCAGCAACCTCGGCCGGCTCCGCAAGTGCCCCGCGTGCTACGCCGACCTGGGCGTGCCGCCGTCCCGCGACGAGGAGGGCTACCCGCGCCCACCGAGCCTGTGGCTGGAGGTGCACGGCACCCAGCCCGGTGACATGCAGTGGCGGATCGGCCTCTACGGCGACCCGCAGAGCTGGGCGTCGTCGGACTTCCAGGAGCGGCGCATCCGCTGGTACTACCGGATCTGCGGCGACGGGCACGTCTTCCTGGACCGCATCCGGTCCACCGGCGCCCGCTACGACCCGGAGTGGACCGTCGAGTCGTTCGACGTGGCCGCCGCGATCGGCGGCACCGCCGCGGGGAAGAGCTACCTGGTGCTGCGCACGCTCAGCCAGCAGCTCACCACGACCAGCCTGGAGTCGGTCGACTGGCGCCCCGACCTCACCGCGATCAACCCCCAGACCTCGGACATGCTGGAGGAGCACCCGCTCAACGTCCTCGTCGGGCACTACGCCCGCACCGAGGAGGAAGGGCGGCCGATGAACGCGACCCAGCTCGGCGAGATGATGCCGGTGGCGTTCCTCAACGACACGGTGTCCGCCGACCTGGTCAACCGGATCGACGAGATCCACGAGGTGCACGCGGCGGGCAACGAGTGGGGCAAGCGGATCCGCCAGCCGATCGTGCGCCGCTACCAGATCGGCGGCCGCCGGGTGCTGACCGCGATCGCCGACCTCCCCGGCGAGCTGTTCGACCAGCGGACCGTGCTCGCCGACGACCGGCAGCGGCTGCTGCGCAACTACAGCACCTTGATGTGGGTGGTGGACCCGGTGATCACCAAGGGGTTCACCGGCCTGCTGCCCGATGACAAGGCCGAGCGGGTGATGCGCGGCAGCATGCGCCCGGCCAAGGACGTCAACACCGGCGCGGACCGGGTGCGCGGCGCGCGGAACCTGGTGCAGAACCGGGTGGCCGGGCAGCTCGCCGAGCTGTCCGGGTCGCTCGCCGTCGACCTCGGCGGCACGCAGCAGGTGCTGGTGTGCGTGACGAAGGCCGACCTGTTCCGGTTGGCGCTGGAAGCCGGCCGGACGCTGCGCGACCTCGGGCGCGGCCCGGACGCGGACGGCCCCGGCGACGTGGTGACCGGGGTCGCCCGCTACCTGCTGGAGGTCGCCCGCCGGTCCGACAGCGGCCGGACGGCGCTGGACCGGGCCGCGCACAACGTGGTCGTGCCGATCCTGCACAACCAGTACGACGTGCGGGTGCGCAACCAGGCCGCGCTCCAGGTCGCCGGGTCGCTGGTGACCCACTACGCCGACCCGCACGCGCTGTGGAACCTGGTGCACCTCGGCGGCCGGGACCTGATCAAGGTGGAGGCGGGGGACCCGTCCGCGCTGCTCCCGCCCAGCGAGATCCCGCTCCCCTCGCTCGACCGGCACCTCACCGAGTCCCTCGTGGTGGGCCAGGCCCGGGTCCTGCGCGTGCGCGACCTGGTGATGTCCGCGCTGACCTGCGGCATCACCTACGGCCTCGGGTTCGGCCAGCAGATCGCCTCGATGCTCGGCCAGGACTGGCGCGAGCTGAGGTTCTTCCTGTGCTCACCGCTCGGCGAGGTGCCGGTGCCCAGCGGCGAGGGCGCGGAGTCGTTCCAGCCGCTGGGCAAGGGGCACTTCACCGACTTGACCGCGCGGTCGGGCGCGCTGTCCCAACTCCTGCTGAACCTGCTTGGGAGGCTGCGGCCATGACCGACTACGTCCTCGTCGAGTACGGCGACCTGACCGGCGGCGGTTTCGTGCCGAACGTCGGGGAGGGCCGCGCCGCGCCGCCCGCCGCGTACACGGCGCTCGCGACGAAGCTGCTGACGAACGTGCCGCAGCGGGACGAGCCCGCCGAAGACGGCCACCTGCTGCCGATGTGGAGCCTGCGGCACGTCGAGGTCGACTCGGCCCCGCACTGGTGCTTCGCGGTGCAGGGCCGGGGCGGCGCGTTCGGCCAGGCGGGCATGTGCCAGTTCCTGTTCGCGCCCGCTTGGCACGACCCCGCCGGGTTCTGGCACTGGGCGGTGTGCCGGATCGGCGCGGACGGCCTGCTGGGGCACCCGGACTCGGCCGAGCCGTCCCACCGGTGGCTGCGCCCGGTGGCGCGGTCCGCGCTGTCGGGCGCGTTGACCGCGTTGTTCGCCGACGCCCAGGCGGTGGTGGTGGACGGCGAGCCGGTGGACGTCGCGGCGACCCTGCACGCGGTGATCGCGCTGCTGCCGCTGGCCGAGGTCCGCCGGCACGTGTTCTCCACCTACCTGGTCCGACGGGCGGTGCGGGACACGAACCCGCCGGTCACCGGTCGCTGGCCGCAGCGGTTGCCCGGTGGCAACGCGGGTCTGGGCTCGTGGCTGGAACGCGCCGCGGAGCAGCGCGGCGAGCAGGCGGTGACGCACCCGAAGACCGCCGAGGTCGTGGCGTGGCTGACCGGCCTGGCGGCGCACGAGCAGGCACTGCCGCAGCGGTACCTGGAGGCGCCGACCCTGGCCGGGCTGGTGGAGCTGGTCGCCGCCCGGGAGCTGGACTTCGAGGAGTCGGACGTGCCGGCCCTGCTGGCCGCGGGCGACGCCCGGCTGACCACCGGGCACGGGCGCGGCGTGGTGAGCCGGTGGGCGGTTGACGCGCCCGCCGCGGCGATCGCCCGGCTGACCGGTGCGGACCCGCTGCCGCCGGAGCTGGCCGAGGTCCTGTTCGACAGCGTCCTCGACGTCCACGTCGGCGCGGCGCCGCACACCAACCCGGCGCTGTTCCCGCCGGCGGCGGACGACGTGCCGGGCTGGTCCGCGACGCTCGCGCGGCTGTTGCGGGCCCGGTTCGACAGCCGGGCCCGGATGGCGGAGTTCGTCCGCGATTACGTGATCGCCGACGGGCGTCCGCTGCACGGCGCCGAGCTGCACCAAGCGCACGAGTCGTGGCTCGCCGACCTGGGCGTGTCGCCGGCGGACCCGACGGTCGGCATCTACGGCGTGCCGACGGCGCGGATCGTGGCGGAGATCCGGAAGCACAAGGTGGTCGGTCCTGTCGCGAGCGCGTTCCTGGACGCCGCGCCGGACACCCTGCGCGAGGTCGTCGCCGTCCTGGACGGGCTCGGCAAGGTCACGCCCACCGTGGCGGTCGAGCTGATGCGGTTGTGCGCGGGGCAGGAGCGGGAGGTGCTGGAGCACGTGCTGCGCCTGGGCCAGGCGCAGGGCCCGGCGTGGGCGGAGAAGTGGCTGCTCGCCACGTACGAGCTGGTCCCGCCGTCGACGGGCGCCGCCGTGCTGGCGGCCGGCGTCGCGCACTTCGACCGGCTCGACCGGCGGCTGCCCGCGGGCCTGCTGGTGGCGGCGCTGCGCTCCGACCTGAGCCGGCTCACGCCGTCGGCGCAGCGGAAGGTGCTGCGGGACGCGGCGCTGCGGCTGGAGTCGGACGTCCACCGGGCCGCCGCGGACCGGGCTGCCCAACCGGTGCCCGCGGTGGCTCGTGAGCCGGAACCCGGGTCGCGGGAAGAGGGCGCCGACTCGCTGCCGAGCTGGCACGAGGAGGAGAAGCCCCCCGACGTGCCGGCCCGGCGCGGACGGCTGCCCGGACTGCCGTCCTGGCTCAGGTGGCCCGACGTCCGGTGGTTGTTGATCGTCCTCCTCGTGGTGGGCGGCGTCGCCATGCTGTACATGACCATCGACGGCCTGTTCGACCGGCCGTCGCCCCCCGGGAGGACACCGTGAGCGCGCCCGCGCAGACCGCCGCCGCCGAGTTCGAGAGCCGGGTCACCGCGGCGATCGACGAGCTGGATCGGGTGGCGGGCACGTCACCGGGACGCCGGCCCGCGCACCTCGCACAGCTAGACGTGGTGCTGCGGGCCGCCGTCCAGCAGGCCAGGCAGGCCGAGGCCGGCTCGTCCGCCGTCGACCGCGAGGCCGACCTGTGGCGGCTGCGGGAACCCGGCTACCTGCGCGGCATCGCCGAGCACCCGGTCGACCGGCCGAGCAGCACGCTGCCGCTGCTGCCGGTCGTGGTGACGTGGGCGTTCCTCGGCTACGCGGAGTGGTCCTACGTCACCGAGTTCGCCGCCTCGCCGTCCGCCGAGCCGTCGTCGTTCTTCGCGGACTGGCTGGCGCAACCGATGTGGCGCAGCCCGGTCGGCCTGTCGGTCATCATCGTGGTGACCGTGGTGGTGCTCATGGGCGTGTACCGCAAGCCCGCCAAGGCGCAGCGCCGGGCCGACAGGATCGACCGGATCGTGCACCGGCTCGAAGTCGACCTGCTGCCGCCGTTGACCGTGCTGCGCGCCGGCCTCGCGCCGGTGCGGGTGGAGGAGCACACCCGGCAGGCGGCGGTCGAGCTGGGCGCCGCCGCGAAGCTGTTCACCTCGGCGACGGTGAGGCTGGCCGAGTCGACCACCGTGGTGGACCGCCTGGTGGGTGGCGTGGAACGGCTGGTGGCCGCGTTGCCGGAGCTGGGCGCGCAGGCGGAGAAGCTGGACGAGGTGCGGCGGGACCTGGACCGGACCTCGCGACTGATCGGCGCCCAGCTCGAACCGCTGGCGAGCGTGGTGTCGGACGTGTCCGGCGCGGCGGAGGCGGCGCGCGAGGCGGTCGTCCGCTCCGGGGTCGTGCTGGAGCGAGCGGACGCGCAACTGGCGGACGCCCGGTCGGTCGCCGAGCGGCACGAGCGGCACCAGGAGGCGCTGACCGCCGCTCAGCAGCCGTTCACGGCGGTCGCCGACGTGGTCGCCGAGGCGGCGGGCGCGCTGGGCCGGACGTCCGCGCTGCTGCAGAAGACGACCGACGAGCTGCGGGCCACCGTGGGCGAGGTCAACTGGCTCGCCATGGTCTCCGACGGGCTGAGGCACGCCGACGAGCAGCACGACCGAGGGACGGCCGCCTGATGCGGCGCCGGAGCCGGCAGTCCGACGGCGGGACGCTGGGTCCCGCCGGGTGGCTGTTCGCGGAACTCGCGCTGCTGCTGGTGGTGGTCGTGATCGGCTCGGAGGTGCCGAAGGTCCGGCCGGTGTCGGACGTGGCGAGCTCGTCGGCCCCGCCGCCCACGAGCGAGCCACCCCGGCCGCAGGGCTTGCGCCTGACGCCGCAGACGTTCGTCATGCCGGTGGTGCCGGACGAAGCCGTGGTCGACGTGTTCCGCGAACGGCTGACCGCGGCGGTCGGCCCGGACGCCCAGGTGGGGCTGGTGCTGTTGTTCGGCCGCCCGCGCAACGGCCGGTTGGAGGACGGCGTGGTGGTGTCCGAGCACCTGAAGTCGATCATCGACCCGGTGGACATCCCCCAGCTGAGGTCGCGCGCGGACATGCGCGCCTACGCCGGCGGGCAGTCCGGCGAGGAGGGTCAGGTGCTGGTGGAGCTGTTCCTGATGACCGGCCCGTCGTGATCGGGTTCCTGCGCCGTCGCCGCGCGCTCACCGAGCCGGAAACCGTGACGCACACCGGTGTCGTCGTGGTCGACGGCACCGGGTACGGCGTCGGCGGGCCGCTGTGCGCGGCGCTGGCGGGGCACGCGGCGCCCGCGCTGGAGATCGACCCCTTCGAGATCGACGCGGGCGCCGACGTCGTGGTGCTGCTGCTGCCGCTGCCCGCGAAGCGGCTACCGCCGGCGAGCGTCACCGCACTGTCCAAACTGGACCGCATCAGCGGCGACCCGCGAGCGGCGCGGGAGTTCCGCAGTCGACTCGTCGTGGCGTGGTACCTGCGCCGGTCGGCGCGGTCCGCGCTGTCCGCGCCCACCGTGGGCGAGACGCGACAGCGGTGGAACAGCGCCGAACTGCTGCTGGCGACGTCGTGGCGACGGGAGCTGGTCCACCACGCCGGCGACGAGCGGGCGGCCGTGCGCTGCCGGAGCGACCGCGTGGAGCGGATGCTGGGCGCGCCCAGCCACCACAGCCTGGGCATCAACCGGGTACCGAACCTGTCCCGCACCCTGCGCGAGCTGGACCCGTGGCTGCTGCACGGCCTGTGCGCGGAGGTGGTCGAGCACGACAGCACGACCACCTCCCGGCGCTGGACGGGCGCCGCCGCCATCGCCGCCGCCATCCGGTACGCGCCCTGAGCCCACACGTCGTGCGGTCCCTCACGGGCCGTCGTGGACGAAGGGCGCCCAGACGATCGGGTTGGTGGGGTACCGGTCGCGCAGGACCGCGACGGCCCGGTGCAGCGCCGTCGCGGCGTCGGTCGGGTCCAGGCCGTCCGCCTCGCGCACCAGTTCGTAGAAGCCCCTGGTGACCCGCTGGGCGGCTCGGTCGTGGACCGACCACAGGGTGGCGATCGTGTGGCGGAAACCGGCCATGCGGAGGGCCGCGGCCGTGTGGATCGCCTCGTCCGGCAGGCCACCGCCGCCGAGGCGGGTGTGGCAGGCGGACAGGAACGCGAGGTCCGCCCGGTCCAGGCGCAGGTCGGCCAGGTGCAGCACGTTCAGGTCGTCGTCCCACAGGCACAGGCCCGACGTGGAGGGGTCGACCATGTCGAGCCGGCCGTGGCAGGCGAAGTGGGCCCAGGCGTGCCGCGGCAGTTCCCGCCGGACGGCTTCCAGGGTGGCCTCCCCGTCGACCAGGAACGTCGAACGCCCGTCGGTGAACAGGCCCCGCAGCACGTCGAGTTCCGCGACCACCGAGGGCAGTGCCCCGTGACCGCGTTCGGTCTCGGCCAGTCCCACGGCCAGCGGCGCGGCGGTCGCGGACGCCCGGCGACGGCGTGCCTCGACGAGCGAGGCGAGCGTGGTCGTGTAGGACGACACCACCGCGTACGGCAAGCCCACCGGTTCCACCGGGTCGCCGGTGGTGCGCGGGTACCGGCCCGCCGCGTGCAGGGGCAGCGGCACCAGCGACGCGGTGGGGCACCACCACACGCGGGGCGGTTCCGCCGACGCGGTCGGCAGGTCCAGGTGGCGGAGCACCGGGTGGGCGATGCGCTCCCACAGCCATTCCAGGGTGTCGTGCACGGTGTGCCGCGCTCGGTCACGCACGTGGGTGGAGGCGTCGGGGCTCGCCGCCTCGCCCAGGTGCTCCAGGTAGGTGTTGGACACCAGGTCCATCCCCGGGACGTCCACACCGGGCAGGGGCACGACCTCGACCCCCCGGTTCGGCCGCAGCACCAAGGCGTCGCAGCGGATCTTGCTGATGTTGACGATGACCACGGGCCCCTCGTCGGCGGCGCGGGCGAGTTCGGCGAACGGGGCGGGGGTCAGGAAGTCCTCCAGGCCGGGCCGCTCCCGGACCTCGTCCACCAGCCTGGTCCACTGCCGGGCCAGTCGCGCCCGCGTCTCCGAGTCCTCCCGCGGCGTGGCGTGCATGGTCGAGCGGACCTCCTCCAGCCGCTCGGCCAGGGCGGGTGCGCGTTCGGCGACCGAGGTGAAGTCGTCCCGCAAGTGCAACGTCGAGCGCCACATCAGCGCGCGGCCCTGTTCCAGCAGTTCGACGGCCAGTTCGGGTTCGCCGAGGGCGATGGCCAGCGCCGCCGCCTCCCTCGGCATCGCCGCGCCGTTCTTGAGGCCCCGTTCCCGGTCGCCCTGGTCGACGTGGGACCAGCCGATGTCCCGGAGCAGGGACACCGCCTCGCGCGCACCTTCCAGCGCGCTTCGGATGTCGCCGGCCTCCCGGGCCGCGCCGCTCCACACCTGGGTGGCGAACAAGCGGTCGCTCAGCGAGGAGCCGACCGCGCCGGCGGCTTCGCGCAGGGCTGCCATCGCCGCGGACCGGTCGGCGTCGGACGGGGAGCGCTCGTCACGCTTGAACAAGGCGCCCGCCAAACCCACCTGGACCTCCGCGAAGCCCACGTCGGTCCTGTCGCAGACCTCGGCCGCCGAGGCGAAGACGTCCGCAGCGGTGTCGTCGTCCATCGCGTAGAGGATCCGGGCGAGTATCCGTCGGGTGTCGAGCTTGGCGTGCCTGCTGACCGCGGTGGCCGCCGCCTCCCGCGCCACCACCAGGGCCTCCTCGGTCCGATCCGCCTTGTGCAGGGCGCCGGCCAGGTGCGCCAGCAGCGACGGGCGCGCGCTGTGGGTCGGCGCCAGCGCCACCACCGCCCGCCACGCGGCGTCGATCGCGTCGGCGTCCTCGGCGGCGAGCGCCATGCGGAGCAGGGTCGTGGGATTGTGCTCCGGTATGGCTCGCAACGCGGTCCTGGCGTGCTCCTCGGCGGAACGGGCGGCGTCCTCGTCGCCGGACCGGCCGGTGACCGCGGCCCGTGCGTTCAGAGCCGCCCCGAGGTTCATGGCCAGATTGGCTTGGTGGACGGCCTCGGTCACGCTCAAGTGCTCGACCGAGCGCAACACCTCGACCGCGGCGTCGAGGTCGTCCGGCGACCCTCGCAACCTGCCGCGCAGCTGCAGCGCCCCACCCAGGTTCGTGGCCGCGACGACCTTCTCGCCGCCGGTGAGCCGGTCGACCGCCGCCCGGCCCAGCTCGACCGCCTCGTCCAGGTCGGCGCCCGAGTCCGAGTGGAGCGCCAAGGACGTCAGCGCGGCGCACAGGCTGGTTTCGAGCTTCCCCCGTTGCCGCTCGTCCTCCTGCGCCCCGGCCAACGCCCGCTTGCCCAGGTCGAGCGCGGAGAGCAGCTGCTCCACCTCCCCGGTGACCTCGAACCGGTCGCGCATCAGGGAGACGACCGACCGGGCGGCGTCGAGCCGGGTGGCGCCGTCCGGTGGCGTGGCCTCGAAAGCCGTGAGCGCGACGGCCGCGGCCTCGTCCAGGTCCGAGCTGCGCCCCCTCAGGTCGTACCGGAACCGCAGCAGGTCGCGCAGGTCGTCCAGCAGCAGGCCGCGGGCGGGGTGGTCGTCCCCCGCGGCCTGCGCCGCCTTCCGCGCCAGGGTGACCGAGCGCACCAGGGCCGCGTCGTTGTCGGTCTCGGTGAACTGCCGGTAGGCGGCCTCGGCGCGCGAGCGCAGGTACAGCGGCCACACCAGCGGATCCACGTCGGAGGGCGGCGACGAGCGGGCGAGCAGCCGCAGGTTGGCCTCGGCCTGCGGGTGGCCCATCGCGACCGCGGCCCGCAGCCAGACCGCCGCCATCGGGTCGTCGGCGTTGTACAGCAGCACGCCCAGGTTGTTGGCGGCCCAGGGGTGCCCGGCCCGGTGCGCGCGGACGTACCAGAGCCTGGCGGCGGCGTGCTGCCCCGACCGCTCGGCCAGCAGCCCCAGGTTGTACATCCCGTTGAAGTCCCCGTGCGCGGCGGCGCCCAGGAACGCCTGCTCGGCCTCCTCGGTCCGCCCGTACTGGTCCAACTCGCAGCCTCGGACGGTTAATCGATGCCCGACGTGCCACTGGCGGCGCTTGACCGGCATGTGCTCACCCCTGGTCCACTGAGCTTCTTGCGCGTTCACCACGATGTCGCCGCGATCGACGCGGCGTTACCGATCACCGCCCCGCCGCCCGACCGCACCGAGTCGGTGACCTCCGTTCCGCTCCGAGGTGCGGGCCCGGTCGACCACCTGACACCATCGGACCATGCGCAGCTCACTCTTCGACCACTCGGAGCGGTCCGTCGAACCCGGCAGCTTCCAGCTCCAGAACGACCGCATGCTCAAGGTGGACCTCACCGGCACCGGTGGGTTCTTCTTCGCCCAGCAGGGGTCGATGGTGGCCTACCAGGGCGACGTCGACTTCGCCTACGAGGGCAGCGGCGGTATCGGGAAGCTGTTCAAAAAGGCCCTCACCGGCGAGGGCATGTCCCTGATGAAGGTGTCGGGCAGCGGCGACGTCTTCCTCGCCCGGGACGCCGACGAGGTGTTCATCATCCACCTGGAGGACGAGGGGGTGACCGTCAACGGCAACAACGTGCTGGCCTTCGAGAGCACGCTCAAGTGGGACATCAACCGCGTCGAGGGCGCGTCGATGCTCAGCGGCGGCCTGTTCAACACCACGTTCACCGGCACCGGGGCGCTCGCCGTCACGGCGTACGGGACGCCGGTCGTGCTCGACGTGGACGTGCCGACGCACGTCGACATGCAGTCCGCGGTCCTGTGGTCCACGTCGCTGCAGTCCTCGATCCGCCGGACGGCGAAGCTGGCCGCGGCCATCGGCCGGGGTTCGGGCGAGGCGTACCAGCTCGGGCTGACCGGGCGGGGGATCGTCGTCGTGCAGGCGTCGGAGGGTCACCCGAAGATCTCGCAGCAGTAGCCGCGCGACCCCCGCGCACCCGGCCGCCTGTTCGCCACGACGGACGGCGTGCTTGTCTCTTGTCCGGGAACCGGCCAGGTCCGCGCCTCCAGGATCGCGGGCTCGGCCGGCTGGGCTCGAACGGGAGAGAACCGGATGACGGCAGACAACAGCCCCGAGGCGGTGGCCGAGCTGGACCGCCTCGACGCGGCGGTCCGAGCGGCGCCCGCCGGCGACACGACGGCGCAGGTCGCGCTGTGGCGGCAGGTGGCCGCGCTGGACCGGTGGTTCTTCATCGCGCGGGGCTCCGCCGACCAACCCCGTCCCTACGGGGTGGCCTTCGAGCAGCGCCCGATGATCTGCCTCTACAGCAGCGCCGAGCGGGCGCGGGAAGCCGCCCGCGGTCTCGGGCTGGTCGACCCGGAAGGCGGCGAGGCGCCGCTGCTCGGTGTGCCGGTGCCCGCCGCGATCGACTACGTCGCCTCGTTCGGCCAGGTGGGCGTCTTCGGCGTGACGCTCGACCACCCGCGGATCGGCCACTACATCCCGCTGGCGAACCTGGGCCTGCTGAAGCGCTGGGTCGACGGGGACGCGCGGTGAGCGGCGTCGACCCGGACGACGGCTTCGTCGAGGTGATCGCGCACGAGGTGGCGGCCGACCCCGGCAACCTCGCCCTGCGTGAGGACTTCGTCACGCTGCTGCTGGAGCGGGACCCGGACCGCGCCGCCGCCGAACTGGCGGCGTTCGAGACCTCCGGCGGTGACCCGGCGCGGGTCCGACTGCTGCGCGCCCGGCTGGTGGCGGCGCGGATGCGCCACTCGAACCCGGTCCCGGCCCCGGCCGACGAGGACCGCCGTGACAGCGGCGCTGCCGGGTCGGCGTCGCTGTGGGACGCCGAGCGCCCGGCGGTGACGCTGGCCGACGTCGCGGGTCTCGCCGAGGTCAAGCGGCACCTGGACAGCGCGTTCCTGGCCCCGCTGCGCAACCCCGAGCTGGCGGCGGCGTTCGGGCAGAAGCCGGGCGGGTCGCTGCTGATGTACGGCCCACCCGGCTGCGGCAAGACGTTCATCGCCAGGGCGATCGCCGGCGACCTCGGCGCGTCGTTCATCCACGTGACCCTCGCCGACCTGCTCAGCAAGTGGATCGGGGAGAGCGAGAAGGCGATCCGGAGCGTGTTCCGCAACGCGCGCGCCGCGGCGCCGTGCGTGATCTTCTTCGACGAGTTCGACGCGCTCGGCGGGCGGCGCACCTCCGGCGGCGGCGGGTCGCAGTCGATGCGGATGCTCGTCAGCCAGCTGCTGGAGGAGCTCGACGGCGTGGCCGGCGCGAACGACGGGGTCTACTTCCTGGCCGCGACGAACCGGCCGTGGGACATCGACCCCGCGCTGCGCCGACCGGGCCGGATCGACAAGACGGTGCTGGTGCTGCCACCGGACGCGGCCGCCAGGGCGGCCATCGTCCGGGGCGCGCTGGCGGGCAAGCCGGCCGACGGTGTCGACGTCGTCGCCGTCTCGGCGGCGACCGAGGGGTTCTCCGGCGCCGACCTCGGCCACCTGACGACCACCGTGCTGCAGCAGGCGATGGTCGAGTCGATGAACAGCGGTGCGCTGGTGCCGGTCACCACCGAGGCGGTGCTGGCCGCGGTCGGCGGCATCACCCCGTCCACGACGTCCTGGTTCGACCAGGTGGCGCCGGTGCTGGAGTACGGAGTGGACGACGGCACCTTCGACCAGCTCCGGGCGTACCGGATCAAGCGAGGCATGCGATGAGCGACTTCGGGCGCGACGCCCCCGCCCCCGCCGACGCCGACGTCGACGCCGTGGAACGGACCCTGGACCTGGCCTGGGAGCTGTTCGCGGCACAGCCGTCGCACCCCGAGGTCGCCGAGCTGGCGCTGCGGGTGCTCGCGGTCCAGCCGGAGCGGAGCAGCGTGTCGCTGCTGCTCGGCAACCACCGCGAGGTCTGCGGTGAGACCGTCGAGGCGCGACGGCTCTACCTCCGGGTCGCCGGGCGCCGTGACGGCCAGTTCGTCAACGCGGCTCGCGCCCTGCGGCACCTGGCGTTCGCCGAGCACGACCACCCCGAGGCGCTGCGGTGGGCGCGCACCGTGCTGGCCGAGGAGCACGAGGACTGGTCCGACTGGATGGAGCTGGGGTCCGCCCAAGCGCTCTGCGGGGAGCACGAGGACGGGTGGCGCCGGCTCGACCAGGCGGTGGCGCTGTGCTCCCGGACGGCGCCGGACGACCTGCCCAGGGCGCTCGGGACGCGCGCGGTGCACCTGCTGAGGAGCTTCGCGCCACCCGACCGGTTCGCCCCCGCGGCCGAGGAGGCCATCCGGGCCGACGCGGCGAACTCCTGGGTCGCCCTGCTGCTCGGCTGGGCCTACCTGGTGCAGTACCGGTTCGCCGACGCGGAACGGCTCGGCCTGCGGCTGCTGCGCGAGGACCCGACCGAGGAGCTGCTGCAGAACCTGGTGGGGACGGCCCGGACGATGCTGCGGATCGTCGAGAACGCCCACGCCCAGGACATCACGCTGGAGGACATCCGCCGCACCGGGGTGATCGAGCTGGGGTGGCGGCAACTCCGCGACCAGGTGCTCGGCACCGACCTGGCCTCCGCGTTGGCGGCGCTGGACGAGGTGATGCCGGCCGACCTGCGGGCCACCCTGCGGCCGGGGATCTCGCTCTCGGCCGAGGACGCGGCTGCCGCCGACGTCGACAAGATCGGCTCCATGGTCGCGGAGGACCTGGTGGCCTGGCACGACGGCCAGCAGCCCGGCTCCGGCGCCGCCTGGGGACCGGCCGAGCCGTTCCGCCTGATGTCGGCGGCCGAGATCATCGCCGAGGCCACCGCGATCGAGGCCGACCCGGCGGCGCACCCGGACTGGCCCGAGAACGAGGTCTGGGAGCAGGTGATGACCGACGACGCCGGGGCGTACCTGGTCGCCGTCGCCTTCGGGGCGCTGGTCCGACGTCGGCCCGGACAGCCCGACGAGCCCGTCGCCGAGTCGATGGCCGACTGGATCTGGGACCGGGTGGCCGACTTCGGTGGCCGGGACCCGCGACCGGTGTCCCGGAAGACCGGGGAGCCCCCGGCCGACGACCTGCCCGCCGTCCCCGGGACGTCGCTGACCGGCGTCATCGCGACGATGTACGCCGCTCTCGGCGCGTCCGAGCGTTCTGCGCCGTACGCGGAACTGCGCGGGACCTTCCCCGGTTCGAGCGTCCGGCAGGGTGCGCTGGACCCCGTCGCCCCGGGGCACGACGGCGTCGACGTCGTGCTGCTCGACGGGCTGGTGCGGAAGGTCACCGTCGACGTCGGCCTCTGCCCGGGCGCCGACCGCGTGATCTCCGGGCTCGACCTCGACGGGCAGCGCGGACCGGTCGACGCCTACCTGCGGGCGAACGGCGCCCTCGCGCACAACAGCTGGGAGAACCGCGCCACCGGCGAGGTCACCGTCAACTACGACCTCGCCGAGCACCGGCTCGGCCTGCAGTGGGAGACCGGGAGGCTCGCCCGGATCTTCGTGTCCGCCGCCGGCCGGTGACCGGGTCGGCGTGGGCGCGGTCCGGGTCGCGGAACTAGGCTCGGCCGGTGCACCTGGACCAACCTGAGCTCGCCGAGCTGTGGCGGCTGGCCCGCGAGACCCTGGAGGGTGGCGGCCGGTCCGCGTTCAGCCTCCGCGTCGAGGACGGGAAGACCGCCGCGGCGCTCGCCGAACTGCTGCGCAAGCCGGTCGCGCACCCGGCTCGCCGGCAGATCTCCCTGGCACGCCTGGACGAGCACGTCCGCGCGCACGGCAGCACGCTGGTCGAGGTGCTGGAAGCGCTGCACGGCAAGCCGATCGGCATGGCCACGGCGGAGGGGGAGGCGTCGACGGCCGACGCCGTGCTGAAGTTCGCGCTGCGCGAGCACGACCTGCTGCACGAACCGTGGGCCGCACCGTGGATCGCGCACGTGCGCCGGTACGGCCGGATCCCGCGGCCCGCGTTGCCGATGCTCGCCAACCAGGCCGCCGCGGTGCTCGGCAGGCTCGGTCCGACGACGACCCGGTTCGCCCTGGCCGGCAACGACCTCGACGACGGGCAGCCGCTCGCCCGGATCGTGGGCAAGGCGCTCGAACTCATGGGCACCACCTGGGAGCGGGCGGGGATCTTCAAGGACGCCTACAGCAACCCCGTGCTGACCTCCCAGGGCTACCTGACGTTGAACGACACCCTCGAAGCGCCGGAGGTCACCGTCGTCCGCAGCCCGCGCCTGCTCGAATCCGGCGTGCCCGGCCCGCTGGTGGTGCTCCCGAACGGCCTCACCGCGCAGGCCAGGCACCACCTCGCCGGCAAGGTGGTCCGCTGCCACAACGACTTCACGCCGGACGGCATCCGCGCGACCAACGACGTCCTCGCCTGGACCGGCGGCACGGCGTGGCGCATGTCGGCGAACGACTACCGCGAGGCCGTCGCGACGCTGATCGCCCGGGGCGTCGACCTGCCGACGTTGACCAGCCGCCCCGCGGAGGCCGCCTGGGACCCCGACCTGGCCGAGGTCATGACCACCACGGGCCTGGTGGTCACCGAGGAGCACGTGCTGTCGTCACTGCTCTGACGGCGCGAACCGCTGTTCGGGGTTCGGATCCAGGTCGAGCCAGGTGGTGTGCTGGTGGGGCTGGTAGAACACGGGTGTGGCGCGTTTTGATCTGACCGATGCCGAGTGGGCGTTGATCGAGCCGCACCTGCTGGTGGCGGCCACCGGGCCGTTGCCGCGGCGGGTGCGGGAGCAGTTCAACGCCTGGGCCAGGGCGGGGGTGTTCCAGGCGTTGATGGACGCGTTGATCGCCGAGGCCGCCTCTCGCGGGCAGGTCGGGTCGGAGTTGGTGAGCGTGGACTCCACGATCGTGCGAGCGCATCACGAATCTGCCGGGTTGGCGGTCGCCGGGGAGACTCTCGCGGGCACGTCTGCCGGTCGTGACCGTGCCACCTGCAGGCGGCGTCGGAAGGCGCGGGCTGAGGCGGCCGGGCTCGGCCGGTCCCCAGGCGGGCTGAGCCGAACAGCTCCTAGTTCGCCTCGCCCGTCAGCGCGAACGTCCGCAGCCTCCGCGTGGCGCCGACCGCGCCCACCACGGCGAACACCGACGCCATGATCAACGCCGTGGGCAGCGACAGCGTCGAGGAGATCAGCGGGGTGTCGCCGATGGCGTCCGCGATGGCCGCCGCGTGCTGGCGGATGCTGAACACGCGGGCGCCGTCCACGAACGACACCAGCAGGTTCTCCCACAGCACGATGTAGACGAGGCCGACCGCGACCGGGCGCTTGGTCATCACGCTCAGGGCCAGGAACAGGGCGCTGTAGGCCAGCGCGCCGAGGGCCGTGCCGGCGACCAGGCCGACCGCCAGCGCGCCGGAACCCGCGATCACGGCCGCGGCGGCCAGCGGCAGGGCGGTGGCCGCGGTGGTCACCAGCCAGGCCACCAGGAGCTTGGACAGGATGATCTCCGAGCGCGGCAGCGGCTTGGTGATCAGGTGGGTGATGGTGCCGTCGTCGATCTCCAGACCGAGCACGCTGCTGCCGACGATCAACGCGGTCAGCGGCAGCACGACCGCGAGCCCGAGGTTGGAGAAGACCAGCGGGCCCCAGTCGGACGGGGTCGCGGCCTCGTCCTCTTCGGTGACGGCCAGCAGGGTCAGCCCCAGCAGGATGATCGGCATGGGGAGCAGCAGCAGCACGCGCCTGCGGCCGAGGAGCGCCCTCGCCGTGAGGCTCATGATCGTCGGGTTCATGTGGTCACCAGGTAGGAGAAGACCTTCTCGAGGGACTCGTCCGAAGGCAGGATGGTGGTCAGCCGGATGTCGCGCGCCTTGGCGAGCTTGGCCAGGGCGCGGGTGAAGGCGCCGTAGTCGCTGGTGTGCACCTGGAGCCCCGCCTCGGTGATGCTGATACCGGAGACCGACGGCTCGGCCATCAGCGCCG
Source organism: Saccharothrix sp. HUAS TT1 (assembly GCF_040744945.1). Classification (NCBI taxonomy): domain Bacteria; kingdom Bacillati; phylum Actinomycetota; class Actinomycetes; order Pseudonocardiales; family Pseudonocardiaceae; genus Saccharothrix; species Saccharothrix camelliae. Next base: position 6,861,571 of record NZ_CP160453.1, on the reverse strand, counting down.
TCGCGAGGAGGCGGTCGTCGGAGGAGGCGATGGTGAACACGTGCGGGCGGGTGGTCATCAACCGCCGGATGTGCCGGTAGTCGCCGGAGGCGGCGAGCCTGCCCGCCACGATCACCTGCACGGTGCCGGAGAGCTGTTCGACCTCCTCCAGGATGTGGGAGCTGAACACGATGGTCCGCCCCTTCCCGGCCATGCCGTCGAGCAGTTCCATCATGTGCATCCGCTGCCGGGGGTCCATGCCGTTGAACGGCTCGTCCAGCAGCAGCACGTCCGGGTCGTGCACCAGCGCCGCGGCGACCCGGCTCCGCTGGCGCATCCCCTTGGAGTAGGTGGAGATCCGGCGGTCCTGCGCGTCGACCAGGTCCACGGTCTCCAGGGCGGCGCGGGCCGCGGCCCTCGGGTCGGGGAGCTTGTGCAGCTTGGCGCCGGCCAGGACGAACTCCCACGCGGTGAGGAATCCCGGCACGCTCTCGCGCTCGGTCACCAGGCCGAGCCTGCGGTACACGGCCGGGTTGGTCCACGCGGGCTCCCCGCCGATCGTGACCTTGCCCTGCGACGGCTCCAACAGGCCCGCCATCAGGTGCAGCACGGTCGTCTTGCCCGCGCCGTTGGGCCCGAGCAGGCCGGTCAGCCCCGGGCCGATCGACAGCGTCACGTCGTTGACCGCGACCACGTTGCCGTACCAGCGGGAGACCCCTGCGAGTTCCACGGCGTTCACGACCTCACCCCCTTGTACCGCCACACCGCGGCCATCGTGCCGAGCGCGGCCAGCGCGACCGTGACCAGGCCGTACACCGGTCCGAACGAGCCGATCGGGGCGAGGTCGACGTCCGCCCCGAACAACCACTGGTCCACGCCGTTGAGCAGGCTCGTCGGGTCGAGCAGCCCGGCGAGCTGTCCGATCGCGCCGGAGTCCAGCTCGCGCAGGACGGCCGAGATCGGGGCGGTGAGCAGGAAGACCGCCATGATCATGCCGGTGGTGAACACCCGGCGTCCCGACAGCGACGCGATCGGCAGGCCCAGCGCCGCCAGGAGCACCGCGTGGACGGCCGCGGCGAGGAGGCCGACGAGCAGTCCGCCGAACTCCTCCAGCACACCCGGGACGCCGTCGTCGGTGCTGAAGGCCATGCCGATGAACATGATCAGCATGGGCACGGCGAGCATCAGGAACGTCGCGGTGGCCAGCGCGGCGACCTTGGCCAGCGCGTAGCTCGCCCGGCCCAGCGGGCGGGACAGGTACAGGTGCAGCAGGTTCGTGCGCAGGTCCACCGACACCAGCTCGGGCGCGACCACGGCGACGAACACCGTCGCGGCGAAGGTGAAGGTGGAGGCGATGCCGACGTAGTCGAGCACCGGCTGGGGCAGCTGGCTGTTGATGATCACGATGACCAGCGAGGCGATGCCGGCCAGGCCGACGAGCCCGATCGGCAGCACCTTCGCCCACGGGCTGCGGCCGAGGCCGTAGGCGCTGCGGACGCTGTGGGTGTACAGCGCGCGGGCCGAGTAGCCGGGGCCGAGCCTCGGGCCGGTGTAGCGCTGGTAGCCGATGTCGTGGATGACGCCGGACTCAGACATGGGACACCTCCTCGGCCGGGCGGTCGCGGAACAGGTCGGCGACCTGGTGCCGCTGGCGTTCGAGCCGGTGCAGGCTGAGGTCGAGGTCCGCGACGGCGTCCCGGATGAGGTCGTACACCGCGCCGTCGTCCTCGCCGAGGCGGACGGTCAGCACGCGGTTGCGGCGGCGCACGTCCACGCCCCCGGCGGCGAGCGCGTCGGCCAGCCGCTCGGCGCCCTCGTCGATCTCGACCACGAGCAGGTCGTTGTGCTCGGTCATCGAGGACAGCGTCGCCGAGCGCAGGAGGGTGCCCGCGTCGATGGCCACCAGCGACGTGCAGATCCGCTCGATCTCGCCGAGCAGGTGGGAGCAGACCACCACCGAGATGCCGAACTCGGTGCCGATGCGGTGCACCAGGTCGAGCATCGCCCGCCTGCCCTCCGGGTCGAGCCCGTTGGTGGGTTCGTCCAGCAGCAGCAGTTCGGGGTCGTGGACCAGGGCCTGGGCGAGCTTGACCCGCTGCTTCATGCCGGTGGAGTACCCGCCGATCCGGCGGTAGCGCTCCTCGTAGAGCCCCACGTGCCGCAACGTCTCCGACGCCCGCTCCCGCGCCGCCGCGGCGGGCAGGCCGCTGATCCGCGCCATGTGCGTGACGAACTCCGCGGCGACCACGTCCGGCGGCAGGCAGTCGTGCTCGGGCATGTAACCGACCTTCGCCCGCACCTGCTCCCCGTCCGCGATCGGGTCGAGGCCGAGCACGCGAATCCGCCCGCTGGTGGGGGTGAGCAGCCCGAGCGCGAGCTTGATCAGCGTGGTCTTCCCGGCGCCGTTGACCCCGACCAGACCGACGACGCCCGCCTCGATGTCCAACGTCAGGTCCGTCAGAGCGGTCACCTTGCCGTCGTAGCGCATTCCCAGCGCCGTGGTCTCGATGAGTGGCACACGAGGACCCTAGGGCCGTCCGTCCACCCGTCACATCCGGCCCACCCCTGAGGTTGATGATCTCCGACCCTTAGGGGATGCCTTGTGCGGCCAGAGCGCTGTCGGCGTGCCGCGCAACCTGAGCGTACGTCGACTTGTGCTGGAGTCAGTAGATCTGCACGTGTGTTGTGGTGATGACACCGTGCTCAGGGCGGTAGTCGGTGAACTTGTAGTCCAAGTGGACCCGCGCGGAACGGCCCGCGATGTCGAACTGGACGTATCCGGTGTTGTTCCCACTGCTGATCTTGTGGATGCCGTGTGCGCGAACGGCGGCCCGGCCGGGGCTGGCCAGGGAGATCTTGGTGAGGCGGCTCCACAGCGTGAGGAAGTCGTTCCGGTTCTCGCTTCCCGGGCCGTCCACCCGGTGGATGCTGCCGTCGCGGTCGTGGGTGCTGATGGTGCTCGGCGGGTGATCGTGCGCGGGCGGCACGCGCCGGTCCCATTCCTCGTCAATGCTGATCTTCTCTGCGCTCGTCCCCGTCCAGATCCTGCTCGCCGCACCCGTCTCCGGGTCGAACCAGACGATCCGGATGTCGGAGGAAGTGCCTTTCGACCTGGCCGGGTGGGCCAAGTCGGCCTGCTCGACCGACAGCGCCAGTGCTGCGGCTTCGGTTTCGAGGGATTCGTCCAGCTGTGCGTCCTGGGCGGTGACCGGCCGGGTTCTGGCGCGGCGCCGGCTGTAGAGCCGTTCCAGGTATTCCGCGCAGGAGAGGTGTCGCTGCAGCAGGTGGTCGGCGGCGCGTGCCAGTGCTGTCGGCACGTGTTCGAGCGCGTGCGTCAGCTCGGTCAGTCCATTCGTCAGGTGGGGGTGGTCGACCAGGCGGGCGCGCACGTAGGCGGCGGATTCCTCCGAGGTGAACAGCCCGATCTCGATCGGGTGCCGCCCGTCACCCTGTAGTGCGACATCACGCCGTCTGGTGGTCACCAAGGCGCGGCCGGTCGGAGAGGGCGGGGGCCACAACCCTTCGAGGTCGGAAGGCTTCCACAGGTCGTCCAGCACGACCAACCAGCGGGCCTTCGTCGTGGCGAGCCAGGAGAGCAGTCGTGACGCGCCACGAGACGGTTGTGAGTCCTCGATGCCGGTCAGCTCGGTGGCCAGTTGTGCTTACTCCGCGACGACGAGATCGCGCGAACCGGCGGTTGCCCAGACCAGCAGGTCGATCTCGCCTGAACTCCAGGCGTGCTCGGCGTAGGCGGCCGCCAACTGCGTCTTGCCCATTCCGCTTAAACCGAACAGCACTGCCATTCGCGTGTTTCTGCCGTGAGGTTCGACATCCTCGTTCGGTGTTTTTCCGATTAATTCGGCAACGGCACGTGCCTGGAAGCCTGCTGCGCGCGGAGGCACCTCTCCGAACCGGTGGGGCAGCGTCACGGGCGTGCGGCCGTAGTGCACGTGCACCCCGCCGTTTATCACGTTGGCCTGTATCGTCGGGCCAATCGTCGTGCCGCTCATCACGTTGGCCGTTGCATGGGTGATGTTGACGTGCGGCCGATCCGGCGGGTCGTTCGGGTCGCTGTCGCCGCGCGGTCCCGGTTCACCAGGGCTTCCCACGCTTCGGATCTTCGCGTACGGGACGGGGTGCGGGCTGTTGGTTGACCGCACTTCACCCGTTTGGCGTCGAGCGGTTGACCGCTTTGTCGAGCAATCGTCTACTTCCTGCTCGGCTGGAGCGACGTGTGGTCTCTTTGTGGTCCAAATCGGTAGTCACTGTTATGGATCACACTTGGTTCGCACGACCAGTGGTTTGCCTCTTCAAGAATCGAACGGCCGACGGCCAGGCGTCGACCCCTCAGGGCGGTGCTCGCGCGTCGATGCGGCGAGCACCGCGTGATCGGCCCGGTTCGGTGCGAGCGAGGGGCGCGGCACGGGGCTCGGGGTCGGAGTGCCGGCGGGTTCGACATCGGGACCGGGTGGGGGCGGGTACAGCGGTCGTGAGGGCGTGTCCGCGAGCACGCCCCCGAGGTCCGGGTGCACGACCGCCGCGGCTCGGTGCGTCAGTGCACGGTTCTAGCGCCCCACAGGATGGTCGGTTCCACCCGGCCCGCGGTGCGGGTGGGCAGTTCGATGCGGAGAGGTGACAGCGCGCCTCCCGCCATGACCTCCGGGCGGCAGTCCGCCAGGTCCGGGCGTCCCCGCAGGGCGTTCCAGTCGATCGGCTCGTGCCGGCGCGCCTGTCTCGGCGGTGAGTCGAGCCACTGCGGTGGCGGGGGTAAGTGGGAGTGGTCGGTCGGGGTCGCGCCCGCCTCGATCGCGAACGCCCGCACCAGTCGCTCCACCCGGTAGCTACCCGGGTGGTCGCCGCGGCGCAGCAGACCGGCTTCCACCAGTTCCTCCGCCAGCTCCCCGCCCTCGTGCACGACCGAGTCCGGGTCGCAGCGGAACGGCAGGCGGGCGATGCGGGTCAGCAGCGTCCGGGCGGCCCCGCCCAGCTCCTGGTAGGCGGAGTTCAGCGACTCGCGCAGGGACAGGTCGCCGATGCGGAGCCAGTTCAGCGCGCCGTCGCGCTCCACCAGCTTGGCGTTCGCCCGGTGCAGCGGCAGGTCCGGCCGGGCGACGAGCTTGCGCAGGGCGATGTTCAGCGCCAGGGGCAGGTCGTCGCACAGCTCGGCGAGCCGGTCGCACTCGCGCGGCTCGGCCTCGGCCCGTTCGGGCACGGCCGCGGTGATCATCGCGAGCGAGTCGGACCGCGACGGCACGTCCAGCCGGACGCGGCGGACGCCGTCCAGGCCCAGCAGCGGCTTGCGGCTGACCACCAGGGTCTGGCTGTGCCGGGACTCGGTCAGCAGCGGGCGCACCTGGCGCTCGTCGCGGACGTTCTCCAGCAGGACCAGGAGCCTGCGCTCCACCAGCAGGGACCGGTACAGCCCCGCGCGCTGGTCGACCGTGCCGGACAGGTGGTCTGCGGGCACTCCCAGAGCCCGCAGAAAACCGTCCAGCACGAACCCGGCGTCCGAAGCGGTGCCGCTCAGCGGTCCGAGGTCCGCGTACAGCTGGCCGTCGACCATGTCGGCGGCGACGCGGTGCGCGTGGTGCAGGGCCAGGTCGCTCTTGCCCACCCCGACCGGACCGGTGACGACCGCCGGGCTGGACGCGGGCACCTGGAGCAGGTCCAACTCGCGCTGCCTGCCGACGAACCCCCAGGATCGCAGCGGCAGCTGGGCCGGCCGGGGCATCCCCCGGTCTTGGGGCGAGCTCCTATATCGGCCCCAGGACGGCGCGTCCGTGTTGGCGACGTTCGCGGCTTCCATCCAGCGCCGCCGCCACTCCTCCCGGTCACCGCCGCACGCGGCGACGAAACCGAGCGTCACCTGCAACGTCGGCAGCCGGGTGCCGCTGGCCGCGTTCGACAGCACGGACGGTGCGAACAACGCCGAGCGCGCCATCTCCCGGTACGTCGGGTTGCCGGCGCACGCTCTTAATCGGCGCAGCTCCGTGGCGAACGTGGCGGCCACCCCGCTGCCGACGTCCACGGGCTTCTCCGGTCTCGCCATGGCTGATCCCCCTCCTTGAGCCGACGACTCCGTCGGACGTCGGAACACCACTACCGCCGATAGTGCCCGCGTCGATCCGGCCGGCGGATCGGCGGGCCACGACGGACTGATGGGCACATGCGGTCTTCGGATAGCCGCTGGGCACGGCCGCACTCCCCAGGCGGCAGGCACGTGCGGCATCACGAAGTGATCGGCCGACCCCGGTTCACCGGGTGGCGGCGTCCAGCTCCGAGCGCGGGGTGGTCACGCGATCGGCTGGACGGGTGTGGGGGAAGGCCGCCGCCGCCGTCTCAGCGCGGGCGGTTCCCGGCGGGGTGATCCGGTGTTCCCCCCGGTCAACGCGCAGGCGTCGGGCAGGGGTGGTGTCGTGCGCGAGAGGATCGCCGCGCCGGACAGGTCTTCTGCCGTGCCAGTCACAGGTCTGTCTCCGTCATCGCCGCCTTCGGTGGCCCTGCCGGGCCGGGCGCCACGGGTGGTGCGCCGCGGCCATTCCAGCCGATGACGAGGTTGAACGGCAGAGTTGATCGGTCCGAACAATCAACCTCCGACCATCCGGGGAGGATCACCCGGATGGCGGTTGCGGGGGTGGGAAGCCGTCACGTCGGGCCTGTGGTCACCCGACGTGACGGCGGGTACACGGGGCGTCTCAGATGCTGACGATCATCTCGTGGTCCGACTCCACGACCTCCACGGCCAACGCGGCGAGCCCGCACGCCATGAGCTCCCGGTACGCCGGCGAGCCGGTGTGGGCGTCGTAGGCGTCCTGGTCGGCGAAGTTGCCGACGAGCAGCAGGTAGTCCGGGCGCGTCACGTTCCGGTACACGCGGAAGGACAGCGTCGCGGGCTCCTGCTCGGGGCCCAGGAGGGCGAACCGCCGGACCAGCTGCTCGGCTTCGGACTGCTTGCCGGGCTTGAGCGGGATCGACAGGACCTTGGTGAGCACAGGACCTCCTGCGGTGGGACGACCAACGCGGTGTGAGCGCGTTTATGAGGATCGCCGAGCCGCCCCGGAGGTGTCTGGTCAGATGCGGACATCCCGGCGTTCGCGGTAGCGGGCCGGGCGGCGATCCCTGTATGCCTGCGGCATGACGACGTTCACGGCGGTGGTGACCACCGGCATCTACTGCCGGCCGGGGTGCCCGGCCAGGCCGCTCGCCGAGAACGTGCGCACGTTCGAGCTGGCCGCGACGGCCGAGGCCGCCGGGTTCCGCGCCTGCCTGCGCTGCCGCCCGTACCGGGTCGCCGGTCCGGTCGGCCCCGACGCGCCCGAGCTGGTGTGCCGCGCGGTGCAGCTTATCCTGGAGGGGGTGCTCGACGGCGGCACCGAGGTCACCCTCGGCGCGCGGCTGGGCGTGTCGCCGCGCCACCTGCGCAGGCTGTTCAACGACCACCTGGGGGTGACCCCCGACCAGCTCGCCCGGTCGCGCCGGGCGCACTTCGCGCGCAGGCTGCTCGACGATTCCGACCTGGCCGTGGCCGATGTGGCCTTCGCGTCCGGTTTCGGCAGTCTGCGGCAGTTCAACCGCGAGATGCGCCAGGTGTTCCGGGCGGTGCCGAGCGAGCTGCGGCTGCGCCGGCGCCGGGCCGACCGGTTGGCCGCCGACGGCGGGCTGGCGATGCGGCTGCCGTTCCGCCCGCCGTTCGACTGGGACGGCGTCCTCGACCACCTGGCCGCCAGGGCGGTGCCGGGCGTCGAGTCGGTCGAGGGCCGGGTGTACCGCCGCACGATCAGCCTGGACGGCGAGGCCGGCCTGCTGGAGGTGCACCCCGGCGAGCAGGACAACCTCGTGCTGTGGGCGCACCTGCCCTACTGGGAGGGCCTGATCCACGTCGTGGAGCGGGCGAGCCGCATGGTCGCGGTGGACGTGGAGACCGGCCCGGCGGTGGAGGCGCTGTCGGCCGATCCGGTCGTCGGGCCGCTGCTGTCGGCCCGGCCCGGCCTGCGGGCGCCCGGAGCGTGGGGCGCCTTCGAGGTGGCCGTGCACGCGGTCGTGGCGCAGCACGGCGACCTGCCGACGACCAGGGCCCGGACGGGGGCGCTGGTCCGGCGGCTCGGGCTGCCGGTGCCCGGCCTGACGCACGGGCTGACGCACCTGTTCCCCTCGGCCGAGGTGCTGGCGGAGGAGGGCCTGACCGGGATCGGCCTGCCGACCGACGCCGCCGACACCGTGCGCAGGCTGGCGCGGCGGGTGGCCGACGGCGACGTCGTGCTGGACGGCGGCGCGTCCTCGGCGGACCTGGTCGCCGGCCTGACGGCGGTCGAGGGGATCGGCCGGGGCGCGGCCGAGCAGATCGCGCTGCGCCTGGGGCACCGGGACGCCTTCCCGGCGGACGCCCCCGCCGTCCGCCGGGCATCCCGCGACCTCGGCGTCGGCGATCCGGAGCGGGCGGCCGAGGGGTGGTGGCCGTGGCGGGCGGTCGTCGCGGCGCACCTGATCGCACGCGGTGAGGAGGCGATCCGGTGACGGCGCCGGCGGATGTCCAGACCACTGCCGCCGACCGCGGCGTCCTGTCCGGTTGATTGTCTGATCCGGTCAACGGTTCCAGTCAACGAATCCGCTGGTTTGAATCGGATGACATCAGCGCAGCCGAGGGGAAGCGAGCGGATGACAGCCACAGATGTTCAGACCGGCACGACCGGGGTGGGCACCGACCCGGTGTCCGCGGAGACGCCCGCGGCGGAGATCCTGGCCCGTGCCAAGGCCGTCGCGCCGCTGCTGCGCCAGCGCTCGGCCGAGATCGAGAGCGCGCGCCGCCTGCCCGCCGACCTGGTCGAGCTGCTGCGCGGGACCGGTGTGTTCCGGATGGGCTTCGGCCGCAACTGGGGCGGTCCCGAGCTGAACTCGGTGGAGCAGACCGAGGTGATCGAGGCGCTGTCCTACGGCGACGCCGCGGCCGGCTGGTGCGCGATGATCGGCTCGGACTCCGGGCTGTACGCGCAGTTCCTGGACGAGGCCGTGGCCAAGGAGATGTTCACCAGCCTGGACATGGTCACCGCGGGCCTGCTGTTCCCGACCGGGCGGGCCGAGCTGGTCCCCGGCGGGTACCGGCTCACCGGCCGCTGGCAGTTCGGCAGCGGCGTCACGCACGCCGACTGGGTGATCTCCGGCGCGTTCATCTACCGCGACGGCGAGCCGGAGCCGGGCGCGGACGGCGACCCGCACGACTCCAAGCTGTTCATCGTGCCGCGCGCCGACGTCGAGGTGATCGACACCTGGCACACCACCGGCCTGGCCGGCAGCGGCAGCTGCGACTACTCGATCACCGAGGTCTTCGTGCCCGAGGACCGCACCGTCACCTTCGACACCGTGCGCAACGGCGAGGGCCCGCTGGCCCAGCCCGAGGTGCACATGCGCAACATGCCCGGCGTGCCGCTCGGCGTGGCGCGCGCCGCGCTCGACCACGTGCGGGAGATCGCCTCGACCAAGGTGGGCCCGGGCGGCGCGATGGCGGACGACTACCGCACCCAGGTCACCATCGCCGAGTGCGAGGCCGACTTCGCGGCCACCAGGCACGCGGTGTACGGCGCCCTGCGGCGGCAGCACGAGGTGCTGTCGGCGGGCGGCGCCCTGGACGACCTGACGGCGGACGAGCGGGCCGCGCTCCCGTTGTCCCGCAGGCACGCCTTCCGCACCGCGCGCTCGATCGTGTCGCGGTTGTACGACCTGCTCCAGACCTCGTCGATCTACCAGCGGTCGCCCATGGACCGGTGGTTGCGCGACACGAACACGATGTGCCAGCACGTCGTGGCCCAGGACCGCATCCTGCAGTCCGCGGGTGCGTACCTGTTGGGCAGCAAGCCCTCCTTCGCGCTGTCGCTCGGCGTCATCGGCGGCGGCAAGAAGAGCTGATCGTCCCTCCCCGGTCCGGTCGACGTCGGTCTCCTGTGGACCCGGAGCCGACGGCGCCCGAACCGGGAGAGGTCCCTCCGGCGTGAGGCGCCCGGCGGTCCGAGCGGACCGCGACGTGGGCCACGCCGTGCCGGTGCCAGACCGGAAGCCGTGCCGGGCCCTGCGACGCCCGGCGCGCGGGAACATCCGACCCGCGGGCCTCGGCCCGGCGGGTGAGCCGACCTAGTAGTCAGGTGGGGAATGTGACTGGGCAAGATGTCGAAGTTCTCATGATCGGTGCGGGGCCGTCGAACCTGGCGCTCGCCGTCGCGGTCGAGGAGTCCGGGGTGCGCCAGCTGGCGGAGAACACCCTGGTGCTGGAGCAGTACCCGGACGTCAAGTGGCAGCGCAACCTGCTGCTGCCGTGGGCGCGCAGCCAGGTGTCGTTCCTCAAGGACCTGGTGACCCTGCGCAACCCGCAGAGCCGGTTCTCGTTCCTGAACTACCTGCACCAGCAGGGGCAGCTGGACGACTTCGTGAACCTGTCGACCTTCAACCCCTACCGCTGGCAGCTCTCGGCCTACCAGCAGTGGGTCGCCGACGGCCTGGAGCAGGTCCGCATCCGCTACAACGCCCGCACCGAGCGGATCGACCCGCGGTACGCCGAGGACGGCTCGGTCGTCGGGTGGACCGTCACGCTGGCCGACGGCGACACCATCACGTGCCGCGACCTGGTGGTCGGCACCGGCCGGGACGCGCACGTCCCCGAGGTGTTCCGCGACCTGCCCAAGGAGCGGGTGGTGCACAGCACCCAGTACTCCGGCCGGATCGCCCAGCTGACGCCGCCGGCCGACCGGCCGATGCGCCCGGTGGTCATCGGTGGCGCGCAGAGCGCCGCGGAGATGTTCATGGCGCTGCACCAGGACTTCCCGGACAGCGAGCCGACGCTGGTGCTGCGCGCCATCGGCCTGCAGAACTACCAGACGAGCAAGTTCGTCAACGAGCTGTTCTACCCGTCGTTCGTCGACGAGTTCTACACCATGCTCCCGGAGGCCCGGTCGCAGGTGCTCGACGAGATGCGCCTGACCAACTACGCGGGCCTCGCGCCGCCCTTCCTGGAGGAGATCTACTCCATGCTGTACCAGCAGAAGATGCTGGGGCGGCAGCGGTCCTCGGTGCGGAGCCTGACCGAGGTCGTCGGGGCGCGGGCGGACGGCGACGAGATCGTGCTGGACCTGCGCGACCGCAAGAGCGGCAAGGTCGAGCCGCTGCGCTGCGACGCGGTGTTCCTCGGCACCGGGTACGACCCGCGGATGCCCGCGATGGTCGGCGACCTGGCGGACCGGATGGGCCTCACCGACGTCAACGTCAGCCGGCGCTACCGGGTCGACCTCGGCGACTCCGCCTGGGGCGCCATCTACCTCCAGGGCGTCAACGAGCAGACGCACGGCATCGCCGACTCGCTGATCAGCGTGCTGGCGCACCGCTCGCGGGACATCACCGAGGACCTGCTGGACCGCCGCACGGTCGCCGAAGTCACCGCGGAGGTGTGACGACATGGTCGAGATCCGCAAGCTGGACCGGGACAACCTCGAACCGGCGTACGGCCTGGACGGCCAGCGCCTGCTGCCCTGGCCCGCGCTCAACGCCCCGTTCGAGGGCGCCTGGTGCGTCCTGCGCGCGGGTACCGAGTCCACGCCGCACTCCCACCACGAGTACGAGATCTTCATCGCCATGAAGGGCGCCGCCGAGCTGGACGTGGACGGCGTGCGGCACGACTTCGTCGCGGGCGACATCGTGCACCTGCCCCCGGGCTGCACGCACAAGGTCGTCAACGGCGGCGCGGAGGACTTCGAGTACTACGGCGTCTGGTGGGACACCGACATGTCGGAGAAGTTCCTCGCCCGGCACGAGGAGCAGTCGCGGTGAGCCGGCCGACGCTGATCATCTCGCCGGCCCCGACGGCGAACGGCGACCTGCACCTCGGGCACGTCGCCGGCCCGTTCCTGGCCGCCGACGTGCACGCCCGGTACCTGCGGGCCACCGGCCGCGAGGTGCTGCTGGCCACCGGTTTCCAGGACACCTCCACCTACGTGGTCACCACGGCCCACCGGCTGGGCGTGCCGCCGGAGGAGCTGGTGGCGCGCTCGGCGGAGCAGATCGAGTCGACGCTGGCGGCCGTCGGGATCGACGTCGACGGGTACACCGGCGACGAGGACCGGTTCGTCAAGGCGGTGCTCGGGTTCGTCGAGCGGCTGCACGCCGCGGGCAAGTTCGAGCTGCGCACGATGACCTTCCCGTACTCCCCGGCGACCGGCGAGTACCTGGTGGACGGCTTCGTGAAGGGCGGCTGCCCGCTGTGCCTCGCGGAGGGCTGCGCCGGGCTCTGCGAGAGCTGCGGCCACCCGGTCGCCGCGGGCGACCTGATCGACCCCAGGTCGACGATCAACCCGGACGACCCGCTGGAGCTGCGCGAGGCGCAGGTGCTCGTGCTGCCCATGGAGCAGTACCGCGAGCGCATCCGCGAGCACTTCGCCGTGCACGGCCGGGCGATGCGGCCGCACATGGCGCAGGCGATCCGGGAGATGCTGTCCCGGCCGCTGCCGGACTACCCGGTGACGTACCCGACGTCGTGGGGCATCCCGGCGCCGTTCCCGGAGGTCGCCGGCCAGACGATCAACCCGAACGCCGAGCCCGCCGCCTGGAGCATCTACTGCGGCACGCTGTCGGCCGAGCGGCGCGGGGTGCCGCTCGCCGCCGACGACGAGATGTGGCTCGCCGACGCCGGCACGAAGGTCGTCTACTTCCTCGGCTTCGACAACACCTACCCGTTCGCGGTGGCGGCGGTGGCGATGCTGCTGGCCGCCGACGGGCGGTACCTGCTCCCCGAGGAGTTCGTCACCAACGAGTTCTACGAGCTGGACAACTCGAAGTTCTCCACCAGCCGGGGCCACGTGGTGTGGGGCCGGGAGCTGGTCGCCGAGGTGCCGCGCGACCTGGTGAGGTTCCACCTGGCCGCGACCAGCCCGGAGAACCAGCGCACCGACTTCAGCCGGGCCGCGCTGGAGCGGGTGACGTCCACGCGCCTGGTCGCGCCGTGGAACCGGGTGGCGGACGAGGTGGACCGGTTCACCGGCCGCGGTCCGCTGCCGGTGTCCGAGCGGTCGCGCGCCGCGGCCGCCCGGATCGTCGAGCGGTTCGCCGCCTGCTACGAGCTGGACTGCTTCAGCATCACCCGCGCGGCCGAGGTGCTGGCCGAGCAGCTGGGCCGGCTGGCCCGGTGGTCGGTCCAGCCCGGCCAGGAGGGCGACTTCTGCCACGAGGTGGAGGTGGTGCTGCGGTGCGCCGCGCCGATCCTGATCGACCTGGCGGAGAAGGCGCTGCCGGACACGGACATCCCCACGGGGGCGGGCGCGACGACCGTCACGCCGGCGAGCCTGCCGCGGCTGCCCGAGTGGACGGCATGACATGACCGAGGACGCCCGGCCGAGACCGGTGCGGGAGGGCTCGCGCCGACGGGTGGTCGTGGTCGGCGCGGGCGTCACCGGGCTGCTCACCGCCATCCGGTGCGTGCGGGACGGGCACCTGGTGACGGTGCTGGACCGAGGCCCGATCCCGCACCCGGGCGCCAGCTCGTTCGACCAGCACCGGGCCATCCGGGCGCTCGACCCGAGCGACCCGGAGGGCACCCGGCTGGCCGCGTCGGCCCACGAGCGGTGGCTGGAGCTGGAGGCCCTGCTGTGCGGGCCGCGGCCGGACGCCGGCTTCTACCGCCGGGTCGGCGTGGTGACCGCGTGGCCGGACGGGCGGGCCGCGTCGGTCGCCGGGTTCGGCGCCGAGGCGGGGCTTGCGGTCAAGCTCGTCGAACCGGACGAGCTGCCGCACGTGCGGTTCCCGGCGGGCTCCCTCGGCGTGCTGGAGCTCGACGCGGGCGTGCTGCTGGCCGACCGTGTGCTGTGGACCGCGGCGCGGTGGCTGGACGAGCACCCGGCGGCCCGGCTGCGCCCGTGGTGCGAGGTGTCCTCGGTCGACCCGGCGACGGGACGCGTGGCGCTGGCCGACGGCACGGTCGAGCAGGGTGACCTGACCCTGGTCGCCGGCGGCCCGTGGTCGAGGTCCCTGGTGGACCTGCCGACCGTGCTGCACCGGCAGACCATGGTGTACCTGCGCCCGCCCGACGAGCTGGCCGGGTGGTGGGACACCGCGCCCAGCGCGGGCCGCATCGGCGCCGACGGCCGCGCGTGGCTGATGCCGTCCGGCGGCGGGACGATGCTGAAGGTCAGCACCGACGCGGTCTGCCGCGAGGTGTCCGGTGTGGACGACGAAGACGACGATGACGAGGCCCGGTGGGCCGAGCGGGTCATGGCGGCGGGAATCCTGGCCGACGTGGAGCGGTACGCCGTCGCCGCCGTGAAGCGCTGCCACTACGCGGTGGACGCGCGCACGGGCGACGCGCACCTGGTCCGGGTGGGACCGGCCGTCTGGGCCCGCGCGGCCAGCGGCGGCGCGGGGTTCCGCACCGCGCCCCTGGTCGCCGACCGGATCGCGGACGCGCTGCGCGCGGGTTGAGTCGCCCCAGTTCTTTTTTCGAATCAGGAGGAACCACGACATGAGCAGCCCCAAGACCGTGCTGCTGGTGATCGGCAGCGGGCTCAAGCTCTACCGGGAGTACCTGGTCCGCTCGGCCGCGGCCAGGGCCCGCCAGGCGGGCCACCAGCTGGTGCTGATCAACAACCTGCAGCCGACCTGGCAGCACGAGTACTTCGACGAGATCACCGTGGTCAACGTGTTCGACCACGAGCTGCTGGCCCGGACCGCCCGCGAGATCGCCGCCCGGCACACCGTCGTCGGCGTGCTGTGCTGGGACGAGCCGCTGGTCATGCCCGCCGCGGAACTGGCCGCCGAGTTCGGCGTGCCCGGCCTGAGCATCCCCGGCGTGCACGGCTGCCGGGACAAGTACAGCGCCCGGACCCGGCTGACCGAGGGCGGGCTGCTCCAGCCCGGCTTCGCGATGACCGCCGACCTGGACGAGGCGCGCGCCGCCGCCGAGCGGATCGGCTACCCCGTCGTGGTCAAGCCCCGCGCCCTCGGCGCCAGCATGGGCGTGGTGCTGGCCCGCGACGAGCAGGAGCTGGTCGACGCCTTCCAGGTCGCCTCCGACGCCAGCCTGGTGGGCGACGAGCCCTACCGCGGCGGCGCGATCGTGGAGGAGTACGCGGTCGGCCCGGAGATCAGCATCGACGGCGCCCTGCACAAGGGCGAGTACCTGCCGATGTTCGTGGCCCGCAAGCGCACCGGCGAGCACCCGTACTTCGAGGAGGTCGGGCACGTCGTGGACGCGGCCGACCCGCTGCTGGAGGACCCGGCGCTGCTCGACACGCTGGCGCGCGCCCACCGGGTGCTCGGCATCGAGGACGGCATCACCCACGCCGAGGTGCGGCTGACCGACCGCGGCCCGCTGATCATCGAGATCAACGGCCGGGTGGGCGGCGACCTGATCCCGTTCCTGGGCAAGACCGCCACCGGCATCGACCCCGGCGTGGTCCTGGTGGACGTGGCCCTGGGCCAGCGGCCCGACATCGTCCGCGACCGCGGCGGCGTGGCTGGCATCCGGTTCGGCTACCCCGAGCGCGACTGCCTGGTCCGCTCGGTGACCGTGCCGACGGAGGCCCCCGGCCTGGTCACGGCGTCCCCGATGGTCGAGCCCGGCACCACGCTGCGGCTGCCCCCCGGCGGCTACATCGCCCGGCACTCCTTCGTGGTGTGCCAGGCCGACGACCCGCAGACCTGCGAGGAGCGGCTGGTCGGGGCGAGCGCGCTGGTCCGCGTGGACGCCGAGGAGGTGGCCCCGAAGCCGCGGGGCGCCGTGCTGGAGATGCCCGCCGGGCTGCTGGACGTGGACGAATGATCAACTACGACGGAAAGCTGTTCCGGAAGGCGGGTGGGGGCGACGGCACCGTCGCCCGCTACCACCAGGACGGCGACCTGGTGTGGGCCAACTTCACCGGCGGGAAGGTGCGGCGGGGCACGGTCACCGGGGTGTGCTCGCCGGACGGCACGCTGCGGCTGGCGTACACCATGGTGCTGGGCACCGGCGAGGTGATCTCCGGGCAGACCGTGAACGTGCCGCAGGAGCGCCCCGACGGGCAGCTGGTCCTGCGCGAGGAGTGGGAGCGCTTCGGCGACCACGCCGCGAGCGGGGTGTCGTACCTCGAGGAAGTGCCGGCGCGGCCGGTGACCTCGGAGCGGATGGGGAGTGTGGGCATGACCGGGTGGGACGGGTTGCGCGGCGTGGTCGACGGGCGGCTGAGGCTGCCCGGCGACGACGGGTTCGAGGAGCGCAGCAAGCCGTTCAACGACCGCTTCCGCGACGTGCGGCCGGCCGCGGTGCTGTCCGTGGCCGGACCGGACGACGTCAGCCGGGCGATCGGCTGGGCCAAGGACGCCGGGGTGCCTGTCGTCGCCCGCGGTGGCGGGCACAGCTACGCCGGCAACTCCGTCAACCGCGGCCTGGTGCTCGACCTCCAGGACCTCGACCACGTGCACGTGGACCCGGTGACCGCGCTGGTCACCGTCGGCGGCGGCGCGCGGACGCGGGCGATCTACGACGCGCTGCGCGAGCACGACCTGGTCTTCCCGCTGGGCAACTCCGACGACGTCGGCATCGGCGGCCTGGTGCTGGGCGGCGGCGTCTCGGTGGTGTCCCGCGCGATGGGGCTCACCTGCGACTCGCTCGTGTCCACCGACCTCGTCCTGGCCGACGGCAGCACGGTGACGTGCAGCGAGACCGAGAACCCGGACCTGTTCTGGGCCTGCCGGGGCGGTGGCGGCGGCAACTTCGGGGTGAACACCTCGTTCACGTTCCAGGCGCGCCCGGTGCCGGCCGCGTCCACGTGCCTGGTGCTGTGGGACTGGCCGCACGCGATGGACGTGCTGACCGTGATGCAGGAGGTCATGCGCCTCGCGCCCAACGCCTTCTCCGCCCGCATCGGCGTGAGCCGCGCGGCGGGGCAGCCCGGCGTGGTCTCGGTGATCGGGCAGCACCTCGGCCCGGCCGAGGAGCTGCGGGAACTGCTCGCCCCCGCGCTGGCCGCGGCGCCCCCGTCCCGGGTCGACATCGCGGACCGGACCTACTGGGAGGCGGCGGACTACCTGCACCACGAGACC
This sequence comes from Saccharothrix sp. HUAS TT1, assembly GCF_040744945.1. Classification (NCBI taxonomy): domain Bacteria; kingdom Bacillati; phylum Actinomycetota; class Actinomycetes; order Pseudonocardiales; family Pseudonocardiaceae; genus Saccharothrix; species Saccharothrix camelliae. The sequence continues at coordinate 6,844,546 of NZ_CP160453.1, read as the reverse complement.
GCGGGCGGCGCGTTCGCGGTGCGCACCCGGTGCACGCCGGCGCCGCTGTCCGAGGACGGCCTGCGGACCCTGGTGACCGCGGTGGACAAGTGGCCCGGCAGCGCGAACCCCGACGGCGCCGGCGCGGCCCTGTTCACCTGGGGCGGCGCGATCAACGACGTGCCGGTGACCGAGACCGCCTTCCCGCACCGGGACGCGCTGTTCCTCGTGTCGATGGACACCGCGTGGCTGCCGGACGAGTCGCCGGAGGTGGTGCGGGGCAACCTCGACTGGTTGCACGACCTGCACCGGGACATGGGCGAGCACGCCACCGACGCGTCCTACGTCAACTTCACCGACCCGGACCTCGAAGACTGGCGCGGCGCGTACCACGGCCCGAACGCGGAGCGGCTGGCCGAGGTCAAGCGCCGCTACGACCCCGACCGGGTCTTCTCCTTCTCCCAGGCGATCTGACCCGTGCCCCGGCCCACGGCGTCCGCACCGGAAGGTGAGAGCACAATGCCACTCGACCTGCGTGGTGTCATGCGGAACTTCGCCACCGGCGTGTGCGTGGCGACGACCTACAGCGATCGGGCGGAGGGCAGGCGCCACGACGCGGTGACGGTGAACTCGTTGACCTCGGTCTCGCTCGACCCGCCGCTGGTGTCGCTGGCGCTGAGGCTCGACTCGGTCTTCCTGGCCGACCTGCTGGAGACCAAGAAGTGGGCGGTGTCCATCCTGGACAGCCGGGCCCGCGAGGTCGCCAGGCAGCTGGCCAGGGACCGGGCCGTCCGGGCGCCCGTGGTCGGCGCGCTGCGCGCCAAGCCCGGGAGCGAGACCGGCGCGCTGGTGCTCAACTCGGCGAGCTGGCTGGAGTGCGTGCTCTGGGACAGCTTCGACGTGGGCGACCACACCCTCGTCATCGGCGAGGTCGTCGCGGTCAACGAGAACCAGCACGCGCCCGCCCTGGTCTTCCTGCACGGTCAGTACCACGCGCTGAACGACCAGCGCTGAGCAAACCCACGGCGTTAACGGAGGAAGTGTGCGACCTACCCCTGCGGACCCGACCACGAAGGCCGCCGAGGCCCCGGTCATCAGCTACCACGGCACCGAGCCGGAGAACGCGCTGATCCCGGGCCACACCACCGAGTCCGGCGGGGTCAAGGTGATCGCGGCCCTGTTCCGGGGCCTGGTCTCCTACGACGCGGTGGACGCCCACCCGAGGAACGCGGTCGCCGAGTCGATCGAGACCGCGGACTCGGCGGAGTACACCATCCGGCTCAAGCCGGGCTGGACGTTCCACGACGGCACGCCGGTCACCGCGAGCAGCTTCGTCGACGCGTGGAACTTCACCGCGCACGGGCCGAACAGGATGCAGGCGGCCAGCTTCCTCGCGCACATCGAGGGCTTCGAGGAGGTCAACGCGCCCGAGTCGCGGGTCGCCGAGCTGTCCGGCCTGAAGGTGATCGACGACCTGACCTTCGTGGTGCGGCTGTCCGCGCCGTTCTCCGAGTTCCCGGTCACGCTCGGGTGCAGCGCGTTCTTCCCGCTGCCCCGCGCGTTCTTCGACGACCGGGAGGCGTACGAGGCGCACCCGATCGGCAACGGCGCGTTCAGCTTCGTCTCCCGCGAGCGGGAGAAGCACATCCTGCTCAAGCGCTACGAGGGCTACGCCGGGGACGACAAGCCCCACGTCGGCGGGGTCGAGTTCCGGATCTACCGCGACCTGGGCGACGCCTACCACGACGTGATGGCCGACAAGCTCGACTACCTCGACGTCACCCCGTACTGGGCGCTGGAGGGCAACCGGTACCAGCGGGACCTGCCCGGCCGCACCCACGACCGGACCTACCTCGGCATCCAGACGGTGTCGTTCCCGCTGTACGACTCGCGCTACGCCGACCGGCGGGTGCGGCAGGCGATCTCCATGTCGATCGACCGGGTCAAGCTGATCGACCGGATCTTCCAGGGCCACCAGGCGCCCGCCGACGGCCTGGTCCCGCCCGCCGTCTCCGGCCGCGCCGACAACCAGGGCGGCGAGCTGTGCGGCTACCACCCGACGCGGGCCAGGGAGCTGTTCGAGGAGTCCGGGTTCGAGGGCGAGATCGAGCTGACGTCGAACGTCGACTCGCCGAACCAGCCCTGGATGGAGGAGATCTGCGCGTCGGTCACCGAAGCGCTCGGCGTGCCGTGCCGCTTCGTGCCGATCCCGACGATGGGCGAGTTCCGCCGCAAGCTCAACGCCCAGCAGATCACCGCGCTGTTCCGCTCCGGCTGGATCGCCGACTACCCGTCGATCGAGAACTTCCTCACCCCGATGTACCGGACCGGCGCCTCCGACAACGTCGGCAAGTACAGCAACCCCGAGGTCGACGCCCTGCTGTCCGCCGCGGACCGCAGCCCCGACCGCGAGCAGGCGTGGGCCCTGTACCAGCAGGCGGAGCGGACGATCCTGGAGGACATGCCCACCATCCCGGTCTGGTACCAGAGCACGCTCTCGGCCTGGTCGACGCGCCTGCGCGACGTCCAGCCCAACCCGTTCCGCGAACTCGACCTCTACAGCGTCACCGTCGCGGAACCGGGCGAAGCCCCGGCCTGATGCCCCTCAGGTCGACCCGGGTGGTCCGGCGCCGGTCCTCAGCGGACCGGCGCCGGACCGCCGCGGTGCTCGCCCGCGCTCAGCCCGCCGACCGGAACGTGGTCCGGTAGGCGCTGGGCGCCACGCCGAGGGTCGCGCCCATCTGCTGCCGCAGCGTCGCGCCGGTGCCGAAGCCCGAGTGGCGGGCCACCTGGTCGATGGGCAGGTCGGTGGTCTCCAGCAGGTGCCGCGCGCGTTCGACGCGCTGCTGCGTGACCCACTTGGCCGGGCTCAGCCCGGTCTCCTCGCGGAACCGCCGGGTGAACGTGCGCACGCTCATCCGGGCGTGCGCGGCCATCGCGCGCAGGTCCAGCGGCTCGTGCAGGTGCTCCAGCGCCCACGCCCGGACCCCGGCGATGAAGGTGTCGGACACCTCCGGGACCGGCTGCACGATGAACTGCGACTGGCCGCCCGGCCGCCACGGCGGCACGACGCACCGGCGCGCGGCCATGTTGGCCACCTCGCTGCCGTGGTCCTCCCGCACGATGTGCAGGCACAGGTCCACGCCCGCGCCGACGCCGGCCGAGGTGAGCACGCGGCCCTCGTCCACGAACAGCACCTCCGGGTCGAGGTCGACCTGGGGGAACAGCCGGCGGAAGGTCTCGGCGTGCGCCCAGTGGGTGGTGGCCCGGCGGCCGTCCAGCAGACCGGCGGCGGCCAGCACGAACGCGCCCGTGCAGATCGACACGACCCGCGCGCCCCAGTGGGCCGCCGTGCGCAGGGCGTCCCGCACCTGCTTGTCGAGCGTGCCGTCGGTCAGCGGCTGCGCACCGTAGTACACCCCGGCCACGATCACCGTGTCGGCCTCGGCCAGCAGCTCCAGGCCGTGCTCGGGGATGATGGTGAACCCCGCCGCGCTGCGCACCGGCCGGGCGCCGGGCGTGCAGATCCGGACCTGGTAGAGCCGCTGGTCGTCGTGGTCGCGGGCGGCGTTGAAGACCTGGGTGGGGGCGCCGAGGTCGAACGCGACGACCTCGTCCAGCGCGAGCACGGCCACCTGGTGGGGTCGGGTCATGGCCCGATTCTTGCACAGGATGGCCTTCAAGCCACTTTCCGAAACGGTCGCGGATCGAGCACTCTTGCCCCCGTGATTCGCAACAAGCAACTGTGGCCCTGGATGATCGCGGGCATCGGGTTCGTCGCGCTCGTCGGCGCGGCTGGGTTCCGGGCTACCCCGGGTGCGCTGGTGGAGCCGCTCCAGAGGGAGTTCGGCTGGTCCACCGGGACGATCGGCTTCGCCATGTCGGTCAACCTCGCCCTGTACGGCGTCACCGCGCCGTTCGCCGCCGCCCTGATGGAGCGCTTCGGCGTGCGCCGGGTGACCGCCGGCGCGATGGCGCTGATCGCGCTGGGCAGCGGGTTGACCATCTTCATGACGTCGGCGTGGCAGCTCGTGCTCCTCTGGGGCGTGATGGTGGGCCTGGGCGCCGGTTCGATCTCGCTCGGGTTCGTGGCCACCATCGGCACGCGCTGGTTCGTCAAGCGCCAGGGCCTGGTCACCGGCATCCTCTCGGCCGGTGGCGCCACGGGTTCGCTGATCTTCCTGCCGCTGGTCGCGTCGCTGAGCGAGTCCGACGGCGGCTGGCGCACCGCCGCGATCGTGGTGGCCGTGGTCGCGTTCGCGACCGTGCCGATGGTGCTGCTGTTCTTCCGCGAGCACCCCGCTGACGTGAACATCCCGCCGTACGGCGCGGACGAGGTCGTGCCCGCCCCCCCGAGGGCCGGCAACGCCGCGCGGCTGGCCATCGACGGCCTGAAGAACGCCGCCCGCACCAAGCCGTTCTGGTTCCTCGCGCTCGGCTTCGCCATCTGCGGCGCCACCACCAACGGCCTGGTCGCCACCCACTTCATCCCGGCCGCGCACGACCACGGCATGCCGAGCGTCACCGCGGCCGGCCTGCTGGCCCTGATCGGCGTGTTCGACCTGATCGGCACGATCCTGTCCGGCTGGCTCACCGACCGCGTCGACTCCCGCCTCCTGCTGGCCATCTACTACGTGCTGCGCGGGGCGTCGCTGCTGGTGCTGCCCTCGCTGTTCGGCGAGTCGGTCACCGGCCCGATGATCATCTTCGTGATCTTCTACGGCATGGACTTCATCGCCACCGTGCCGCCGACCGTCGCCCTGTGCCGCGAGCACTTCGGCATGTCGGCGCCCATCGTCTTCGGCTGGGTCTTCGCCTCGCACCAGATCGGCGCCGCCATCGCGTCCACCGCGGCCGGCATGACCCGCGACAGCTTCGGCGACTACGCCCCCGCCTGGTACGTCGCCGGCTTCCTCAGCATCGGCGCCGCCGTGCTGTCGATCACCATCAGCCGCGCGAAGGCCAAACCGCGCACCGAGGCCCCCACGGCCGCCTGACCACCTCTCCACCCCTCACCGAAGTGGCGTCCCCGGACCTTCCGGGGGCGCCACTTCGACATTTCCGCCCCGGTGGGGTGCCAAGCCGGCCTCGTGTCCTCCTCGCGAGTGATACCGGAAGAATCCTGCGGGCGTGATCTGCCGGACGTGACGTTGCCTCGGACGAAGGTCGTCGCGCTCCGTGACGCCGGGATCGGAGCCGATCTCCGCGCCTGCCGTGGGGGAGGACGGGTGGACGCGGCGCTCCCGTGCCGTTCCTCCGGCGCTTCTCAGCCGTCGGGGTGTCCCACCATCAGGTGTTGCGGCCGTTTTGGGCGGTGGGACATCGTGGGACGCGGTTCAGCGGGGCCGGTCGCGGCCGGGCTGACGGTCTGCACGAGGGAGCGCCGATGGCCGGGGACGATGCCCAGCCCGTGATCACCGACCCGCCCGATCCGCGCACGGCGTCGGACATCGTCGTGTTCGTGGCCCTGTTGCGGCGGTTGCGGCAGCAGGCGGGCAACCCCGGCTACAAGAAGACGCTCGAACGGGCGACCCGGGACGAGTACGGGGTGCCGCGGATCAGCGGGTCGACGATGCACCGGGTGCTGGAGGGCCGCCAGGACCTGACCCGGATGCGGGACCCGGACCTGTTCGTGCGCGAGGTGGTCACCGCGCTCGGGGCGGACCCGGCGCCGTGGCTGGAGGTGTTGGACCGCCTGCTGCGGTCCGCTCCGGAGTGCCCGGCCGAGCCGTCGGCCCGGACCGGCGGCGGCGATCCCGCGATCAGGACCGGGCGGGTCCGGGGCCGGGTGCTGGTCGCGGTCGTGGCCGTGCTCCTGGTGGCGACCGGCGTGGTGGCGTGGTCGGCGACCGGCCCGGACGAGCCGCCGGCCGTGCCGGTGACCGCCCCGGCCCGGCTGTCGATCACCCTGGCCGCCGACCCGGGACTGCGCCTGGCGGTCGACCGCGCGGCCGAGTCCGCCGTCGCCCACGTGCTGCTCGCCGGCGGCGGCACGGCGGACGCCGGCTGGGAGGTGGTCGCCCCGCACCGGGGCAGCCCCGGGTTCTGGCAGTTGCGGCCGACCGGACGGCTGCTGGTGTGCCTGGAGGTGTTCGAAGGCCGCCGCGACGCCGGCACGATGGTGCAGCAGTACGGGTGCAACGGCGAACGCCACCAGTACTGGAAGCCCGAGCCGCAGCCCGACGGCGCGGTGCGGTGGGTGAGCCTGCACTCGCAGCAGTGCCTCACCGTCGCCCACGCCCGGCCGCACGTGGGCGCGGAGCTGGCGCAACAGGAGTGCGACCCCGCCCGGGCGGCGCTCCAGCACTGGCGGACGGCCGTCGCCGACGTCCCGGCGGCGGCGAGCCCGTCCACCGCGCCGGGCGGTGTGGTCGGCCCGGACCCGGCCGAGTACCCCGGCGGCGGCGAGGACCGGCCCTGCCCGGGTCTCGCCCCGGCGCACGTCCCGGACGTCTCCGGGTGGACCGAACTCCCCTCGCAGACCCGGCACGGGTCCTTCGCCACCACCGAGGACGCGGTGTCGCTCGGCCCGGCCACCTTCGGCGAGGCCGAACTGCGCAGCGCGTCCAGGACCACCGACACCGGCGCCGAGGAGGTCTACTTCTGGGCCGAGGGCCTGGTGCGGTTCAGCCCCGGCCTGTTCTCGATGTCGTTGCAGTGGACCACCTCGCGGGACGACGGCGACTGGCACACCTGCACCGAGTCCTTCACCGCCGAGTACGACAGCCTCACCACCGCGGCGCTGCCCCGCGACGTCGACCACGACGGCGCCCCCGACGTCGCCTTCCGCGTCTGCCTCGGCTACGCGCCCGAACTCGCCCCGCGGACCCCGGTCGTCAACTGCTCCGGCCGCCACTGATCCGGGCGTTCAGCGTGCCGGTCGGCGGATCGCGGGGGATCCGCCGACCGGTCCGAGTGGCGCCCTCGTGCCGCGAGCGGGGCGCGAACGCGTTACTGGGGCTTGAAGGACAGGATCTGGTAGTTGCCCTGGAGGTTGCCGCCGGCGAGTGATCCCGTCGAGCCCACCCTGTCGTTGTGGTTGGTGCTCTTGTAGTACTGCACGCGGTGGCTGTTGTTGTTCCACACCGAGCGGACGTGGTGGCCGTTCCTGATGAACGAGCAGTCGTCGTTGGTGTTCTTCACCTCGTCGTCGGGCCAGTAGCAGCGGGTGCCGGCGCCGTCCCAACCGCTGTACAAGCAGAAGCCCCCGCTCGGGCAGTCGTAGCCGCTCGGCGAGGCGTCGTGGGACGCGGCGGCGAGCGGCGGGGTCGCACAGGCCGCCAGGACGGCGGCGACGACGAGCGGCTTGGCCGCCAAGGCCGTGAGCGCCTTCCCGCCGGTGCGGAACGCGGCCGACAGCGGTCGCCTCGGACGAGGGGAGGAGGTCGTGTTCATGGTGTTCGCCTTTCGGTTCGTCCGCCGGGGTCGAGGCGCCCGGCGTGGTGGACGAACCTTTCGTAAGCGGTCGGCGTGTCCCACCGTCAGGCGTTGCGGCTGGTCGGGACGGTGGGACGGGCTCGGGATGCGGTTCGGCGCGGCAAGTGGGACAGCCCGACCGGTGTCGGGCGCCCGAGTTGGTCGCGCGGCCTGAGCTGCGCTTAGGCTGCTGCGGGGTGGCGCGGTCCGCTTGTGGTGACCGCCCGGAACTCGTGGGGGAAGCACGGTGGACGACCTCGAACTGCTGGCGGCGCTCTGCCCACCGCCGGACGCACCGGCTCGACCGGGGCGGCGTGGTGCGGTGGGGTGGCACCGACAACGGCGACTTCCTGCTCTGGCTGCCGGTGGGCGACCCCGAGGAGTGGCCGACCCTGGCCGTCGAGCGCGGGCAGTCGAGCTGCGAGCCGATGACCGGCTCGTCCACCAGGATCGTGCTCGACCTGCTGACCGGGGCGGCGCGCACCGCCGTGTTCCCGGAGGACTTCCCGGGTGACGCACCGTCGTTCTCGATCAACCCCCATGCCTGACGAGCCGGCGGTGATCTGCGCGGCGGTCGCGGAGCGGGCGGCTCCGCTGTGCCGGGTCCTCGGGTCGCCGGAACAGGTGCAGTGGTTGGACGCGGCGTTGGACCTCGTGTGGGCGGCTGCCGCGGGGGAGCCGGTGGCGGAGGGGTGCGCGGAGGCGTTGGACGAGCTGGAGCCGGGCGTGGACGACTTCGAGGAGGCCGACATGGGCAGTCCCGAGCACTTCGTCAGCCAGTCCGTCACCCTCGTCGGCATCGCGCTCGCCTGCTCTCTGCGGCGGTCGGCGCCCGGGACGGAGGTGGCGCTCGGCACGTTGCGCTCGCTGGCGGGGGTGCTGGACGTCGAGGTGATGGGTAAGCGGCCGGTTGTCGTGAAGCACGGGGACCCGCCACCGCCCCCCGGGCCGCTCCTGAGGAAGGAACTGGAAGCGCAGCGGGAGGTGCAAGCTCTCGTTGCCGCCGTGATGGACGAAGGTGACGGGGTCGTCCCGCCCGCCGTGGTGGCCCGTGCGCGAACGGCTGCTCAGGCGTATGCCGCGGCGTTCACCCCAGTGGTCGAACGGCTGGCCGAGCTGAACGACTGGGAACTCGACGGGCGCTGAAACCCCAGCCCGCTGTCAGTCCCGCGGTGTCAGGTAGCCGCGGGAGAAGGCGGTGGCGACGGCGGCGGCGCGGTCGTTGACGCCCAGTTTCGCGTACACGTGCAGCAGGTGCGTCTTGACCGTCGTCTCGCTGATGAACAGCCGCTTCGCCGCCTCGCGGTTCGTGGAACCCCCGGCGATCAGCTCCAGCACCTCCAGCTCGCGCTGCGACAGCGGCGCCGGGGCGGGGTTGCGGACCTGGCCCAGGAGGCGGGTCGCGACGGTGGGGGAGAGCACCGCCTGGCCGAGGGCGGCGGCTTCCACGGCGCGGACCAGCTCCTCCCTCGGAGCGTCCTTGAGCAGGTAGCCGGTGGCGCCGGCCTCGATGGCCGACAGCACGTGGCTGTCCGTGTCGTACGTGGTGAGCACCAGCACCCGTGACGGCACGCCGCGCTCCGCCAGCGCCCTGATGGCGGCGACGCCGTCGGTCCCGGGCATCCGCAGGTCCATGAGGATCACGTCGGGGCGGAGCCGTTCCGCGGTCGAGACCGCCTCCGCGCCGTCGCCCGCTTCGCCCAGCACCTCGAAGCGCGGGTCGGCGCCGAACATGCCCCGCAGCCCGTCCCGCACCACCGGGTGGTCGTCGACGATCAGCAACGAGATCACCTCCCACCCCCGGCGGGGATGGCCGGCACCGTCGCCGTGATCGCCGTGCCACCGCCCGGCTCCGACTCGACGTCCAACCGCCCCGCGAGGCGCTGCACCCGCTGGCGCATGCCGGCGAGCCCGAAGCCCCCGTCCGCGGAACCGCCGGCGCGCCTGGCGCCGGGCGCGAAGCCCACTCCGTCGTCCAGCACGTCGAGGGTCACCAGGTCCTCCATGTACGACAGGGTGAGGGCGACCCGACCGGCTCGCGCGTGCTTGGCGACGTTGGCGAGCGCTTCCTGCGCGGTCCGCAGCAGCGCCACCTCGACGTCGGTGTGCATCGGCCGGGCGTCACCGGTCGTGGTCAGCACCGCCTCGACCTGGTTCACCTCCGACCAGCGCCTGGCCACGTCGCCGATCGCGTCCGGCAGGCGGGCCTCCGCCAGCGCGGACGGCCCCACCGCGTGCACCGTCCGGCGGGCCTCGGCAAGGCTCTCGCGGGCCAGCTCCACCGCGTTCGCCACGTGCCGGTGCGACGTCGCCGGCTCGGTCGCCTGCCCGGCGGCCTGGAGCTGGGTGAGGATGCCGGCCAGGCCCTGGGCGAGGGTGTCGTGGATCTCCCGCGCCATCCGCTGCCGCTCGTCGAGCACCCCGGCCTCACGGGCCTGCACCAGCAGCTGGGCGTGCAGCCCCGCGTTCTCCGCCAGCGCGGCCTCCAGCTCGGCGTTGGCCCTGCCCAGCTCGACCAGCGCCCGCTTCTGCCGGTGGTTGCGCCGGTCGGACATCACGTCGGCGTAGAAGGCCGCCGTGGCCAGCACCGTGGTGATCACGCTGATGGCGGGCCACTTCCACCACTCCTCGGCGGTGATGTTGGCCGACCCGCCCACGTACGAGACCGCCGTGATCGCGGACGTGACGGCCACGCCGACGTACCGCCACCGGCCCTTCAGGTACTGGAACGCGTGCACGTAGCCGATGAAGGCGAAGAAGCCGAACCAGGGCGTGAGCAGCACCAGGCAGGCGGTCACCGCCACGAGCACCGCGTAGTACAGGCCCATCAGCGGGGCGTTGCGCTGCCACTGCGGGTGGAGCGCGTGGAACCAGAGCACCCACGCGGTGAGCGCGGCGGAGAGGCCGAGCACCGCGAGGACGTGCACCCGCGCGTCCCACAGCGGCTGCAGCAGGCTGAACAGGACGCTGATCGCCAACAGCGGGTACGGGAGCACCTTGAGGACCGCGGTCTCCTTGCGCTCCCAGCGGTCGAACTCCTCGCGCAGCTCGGCCTCGATGCCCACGACCTACTCCCAGCGGAAGTACCGCGCGGCCGGGATCCCGGCCAGGACCGCCCACCCCAGCACCACGGCCAGGTGCAGCGGCTGCGGCCAGTGGCCGGCCGTGGCGTCCTGCAATGATTGCACGCCCGCGCCCAGCGGGGTGAAGTCGCTGATCGCGCGCAGGACGTCGGGCATGCTGTCGCGCGGTACCCAGAGGCCGGCGAAGAACACGACCGGGAAGAACACCAGCGTCCCGATCGCACCGGCGCTCTTGCCGGTCGACGCCAGGGAGGCGATGAGCAGGCCGATCGTGAACATCGCCAGCGCCGCCGGCAGGTAGCCCACCAGGTAGGCCGGCAGGTTCCGGGGCAGGTCCACGCCGAACGCCAGCCGGCCGACGACGAGCACGACGAGCGCCGTCGCCACGGACATGACCAGGGCCATCAGCAGCTGCGCGCCGAGCATGGCCCTCGGCTCGACCGGTGTGGTCCGCATGCGCCGCAGCACGCCCTTCTCCCGGTAGGTGGCGAACAGCTGGGGCAGGCAGTTGAGCGCGAACATGGCCAGGCCCAGCACGACGATGATCGGCACGTACAGGTCGATCGCCCTCAGGCCGGCCGCGTCGTCGGAGGGCTCGCGCATCGCGGGGACGGCGCCGAGGACGGCCAGCAGGAGCGGCGGGAAGGCGAGCGTGAAGAACGCGAGCACCGGCTCGCGGAAGAACAGCGTGGTCTCGGTGGCGGTGAGGCGGTACAGGGCGGGCACGGTGGTCTCCTCAGGAGTTGGCGGGGCGGCCGGTCAGCGCGACGAACGCGTCGTCCAGCGAGGTCTGCTCGACCCGCAGCTCGGCCGCGGTGACCCGGTGGCGGGCGAGCACGGTGGTCACCGCGACCAGCAGGTCGCCCTTGCCGGTGACGACCAGCCGGTCGCCGGTCTGCTGGACGGAGGTGACCTCGGGCAGCGCCGTCAGCACGGCGTGGTCCAGCGGTGCGGACGGGCGGAAGCGGAGGCGCTGCCGGTCGCCGATCCGCGAGACCAGCCCGGTCGGGGAGTCGAGCGCGACGACCCGGCCGGAGTCGATCACGGCCAGCCGGTCGCAGAGCCGTTCCGCCTCCTCCATGAAGTGCGTGACCAGCAGGATCGTCACACCGCGGTCGCGGACGCCCGCGATGAGGTCCCACGCGTCGCGGCGGGCCTGCGGGTCCAGCCCGGTGGTCAGCTCGTCGAGCACCGCCACCCGCGGGCCGCCGATCAGCGCGAGCGCGATCGACAGCCGCTGCTTCTGCCCGCCGGACAGCCGGCGGAACTGCGCGTCGAGCTTGTCGGTCAGGCGCAGGACCTCGACCAGCTCCCGCCAGTCGGCGGGCCGGCGGTAGAAGGAGCTGTAGAGCTCCAGGGCTTCGCGGACCTTGAGCTTGTCGGGCAGCTCGCTCTCCTGGAGCTGGGCGCCGAGCAGCTGCCTCAGCTCGCCGGAGTCGCGTTGCGGGTCGAGGCCGCAGACGCGGACGGTCCCGCCGTCGGGGGTGCGCAACCCCTCGACGCACTCGACGGTCGTGGTCTTGCCGGCCCCGTTGGGGCCCAGGATGCCGAAGATCTCGCCCTGCTCGACGGCGAAGCCGATTCCGTCCACCGCGGTGTGGTCGCCGTAGCGCTTGACGAGGTCTTGTACCTCGATGATCGCCATGCCGTAGAGCCTGCCGCCGGCGGGGACGCGCCGGATCGACCACGGGGGCGGAGATCGTCGCGGACGCGGTAGACCCTCGCCATCCTCCGATCGGAGGATGGCGAGGGTCGTGGGCGGGCGGGTATGGGCCCTTCACCGCTCCGGGTCGGTCAGCCCCGATTGCCAGCGCTCGCGGCGTTCCTCGGCGCTCTGGTCCCACCACGGGGCGCCGCGCTCGCCCAGCGCCACCTTCGCGGCGTGAACCCGGCTGCGCGCCCGCGCTTCCGCTTCTCCGTCACCCGCGCGCAACGCCGCACCGACGTCACGCCGGGCCGCCATGAGGGTCCGCCTCAGCTGCGCCGCCACGTCCTCCGGGATGTCGGGATCGGTGGCCCGCCACCGCCTGCCGTTGATCACCACGTACCGGCCGTCCGGGGTGCGCTCTTCCACCTCGCCAGGATCGCCCAGGCCGAGCGGGTGCGCAGGCGGGAGCGGCCACCGTCCGCCGTCTGGTCGCACTCGCGGCAACCCGGCCCACGGCGCCCCACGGCCTGCTTAAGGTGTCGGAATGGCGGAGGACGGGTTCGTCGAAGTGCACGGGGCCAACCGGGGCAACAACGTGTTCCTGCGCCTCTTCGCCGTGGCGCTGATGGTCGCCGGACCGATCGTCTACGCGGCCAACGACGGCGCCACCGGCGGCATCGTGCTCACCGCGGTGCTGCTGCCGTTGGGCATCGCCGTGTGGCGCGGCATCACGCGCGCCAAGCGGCGGCTGCTGCGCCTGGACGAGGTGGGACTGCCCGCGACCGCCGCGGTCCTGACCGTGGAGCCGATCAGCGAGGACTCCACGATCCGCGTCCGGCTCCTGATCAGGGGCCCGGACGTGCCCGAGTTCATCATCGAGCACGACGCCAGGTACCACCCCAGCCTGAAGCCGGGGAACAAGCTCGTCGCTGCGGTCGATCCCGACAACCACCGCGACTTCGAACTGGACTACTAGGGAACGCCGTGACGCCCTGAGCTGCGACCAGGGGTTCAATCCGACCTGCCCGCAGGTGTGCGAAGGGTGGGCCGGCGCAGCGCCACCAGCAGCTCATGGGGAGTCGCCCGATGAGCCCATGTGCACGCGGAGCGCGTGGTAGAGGTCGTACCGGGCCGAGGGACCGGTCAGCAGTGCCCGGCCGAGGAGTTCTTCCGCCCGCGCGAGGCGCTTGCGCAGGCCGTGCGCGGAGATCCCCAGGGCGGTGGCGACCGGGGCCGTTCGCAGGTCGTGCCGGAACCAGGTCCGCACGGTGGTCAGCAGCGCCCGCCGGTTGGCGGCCAGCAGCGGGGACAGCTGGGCCTCGGCCCAGTGCCGGACCTCCGGTCGGTCGAACAGCGCGTCGAACCCGACCACCTCGGCGGTGGCGTCGAGGTGCGGGCGCTCGTCGATCAGCTGCAGCGCCAGGTGCAGCTCGGCCTGGACCGCGAACCGGGTGAGGTCGCGGTCCAGTTCGGCGCCGATGTGCTGCAGGCGTGCGGACAGGGTGTTGCGGTGGATCTTCAGCTGCGACGCCGCCCTGGTGCCGAACTCGAGCCACGACAGCAACGTCGCCAGCAGCTCGAAGGCGTCGGGGTCCTGGGGCCGCGCGGGCCGGTACGCCAGCAGCGGCGCGAGCGTGCTCGCGGCCCAGGTGGGACCGGCGTGGCCCAGCAGCTCGCCCAGCTCGCCGCGGGGCGAGAACCGGGCGTACCGCTCGGGCCGGTGGCGGGCCACCGACAACGCGTGGAACGCCTGCTTGTACCCGACCGGGATGTTCCGCAGCGCCACCGGCAACCCGACGCCCATCCGGGTGCCGGGCACCGCCTCGACCAGCTCCCGGACCAGGCGGGTCGGTGGCGACGGCGTCGGGTCGGGACGCCGTTCGCCGTCGGGCTCGGCCGGCGCGATCACGATGACGTGCCCGCTGTAGACCGGGCACGGCACTACCCAGGCGGCCTCGCCGAACACGTCCCGGCACCGCGGGGAGAGCCTGCCGCGGGACTCCGGCGCGCTCTCGATGACGTAGACCCGGGCCAGGTCGGGCAGTGCCGGGCGGAGGACCGCCGCGGTCCGCCGGGCGCCGGACACGTCACCGACCATGAGCAGGTGCAGCACCGCTTCGCGCACCGTCGCGTCGGCGGCCTGCAGGCGCTCGGCCCGCTGCTCGGCGACCGCCGCGCGCCGGCACAGCAGGAGCGGGTCCACCGCGGCGGCCAGCAAACCCCGGTGCTCCGCGGTCAGCGGACCCCGGCGCGCGACGACGAGCACCGGCCGCGCGGGCGGCGGACCCACCGGCAGCACGGCGACGTCACGTCCGTCCGCGTGCACCGCGGCGGCGTCGACGTGCCCGGCGCGCACGCGGGCGACGTCCTCGCCGACCACGCGGAGAAGGCGCTCGGCGTTCGAGGGGACCGCGACCACCTGCTCCTCGTCCGACCCCGCGAGCACGACCTGCCCGGCGAGCCTGCGGGCGAGCAGTTCCAGCACCCGCCGCACGCCGTCCGGGCCGGCCGCCGCCTGGCACAGCAGCCGCAGGTCGTCGTCGGCGCGGCGGCTCGTGGTCGTCCGCGCGGGCTGGCTCGGCACTCCGGGCAGCTCCCTGTACGTGGCCTGTCCGCCCTGGACGGGTGGCGCGGTGGGGCTGGCGCAGCGGGAGGTGACCGAACGCCGGGCGCACTGTGCAGAGCGACACTGGGGCGGCTCGGCTCGGGAGTCTAGCGTTCCGGGTGACCGGGACCGGCCAGTGGAGGTCGGCCCGGGCGCCCGGGAGCGCGGTGCCGGAGGGGACCGGTTCGCCACCGGGCGTGACAGGGGGAGACCCCCGGGCATCGGTGGGGAATGCCCGGGGGCGCCTGTCGCCGCGCTCGGGCGCGCACTTCGGTCACGCGCGGCTCGGCGCGGTCAGGTGTCAGCCCGGTCAGGTGTCGACGCGGTCAGGCTTCGATTCGGTCAGGCGTCGGCGAGGTCGGTGTCGGTGTCGGCGGGTGCGCCGAGCAGTGCCAGGCAGTGCCGCCACATCGTCTCCAGCTGCGCGGGGTCGTTGAGCAGCTTCGCGAAGAGCACCTGGCCCTCCAGCTGCGCGACGATGGAGCGCGCGGCATCACGGGCGTCCGCGGCGGCGGGGGCGTGGCCGTCCTGGCGGGCGGCGGTGACGACCTGTTCGACCATCCCGATCTGCGCCTCGAAGATCTCCTGGAGCCGGTGGCGGATGGTGTCGTCCGAGGTGCTGAGTTCGAGGGCCAGGTTGCCGAACAGGCAGCCGACCACGGAGCCGCCGGTGCGCTGGGCGGTGCGCTGCACCCGCTCGGTCGCCTCGAACAGGTCGCGCAGGCGCCGCAGGGGCGGCCGGTCGGACCCCAGCGCCTCGGCCCACTGCCGCCGCTGCACGGCCCAGTGCTCGTCGATGACGGCGAGCGCCAGTGCCTGCTTGGACTCGAAGAAGTAGTAGAAGCTGCCCTTCGGCACGCCGGCGGCGGCGCAGATCTGGGCGACGCCCAGCGCCGAGTAGCCGTGCGCCCCGATCAGCGACTCGGCGGCCGTGAGGATCTTGTCCCGTGCGTCGCTCGTCCGTCCCACGCTTGCCAGTATACGACCAGTCGTCTAGCTTGATAGTTGACCGGTCGTCTAGTAGATGGGGAGAGGGTCGTGGAGCAGAAGGTCGCAATCGTCACCGGCGCGTCGCAGGGCATCGGGGCGGCGCTCGTGGAGGCGTACCGGAAGTCGGGTCACGGCGTCGTGGCGACATCGCGTTCGATCGCGCCGTCCGATGAACCGGACCTCGTGACCGTTCGAGGCGACATCGGGGACCCCGGGACGGCCGAGCGGTTGATCGGGCAGGCGTTGGACCGGTTCGGCCGGGTCGACACGGTGGTCAACAACGCCGGTGTCTTCATCGCCAAGCCGTACACCGAGTACAGCGAGGACGACTTCGCCGCGAAGGTCGCGGTGAACCTGGCCGGCTTCTTCCACGTCACGCAGCGCGCGCTGAAGCAGATGGAAGCGCAGGGGAGCGGCCACATCGTCACGATCACGACGTCGTTGACCGACCACGCCATCGCCGGCGTCCCCTCGGCGCTCGCGTCGCTGACCAAGGGTGGGCTCAACTCGGCGACGAAGTCGCTGGCGATCGAGTACGCGGCTCGCGGCATCCGGGTGAACGCCGTGTCGCCGGGGGTGATCGACACGCCGATGCACCCGGCGGAGCACCACGACCTGCTGAGCGGCCTGCACCCGGTCGGCCGCATGGGTCGGGTCGCCGACGTGGTCGACGCCGTGCTGTTCCTGGAGTCCGCGCCCTTCGTGACGGGCGAGATCCTGCACGTCGACGGCGGCCAGAGCGCCGGGCACTGATCGCGAACCACAACCGGAAAAGGGGAAACCGCAATGCCTGTCGTGACCATCCAGGTGACCAGAGAGGGCTCCACGCCGGACGCGTCGTCCGTGACCGAGGCGGAGAAGGCCGCGCTCATCAGCGGGGTCAGCGAGGTGCTGCTCGACGTGCTGGGCAAGCCGCTCGACTCGACGTTCGTGATCATCGAGGAGGTGGAGTCGGCGAACTGGGGCTGGGGCGGCCTGCCGGTGGAGCGGTTCCGCGAGCAGCGGAGGCGTGACCAGGCCGGGTGAGGACGGGCGAAGTCGCCACCTGTACGGATCGGGTCGACTGGTTGTACCGTGCGTGACGGGCCGCCACCCTCCGCAGCAAGGGGGCGTTCGCCATGACCTGGAAGCGCAAGCTCCGCGTGATCGGGGCCGGTGCCGTCGCGTTGTCCGTGCTCGGGAGCCTGGTCGGGGTCGCCCGGGCCGCGCCGGGGAGTTGGACGTCGGTCCAGCCGGGCGTCGGTTCCGGCGGGTGCGACGGGGTGCGGGCCACGGTGGCGCTGGACGCCGCGGGCAGCCTCACGCTGGGCGCCACGTGGGAGTGCCGGACCGCCCTGCTGCCCGCGCCGATCGGGTTGGCGACCGCGGCCGCGGACTTCACGTCCGGGTTGGCGTTCGTCGAACGCGTCGACACGCCGGTGTCGTACAGCTACTCCGTGGTCGCCGGGAAGTCGAGGAACCGGTCGCGGACGGCCACCGAGACCCGGCTGGTGTTCGCCAAGGGCGCCGGCCGGTTCACGGTCGTGGTGCGCACCTCGCGGGACGGGGTCGCCCTGCGGTACGAGCTGCCCGGCAGCGCCACCGTGTTGCGGGAGGCCACGTCCTTCGAGGTGCCGGGTGACGCCGTGGTGTCGCTGGCGCCGTTCGGCGTCAACCACGAGAACAACCACGTCACGTCCACCGCGTCGGCCGTCGCCGACGGCGAGTACGACATGAGCGTGTTCGCGCAGCACCCCAACGGCGCGCGGGTGCTGCTCGCCGAGTCCGGTGTGGACGGTGGGTACTCCGGCGGCCGGTTCACGCACGCGCGCGGCGGCGGGCGGTTCGCGGTGAAGCTGGCCGACGCGCAGGTGGCGCGGACCGGCGCGTTCGCGACGGCGTGGCGCACGGCGGCGATCGGCACCACGGCGGCGGTCGTGGAGTCCACGCTCGTGGACGACGTGGCGCCCGCGTCGAAGGTCGCCGACACGTCGTGGGTCCGGCCGGGCGTCGCGGCCTGGCCGTGGCTCGACGGCTTCCACGACACGCAGCGCAACCTGCCGAAGCTCAAGCAGTGGGCCGACTACGCCTCGTCCCAGGGGTGGCCGTACCTGCTGGTGGACGACGGCTGGAAGGGCGTCACGTGGATGCCCGAGCTGGTCGCCCACGCGCGGGCCCGCGGGGTGGGCATCATGCTCTGGTACCACTGGCAGGACCTCGACACCGAGGCCGAGCGGGACGCGGAGTTCGGCCGCATCACCGGGTGGGGCGTGGTGGGCGTGAAGATGGACTTCATGGACTCCGAGACCCGCGCCCGGCACCAGTGGTACGACGCGGCGCTGGCGAGCACCGCCCGGTACCGGCTGATGGTCGACCTGCACGGCTCGCGGCTGCCGGTCGGCGTGCACCGGACGTGGCCGCACGTGCTGACCACGGAGGACGTGCGCGGCGAGGAGTACCCCGGCGGGCGCACGATCGACCACGTGGTGGCGATCCCGTTCACCCGCGGCGCGCTCGGCCCGGCGGACTACTCGCCGATGAGCTTCCAGCAGGGCAACCCGAACAGCGACGCCGCGGAACTCGCGCTGGGCGTGCTCTACGAGAGCGGCATCATGCTGCCGGGCGGCCGGGTCAGCGACTACCAGGCGCGGCCCGAGGCGCAGCGCTGGATGCGGCTGCTGCCGACCACGTGGGACGAGACGCGGTTCGTCTCCGGCGACCCGGCCACGGGGGCGGTCGTGGCGCGCCGCGACGGCGACCGGTGGTTCGTCGGCGCGGTGCGCAAGGGCGCGGCGGGCACGACCTCCTACCCCACCTCGTTCCTCGGGTCGGGCACGTGGCACGCCGAGATCACCGCGGACGGCCCGTCCGGCCTGGTCCGCACCAGCCGGGTGGTCCAGGCGGGCGAGGTGTTGAGCGTGGCGTCGGCCGCCAACGGCGGTCACGTCGTGAAGCTCACCCGCGCCGTCACCGCGCCGACCGGCGCCCGCGTGCTCACCAACACCGGCACCGGGTTCGTGGTGGACGTGCACGACGCGGGCGCGGCCGACGAGGTGGCGGTGATCGGCTGGCCGGCCAACGGCGGCGCGAACCAGCGCTTCACCCTGCTCCCGCTGGGCGACGGCTACGTGCGCCTGGTGAACCAGAACAGCGGCAAGGACGTCGTCGTGCACGGCGCGTCGCGCGACGCGGGCGGCAAGGTGGTCCAGTACTCCTACGAGCCGGGCGCGAACACCAACGACGAGTGGCTGCTCGAAGACGCGGGCAGTGGCCGCTACCGGTTGGCCAACCGCTTCAGCGGCCTGTACCTGACCGTGCCCGCGGCGCAGGGCGCCCAGTTGGAGCAGCGGCCGCACGACGGCGGCGCCCGGCAGACGTTCACGATCAGCTGATGCCCGCCGCGACCGGGGCGAGTAGTCGGATCAGGTGGGAAGTGCGGCCGAATGGAGGTCTCTGCGTCATATGACGCACTCGCCGTGGAGCGCTGCCGGTAGAACGACGGGACATCGGCGGACCACGGGCGAGGGAGGTTGCCATGGCGGGGCGCCAGGGGCACGCGGTGCACCGGTCGGTGGTCGTGGTGGACGTGGCCGGGTTCGGCGACCCGGCCCGGACGCTGCCGCACCAGGTCACCGCCCGCAAGGGGCTGTACGCGGTGGTGGCGGGGGCGTTCGAGGCGGCCGGGGTGCCGTGGGAGGCGTGCTACCACGAGGACCGCGGCGACGGCGCGGTGGTGCTGGTGCCGCCGGAGTTCCCGAAGTCGTCGTTGGTGGAAGTGCTGCCCGAGGCGCTGGTGCGGGCCGTGCGCGGGCACAACAACACCAGCCACGAGTCGGCCCGGCTCCGGCTGCGGGTGGCGGTGCACGCGGGTGAGGTGGTGTTCGACGGGCACGGCATCACCTCGACCTCGTTGACCACCGCGTTCCGGCTGGTCGACGCGCCGCCGTTCAAGCGGGCGCTGGCGGACTCGCCGGGCGTGGTCGCGGTGATCGTGTCGCGGGCGGTGTTCGACGAGGTGGTGCGGCACTCGGCGGTGCTGGACCCGGCGACCTTCCGGCCGGTCGAGGTGGCGGTCAAGGAGGTCCGGGAGACGGCGTGGGTCGCGCTGCCCGACCACCCCTGGCCGGCCGCGCCGCCACCGGACCCGGACGAGACCGAGGTGGAGCTGGCCGGGCGGTTGGTGGAGGCCATGGCGAGCGGTCGCGCCGACCTGGCGGAGGACGTGGCGGCCCTGCTCCGGCGGGCCGGCGCGACCAGGGGGGACCGGGTGGCCGCCGAGGTCGACCGGTCCACCGCCCGCCTGCGGGCCGCCCGCGGGTCCGACCGGGAGCGGGAGGTGACCCGGCAGGAAGCCGCCTGGGAGGTGATCCTGCGCGACCTGCTCGCCGACCACCCCGAGGCCGCGGCGGAACTGCGCGCGCTCGCGGCACGGGGCCGGAACCCGGCGTCGGGGGCGCCTGTGGTGACGACGTACCGGCAGGACGTGGCGGGCGGCGCGGCCGGCGCGCAGGGACCCGGCGCCACCGCGATCGTCAACAATCACCACGCGCCGAACCCGACGCCGTGATCGGAGGCCGTCGTGCCCGAGGACCACTACGAGCAGCACGTGGCGCCGGGGGCGGCCGGGGCCGCCGGGCCGAACGCGACCGCCACGGTGCACAACCACTACGGCACGCGCCGGCACACCCTGGAGGACTTCCCCGAACCCGCCACGGCGGCCGGCACGTGGCTGATGGCGCAGCCGAGCCGGCTGCTGGACGTGCGCGCCCACGTGGTGGACTTCCTCGGCCGCGAGGAGGAGCTGGAGCGGTTGCGCGCCTGGCGCGACGGCGACACCCCCTGGTCCGCGCTGCTGCTGCACGCCCCCGGCGGGCAGGGCAAGTCCCGGCTGGCCGCGGAGTTCGCCGCCCACTCGCGTGACGCGGGCCTGCCCGCCGCACGGCGGTGGCGGGTGGTGCAGGCGCGCCTGGACGCCGGGCCGGACGTGCGGGCCGTCACCGAGGCCGCACCGGTAGGGCCGGGGGTCGTCGTGATCGTCGACTACGCCGACCGGTGGGCGCACAGCGAGCTGGAGCGCCTGCTGTCCGACCCCGTGCTCACCCGGTCGCGGCGGACCCGGGTCCTGCTCATCGGGCGGACGGTGCGGTGGTTCGCGGCGCTGCGGGCCGTCCTGGCCGACCGGCGCGCCGAGGCGGGCGACCTGCCGCTGGCGCCCCTGGCGCGGGACCGGACCGCCATGTTCGCCGCCGCCCGGGACCGGTTCGGCGCGCCCGACCTCTACGACCTGCCCGACCCCGGCGCGGTGCCCGTGCCCGCGGGCCTGGCCGACCACCCGGACTTCGGGCTGACGCTGACGGTGCACATGGCGGCGCTGGTCGCGGTGGACGCCCACCGCCGGGGCGCCAGGGCGCCGACCACGCCGCACGAGCTGTCGGCCTACCTGCTCGACCGCGAGCACCAGGCGTGGCAACGGCTGTTCGACGCCGCGCGGCAGGGTCAGGACTACACCACCCGGCCGTCCGTCATGGCCAAGACCGTGTTCACGGCGGTGCTCACCGGCGCGGTCGCCCACCGGGACGGGATCGCGGCGCTGCGGCTCCTGGAGCTGCCGGGGCACCCGCAGGACCTGCTGCTCGACCACCGCTTCTGCTACCCGCCCACCGATCGCGGCCTGGTGCTGGAGCCCCTGTACCCCGACCGGCTGGCGGAGGACTTCCTCGCGCTGCTGATCCCCGGGCACGACGTCAGCGCCTACGACCCGGACCCGTGGGCCGGCGACGTGCCCGCCGCCCTGGTGGGGGAGCCCGGCGCGCTGCGCGCGACCGTGGCCGCCCGTGCCGTGACGTTCCTGGCCTCGGCGGCGGAGCGGTGGCCGCACATCGGCGACCGGACGCTGTACCCGCTGCTCCGCCTCGACCCGGGCCTCGCGGTCGAGGCGGGCAGCGCCGCCCTGGCCGCGCTGGCCGCCATCCCCGGCCTGCCGCCGGACATCTTCACCGCCGTGGACGGCCACCTGCCGCTGGACCGGCACGTCGACCTCGACGTCGGCGCCGCCGCGATCGCCGACGTCATCGTCCCCTACCTGCTCGACCACGCCACCGACCCCGACATGAGGGCGAAGCTCCACGGCCACTACAGCAACAGGTTGGACGGGGCCGGGAGGCGCCGTGAGGCCCTTGACCACTCGCTGCGCGCCGTCGCGCTGCTCGAAGGGCTCGTCACCACCGATCGCGCGACGCACCTGCCGTCCCTCGCCCTGCTCCTCGGCAACCACGCCACGCGGCTGGCCGACGTCGGGCGGTTCGACGAGGCCGCGACCACGTCGCGCCGCGCGGTCGACCTCTACGACGAGCTGGCCGCGGCCGACCCGGCCTGGCTGCCCGGACTCGCCCTGGTGGTGGGCAACCACGCGAACCGCCTGGCCGCGCTGGGGCAGCACCAGGACGCCGTGGCGCACTCCCTGCGCGCGCTCCGCCTGCACGAAGCCCTGGTGGCGGAGGACCGCGCCACCCACCTCCGCGGCCTCGCGCCGGTGGTGCGCAACCACTCGCAACGGCTGGCGGAGTCACAACGGCCCGAGGAAGCGCTGGCGTTCTCGCAACGCGCGGTGGACCTCTACGCGGAACTGGCCGCGACCGACCGGAGCGCGTTCCTCCCCGACCTGGCGACCGCTGTGGGCACCCACGCGCAGCGGTTGGGCGGACTGGGCCGGCGCGACGAGGCACTGGAGTGGTCCCGGAGGGCCCTGGAGCTGGCCGAGGAACTGGCCGCCGCCAACCGGGAGGCCCACCTGCCCCGCCTGGCGGCTGCCACCGAGCACCGCGCGACCACCCTGCTCCTGAGCGGGCGGCTCGACGAAGCGCTGGTGGTGTCGGAACGCGCGGTCGGGCTCGTCGGCGAACTGGTCGAGGCCAACCGCGCCGCCCACTCCTCCGGGTGGACGAGGGCCCTCGTCACCCACGCCGTGCGGCTCGCCACGGGCAGGCGGCAGGACGAAGCGCTGCGGTACTCGCACCGCGCGGTCGAGTCGGCCGAGGACGGCGCCCGCGCCGACCTGGCCGGCGCGCTGTGGGGCTACGCCGTGGTGCGGGACCTGCTGTCCGCCGACCTGGAGAACGCCGCGCTCGCGGGCAGCCGGGCACTCGCCCTCTACCGGGAGCTGGCCGCGACGGAGCCCGAGACGTTCGCCGTTCCCCTGCGCACCGCCGCGACAACGCTCGGCAAGGTGCTCCGCGCGCTCGGGCGTGAACCGGAAGCCGGTCTGCTGCGCCACGAATTCGGAGGAGTGGGATGAAGGGCAACCCGATCCGGCCGGCCTGGCTCGTCTGGCCGCTCCTGGCCGTGGTGCTGGTGGGGTGCGGTCGGCGGAACGGGCCCGACCGCGACGACGCGCCGGCCCACGGCTCGGCGTCGGTCAGCGCCACCGACGACGCCGAGGAGCCGTTCGACCTCGGGGAACTGCCCGTGCCCGACTTCGACCCCGACTCCGCTCCCGAGGTCGACAGCGAGGTCGACAGCGACCCGGGCAGCGAGGAGACCGGGGCGGCGCCGGTGCCCGAGCCCGAGCCGGTGCCCGAGCCGGAACCGACCGACCCGGTGGAGGACGCGTTCCGGGCGGTCCAGCCGGGGGTGTGCCTGCCGGTGTACCGGGTCGGCAGCGACTGGACACCTTCCGTCCCGCCCGCCCCGGTGCCCTGCGACAGCTACCTGGCCGGGGTCTTCCGGGTGACCTCCACCGGCAGCGCGTCGTGCCCGACGGGCGTCGGGGAGGACGGGTGGAGCCACCACTCGGCCATCACCGGCAACACCACGACCCTGTGCCTCGACCGCGTGTGGGTGCGGGACCACTGCGTGCTCGCCGTGTGGTCCGGGGACAGCGGTTCGACCATCGGGACTTCCACAGCGGTGGACTGCCACGCCACCCGGGTTCCCGTCCCGTACAACAAGGTGCTCATCATCGCCGCCGTGTACCGCGCGCCACCCGGCGCCGGTGCCGAGCACTGCCGCACCGGTCCCCACGACGCGCGCCGGTACTGGTCGCTGGTGGCCAACGGCGGCAACACCCTGGTGTGCTTCACCGACGTCTGACGAGCCCGGGGACTACCGGGGGCGGCGGACCTTGATCAGGTCCACGTCGGTGGCGGAGGCGCGCATGTCGCGGAAGTCCACGCCGAACTCCTCGACGGCGCGGGACGCGAGGGCCAGCGCGCGGTCGCACACGGCCCGGTCGGTGGCCTCCACCTCGGCGCGCAGCTGCACGCGGAAGCTGAAGAAGTCCAAGGACTTGTCGTAGGACAGCGCGCCCCGCTCGGAGAAGCCGTTGGTGAGCACCCCGTGCCGCTCGACCTCGGCCAGCAGCCGCGCGCGGCCGGCGTCGTCGAGGTCGGTGAACCTGCCGCGCACCATGACCCGGTAGGTGTGCTCCACCACGTGCCGTCCCCCGCTCGTCCGTTGGTGGGTGCATCGTGGGACACCGGCCGGGCGGACCGCAATCGACTTAACCGGCCGCGCCCGCGCCCCGATCAGCGGAGGGCCGCTGCCTCGGCCCCGATCGTGGTGTCCGCGCCGTGGCCGGTGTGGACGACGGTGTCGGGCGGCAGGACCAGCAGCCGCGTGGTGATCGAGCGGACGATGGTCCCGTGGTCGGAGTGGGACCGGCCGGTGGCGCCGGGGCCGCCCTGGAACAGGGTGTCGCCGGTGAACACCGCGTTGAGGTCCGGGACGTGGAAGCAGCACGCGCCGGGGGCGTGGCCCGGTGTGTGCAGGACGTGCAGCTCCGTGCCCGCGACCTCGACCACCTGCCCGTCGGCCAGCTCGCCGTCCGGCTCGCGGTCGGGGTGGGTGAGGTCCCACAGCACCAGGTCGTCGGGGTGCAGCAGGACGGGCGCGCCGGTGGCGTCGGCCAGGGCGGGCGCGACGCGGACGTGGTCGTCGTGGGCGTGGGTGGCGAGGATCGCCCGCACCGCGCGGCCCGCCACGACCTCCAGGATGGCGTCGACGTCGTGGGGCGCGTCGATGACGACGCACTCGGCGTCGTCGCCGATCACCCAGACGTTGTTGTCGACGTCGAAGGTCTGCCCGTCGAGGCTGAACGTGCCGCTGGTCGTGGTGTGGTCGACGCGGGCCATCAGAACAGCACCACCGAGCGCAGCACGTCGCCGTGGTGCATCTTGGCGAACGCCCCCTCGACCTGGTCGAGCGCGATGGTCTCGGTGACGAACGCGTCGAGGTCCAGCCGGCCCTGCCGGTGCAGGTCGATCAGGTACGGGAAGTCGCGGGACGGCAGGCAGTCGCCGTACCAGGAGGACTTGAGCGCGCCGCCGTGCGAGAACAGGTCGATCAGCGGCATCTCCAGCCGCATCTCCGGGGTCGGCACGCCGACCAGCACGACGGTGCCGGCCAGGTCGCGGGCGTAGAACGCCTGCTGCCAGGTCTCCGGCCGGCCCACCGCGTCGATCACGACGTCGGCGCCGAAACCGCCGGTCAGCTCCTTCACCCTGGCGACCACGTCGTCGGACCCGGCGTCCACGGTGTGCGTCGCGCCCAGGCCGCGGGCCCACTCCAGCTTCCGCGGGTCGAGGTCGATCGCGATGATCGTGGTCGCGCCGGCGATCCGCGCGCCCGCGACGGCCGCCGAGCCGACGCCGCCGCAGCCGATGACGGCGACGCTGTCGCCGCGACCGACGTTGCCCGTGTTGACCGCGGCCCCGAAACCGGCCATCACGCCGCAGCCGAGCAGCCCGGCGACGGCGGGGGAGGCGTTCGGGTCGACCTTGGTGCACTGGCCCGCGTGCACGAGGGTCTTCTCGGCGAACGCGCCGATGCCCAGCGCGGGCGAGAGCGGCGTGCCGTCGGCGAGCGTCATGGGCTGGGACGCGTTGTGGGTGTTGAAGCAGTACCAGGGCTTGCCCTTGCGGCAGGCCCGGCAGGCGCCGCACACGGCGCGCCAGTTCAGCACCACGAAGTCGCCCGGCGCGACGTCGGTGACGCCCTCGCCGACCTGCTCCACGACCCCGGCGGCCTCGTGGCCGAGCAGGAACGGGAACTCGTCGTTGATGCCGCCCTCCCGGTAGTGCAGGTCGGTGTGGCACACGCCGCACGCCTGCACCCGCACCACCGCCTCGCCCGGTCCGGGGTCGGGGACGACCACGTCCACCACCTCGACCGGGGCGCCCTTGCCCCTGGCCACCACACCGCGAACCGTCTGAGCCACGAAGATCCTCCACACCGCGGGCACACCTGCTCCTGCCACCGTAGAGGCAGTCCGGCGGGATGACACCTCGGTCGGGCCGGGGCCCCGGCCCCGAGGGCGGGCGCGGTGCCGGCCCACCGCGTGGCGCACCGCCGGACGTCGAGGTGCCGGGAAGGCGCTCGGCGTCGTCACCGCCACGCGGTGACGGTGACCTCGTCGCCCACGGCGACGTGGCCGGGGGCGAGCACGGCCGCCTTCAGGCCGAAGCTCACGCCGCCGGGTTCGCGGCGGTAGTCGGCCAGGGTGCGCAGCGGCTCCGGGCCGACGCGCACCCCGGTCGTCTGGTCCACCAGGGTGACCGCGCAGCGGATGGCCCGCTCGCCGAAGCCGACCTCGACGCCGCCGACCGCCATCCGGGCCACCCGGTCCTCGGTGTGCGGCTCGGGCCAGCCGCTGATCACGACGTTGGGCCGGAACCGGTCCATCGGCACCGGCTCCGCGCCGCGCGCCGCGATCCGCGCGTTCAGGTCTTCCAGCGTGGACAGCGAGAGGACCAGCAGCGCGGTCGGGTCGGACCCGCCGCGGGCCCGGTTCGCCCGCGCGGGCTCGCGGACCAGGCGAACGGGCTTGCGGATCGCGTCGGACAGCCACCCCGCCACCTCGTCGCCCTGGTCGACCCCGGACCCCGGCCACTTCTCCACCGCCACCGGTCGGCCCGGCCCGTCCTCGGTCACGTCCAGCACCAGCTCACCGGCGCCGGGCGCGCTCAGCGCCAGCTTCGCCCCCGAGTCCAGCAACCGCGCCCGGACCGCGGCCAGCCGGGGCGCCTCGCCCTGCCAGACGATCCCGCCGTCCGGCCCGACCGGCGCGAACAGCCGGTCGTCGGGCAGGCCGGTCGTGGTGACCTCGGCCCGTTCCACGGCGACCCCGCCACAACCCTTGACCGGGTACGACACGAGCGCGGAAACAGTTGCCACGCGGTCAAAGTACTCGGGACCGGCCCGCCTGATCGCGGTTTCCGAGACGCCGATCGTCGCCCGGCCCGGCGCGGCGGGTGGAGTTGGTTCGTTCGGCGCACTACCGTTGCGGGGTAGGCTGGTGTTTTCGGACGTCGGCTGTGTGGCACCCGTGGGTATTCGTGCCGTCCACTCCGCGTGAACGGTCGGGGCTTGGACGGGGTTGGCGGATGAGCGGTGCGCGGAGCGCGGAGACGCGGCTGCGGGTGTTGGAGGCGGTCACCGACAGCACGCTGCGCGAACTGGACCTCGACAAGCTCTTCGAGGTGCTGTTGTGGCAGGTCAAGGACCTGTTGGTGGTGGACACCGCCACCGTCCTGCTGTCCGACCCCAGCGGTGAGCACCTGGTGGCCAAGGCGACCTACGGCCTGGAGGAAGAGGTCTTCCAGGGCACCCGCATCCCGGTGGGCACCGGCTTCGCCGGCCGGGTGGCCCGGCTGCGCGAACCCGTGAAGCTCGACCACGTGGACGAGTCGACGGTGATCAACCCCCTGCTGTGGGAGCGGGGGCTGCGCGCCATGCTGGGCGTGCCGATGGTGGCCCAGGGCGACCTGGTCGGCGTCCTGCACGTCGGCAGCACCACGGCCCGCCGGTTCGGCGACGAGGAGGTCGAGCTGCTGCGGCTGGTGGCCGACCGGCTCGCGATGGCGGCGCACGTGCACCGGTCGCGGTCCGAGCGCGCGGCCGCCGCCACGCTCCAGGACAGCCTGCTGCCCGGGCGCCTGCCCACCGCTCCGGGTTGGGAGGTGGCGGCCCGGTACGTCCCCGGCACCGACAGCGGGGTCGGCGGCGACTGGTACGACGTGTTCACCCTGCCCGGCGACCGCATCGGCCTGGTCATCGGCGACGTGGTGGGCAACGGGCTGCCGGCCGCGATCGTCATGGGACGGCTGCGCAGCGCGCTGCGCGCCTACGCCCTGGAGTTCGCCGACCCGGCGGACGTGCTCGGCAAGCTCGACCGCAAGGCCAGCCACTTCGAGGCGCACACCATGGCCACGGTCGCCTACGCGGTCATCGACAGGACGACGTCGCGGATGGACCTGGCGCTGGCCGGCCACCTGCCGCCCGTGCTCGCCCTGCCCGACCGGGGGACCGCGTTCGTCGACGCCCCGCTCGGCCCGCCGATCGGCTACGACCTCGGCATCACCGGCCGCCGGGCCACCCGCGTCGACCTGCCGCCCGGCGCGCTGGTCGCGCTGTACACCGACGGGCTGGTGGAGCGCCGGGGACTGGACCTGGACGAGCAGCTGGAGATGCTGCGGCAGGCGGTGGCCCCGGTCACGCCGGAAGCGGCCTGCGTCCGGGTCATGGCCACCCTGGTCGGCGACCGGCCCGCCACCGACGACATCGCCCTGGTGGCGATCCGGCACACCCCCTGAGCCGTGCTCACGGGTCGGGCGCGTCCGACGTCGCGGTCCTGATGAGCCGCGCGACCCGCTCGACGGCAGGCGTGCCGCGCTCCGCCGAACGGGCCAGCAGCAGGTCGATGGTCACCGGAACGCGCAGCGGCACGTAGGACACGCCGCGCAGGCCCAGGCTGCGGACCGGTTCGGGCACCAGCGCCACGCCGACGCCCGCCGCGACGAGGACGGCGAGGGTCGCGGTCTCACCGACCTCGCGCACCTTCGGCTCGAAGCCCGCGCGCGAGCACGCGTCCAGCACGCAGCGGTGCATCGCCGACCGCTCGCCCGACGGGTGGACCACGAACGTCTCCCGCGCGAGGTCGGCGAGGTCCACGTCCCGCTGCCCGGCCCGCGGGTGCGTCTCGGGCAGGACGGCCACGAGGTGTTCCGAGCGGAGCCGGTCGTGGGCGATCGAGGGGCGGTCGTGGGCGGACGGCCGCACGAGCGCCAGGTCGTACTCGCCCGCTTCGAGCCCGCCGAGCAGTTCGGGGGTGAGCAGTTCGCCGCGCACGCGCAGGTCGATACCGGGGTGGCGGGTGCGGACGAGGTGGGAGAGGCGGGGCAGCACGTCGTAGGTCGCCGTGCCGACGAAGCCGACCGACACCCGGCCCGTCGAGCCGCCGGCGAGCGCGGCCATCTCGTCCACGGCGCGGTCGACGGCGTCCGCGATCCGGCGGGCGTGCTCGGCGAACCGCTCGCCCGCCTCGGTGACCTCGACCCGCCGGGTCGAGCGCTCGAACAGCCGCGCGCCCAGTTCGGCCTCCAGCTGCTTGACCTGCTGGGAGAGCGCCGGCTGGGCGATGTGGCAGCGCGCGGCGGCCCGGCCGAAGTGCCGCTCCTCGACCAGGGCGAGGAAGTACCGGACCGTCCGCAGTTCCATGAAGGCCGATCTTATCGGCCTGGCTTATCAGTTGATAGGAACCGAGACTTGGACACGATCGTTCCGAGTGCCTACGGTCGGGCGCATGACCGACTCGTTCCTGTACGCGGCAGCGCGGACCCCCTTCGGGCGGTTCGGCGGCGCGCTCGCCGAGCACCGGCCGGACGACCTGGCCGCGACGGCGCTCCTGGCGGTCCTGGACAAGGCGCCGTCCCTGGACCGGGCCCGGATCGGGGACGTGGTCTGGGGGTGCGCCAACCAGGCCGGCGAGGACAACCGCAACGTCGGGCGGATGGCGGTGCTGCTGGCCGGGCTGCCGGTCTCGGTGCCCGCCACGACGGTGAACCGGCTGTGCGGCTCGTCGCTGGACGCGGCCATGGCGGCGTCCCGCGCGGTCGAGTCCGGTGACGCCGACGTGGTGGTCGCGGGCGGGGTCGAGTCGATGACCAGGGCGCCCTGGGTGCTGCCCAAGCCGTCGCGGGCGTTCCCGGTGGGCGACCTCGCCGCGCCCTCCACCACGCTGGGCTGGCGGCTGGTGAACGACCGGATGCCCGCGGAGTGGACCACCGGGCTGGGGGAGTGCAACGAGCTGTTGGCCGAGGAGTTCGGCGTCGACCGCGAGCGGCAGGACGAGTTCGCCGCCCGCTCCCACCGCACCGCGCACGCGGCGTGGGAGGCCGGGTTCTACGACGACCTGGTCGTTCCCGTCACCGGTTCGGCCGGTGAGGTGACCCGCGACGAGGGTATCCGGCCGGGGTCGACCGCCGAGGGGCTGGCGAAGCTCAAGCCGTCCTTCCGGTCCGGCGGCACGATCACCGCCGGCAACGCCTCGCCGCTCAACGACGGCGCCGCCGCCCTGCTCATCGGGAGCGGGACCGCCCCGCTCGGGATCGACCCGCTGGCCCGGATCGCCGGTCGGGGCGCGTTCGCGCTGGACCCGCGGCGCTTCGGGTACGCGCCGGTCGAAGCGGCCGACCTCGCCCTGGCGCGGGCGGGCGTCACCTGGGACCAGGTCGGCGCGGTGGAGCTGAACGAGGCGTTCGCCGTGCAGTCGGTCGTGTGCGTGGACGCCTGGCTCCGCCGGGGCCTGACCGATCCGGAGGTCGTCAACGCCAAGGGCGGCGCCATCGCGATCGGCCACCCCCTGGGCGCTTCCGGCGCGCGGGTCCTCGGGACCCTGGCGCACCGGTTGCGCGAGACCGGCGACCGGTGGGGCGTCGCGGCGATCTGCATCGGCGTCGGGCAGGGGCTGGCGGTCGTGCTGGAGAACGTCTCCGCGCGAGGCGCCGGCCGATGACCACGATCTGCGGCTCCGCGGCCGAGGCCGTCTCGGGGATCGAGGACGGCAGCACGGTGCTGGTCGGCGGCTTCGGCTTGGCGGGGATGCCGGTCGCGCTCGTCGAGGCCCTGATCGACCAGGGCGCCACCGACCTCACGGTCGTCTCCAACAACGCGGGCAACGGTGACACCGGGCTCGCCGCCCTGCTCGCCGCGCGCCGGGTCCGCAAGGTGGTGTGCTCGTTCCCCCGGCAGTCCGACTCGTGGGTCTTCGACGGCCTGTACCGGGCGGGCGAGATCGAGCTGGAGCTGGTGCCCCAGGGCAACCTCGCCGAGCGGATGCGCGCGGCGGGGGCGGGGATCGGCGCGTTCTACTGCCCCACCGGCGTCGGCACGCCGTTGGCGGAGGGCAAGGAGACGCGGGAGATCAACGGCCGCACCCACGTCCTGGAGCACCCCATCGCCGGTGACGTGGCGCTGATCGCCGCGCACCGCGCGGACCGGATGGGCAACCTCGTCTACCGCCGGACCGCCCGCAACTTCGGCCCGGTCATGGCCACCGCCGCGACCACGACGATCGCGCAGGTCCGCGAGATCGTCGAGATCGGCGAGCTGGACCCGGAAACCGTCGTGACGCCGGGCATCTACGTCAACAGGGTGGTGGCCGCATGAGCCTGGACGGCACGGGTGAACCGCTGACCGAGCACCAGTTGGCCGCCCTGGTGGCCCGCGACATCCCGCCGGGCTCGTTCGTCAACCTCGGCATCGGCCGGCCGACGCTGGTCGCCGACCACCTGCCGCCCGGCTCGGGGATCGTGCTGCACACCGAGAACGGCATGTTGAACATGGGACCGGCCGCCGTCGGCGACGAGGTCGACCCCGACCTGATCAACGCCGGGAAGGTCCCGGTCACCGAACTGCCGGGCGCGGCCTACTTCCACCACGCCGACTCGTTCGCGATGATGCGCGGCGGTCACCTCGACGTCTGCGTCATGGGCGCGTTCCAGGTCTCGGCCACCGGCGACCTGGCCAACTGGCACACCGGCGCCCCGGACGCGGTGCCGGCGGTCGGTGGCGCGATGGACCTGGCGACCGGCGCCAAGCAGGTGTTCGTGATGATGACCCTGTTCGGCCGGGACGGCACGCCGAAGCTGGTGCCCGAGTGCACCTATCCGCTGACCGGCCTGGCCTGCGTGTCCCGCGTCTACACCGAACTGGCCACCTTCGACCTCGGGCCCGGCGGCGTGGTGGTGCGCGAGACGTTCGGGATCGGCTTCGAACGGCTGGCCGAGCGGCTGGTCGTGCCGCTGCGCCGCCCGCCGGCCTGAGCCCGGGGTGACCGGGCACGCGCACGCGTCGGCCCGCCGGGGGGACCGGCGGGCCGAGTGACGTAGTGGTGTGCGTCAGCTGTGTGCGCGGTGGCCCCGCTTGGTGACGACGTGGTAGATGCCGAGCACGACCAGCGAGCCGAGGATGGCCAGCAGCCAGGTGCTCAGGTCGAAGAAGCTGCCGATGTCGGAGCCGAAGATCGCGCGGCCGATGAAACCACCGATGATCGCGCCGACGATGCCCAGCAGCATGGTGATGACGATGCCGCCGGGGTCCTTGCCCGGCATGATGGCCTTGGCGATGGCGCCGGCGATCAGGCCCAGAACGATCCAACCCAGGATGCCCACAGTCAGTGCTTCCTTGTCCTCGTGCCACGCCGTCTCCTGCGACGCGGCGTGATCGTTACGAGGACCGGGTGCCCACCTAGCGCGGATTTCACACCTGTGGCGGGCGCTCTGCGGCGTTGATCACTGGAGGGTTTCAGGGCGAGCAGGTCCGCTCCGCCCGACGCGACCACCGGTTGACCCGCGTCAGGTACAGCCGACGGGTCAGCGGTCCGCCGGCCGCGGCGACGAGGTCGGCCGCCCGCGGGCGGACACCGAGGCGCAGCAGCGAGCGCAGGTGCGCGACCCGCGTCCGCACCGGATCGCCACCCCGCTGGAACCGCCGCCACTCGCGCGCCCGTGTGAGGTCGTCCGCCCCCGCGAGCCGCACGGCGAACGCCAAGCGCGCGCGGCGCACCGGCGCCGAGGCGTCCGGGTCCTCCCGGTCGAACCGCCGGTTGACCGGGTCGGCGCAGAACCGGTGCTCCGGCCACGTTCCCGTGGACGGCGGCGTCGTCGCGACGACGAGGGGCGCGGCCGGGTGGGTGGTCGGCCACCGGGGGTCGACGGCCAGCCCGCACCACCAGCACAGCGCTCCCGGGTCGACCTCCGTCGGCGCCGCCCCCTGCCGGCGGCCGGAGGCGGAAGTCGTGATGTGGACGGCGAACTCCATGCCTCGCAAGCTACCTCCGGCCGACCGGCCGGGCAGCCGGGATGATCACGGCGCGCCGGAAGTTCGGCAGAGGTGATCGGCTCCACTGGTCACCCACCGTCCACCTCGGACCGCTCGTCCCCGCTGAGCACTCGTCCGCCGCACCGGTCACCGGGTCCCGGGACCGCCGCGGCCGGTCGGCCGGCGACGCGGACGGCAATCCCGCCGAGTGGCGCGCCGCAATTCACCGTTTCCGGAGAAGTCCTCCCGGAGGGCGCTCGGAACGCCGCTGTTCTTCGCTGTGAAGGTGAAGCGGACTGCTGAGCAGTTCTCCGGCGTTCTGCGTCAACTGACCTTGTTCGTTGCTGTTTGCGCTGGTAATGGGCCTGCGGCAGGGTGCTTTCGCGGTTGCCAAGACGGTGGATCGTGGCCATCATGTGGCTGTATCGAGCCCCAGTGGTCCGGAGAGGTGCGCCGATTGCGGTGATCGGCGCACGCATTCACAACCCCTCGTCCGGACGTGTCGGATTCGCGTGTCGCGCCGCCCGGAAATCCGGGACGGCCGCCCCTGGTTCCCGGGACGCCGGGCTCGACAGGCTGCACGAGGACACCAGTGAACCGGAGGAAGAGTCGATGACCGCACCCACCGAAGACCGAGGACAGCTCTCGCACCCCGTCCTGGGGGACCTGGCCGAGTGGTACGGGGTGTTCCGCCTCTACGCGGCGCTCGCGCCGGTGGGCAACCCGCACTTCACCGGCGCCCACGCCACCGCCGCGCCGGTCGGCCCGGAACGCGTCGCCGAAGGGCTGGTCTGGTTCGAGTCCCGGTACGGGGCGCTGGTCGGGGCCGGGCTGCTGCCGGACCTGGAGACGATGCGCGCGGCGCTGAGCACCGCCAAGGGGGAGGTGGGCATCGAGGTGCACCGGCACTCGCACGTCGCGGGCGACGACGGCGGGACGGCCCTGCCCGTCGACGGGGCGGAGGTGCCGGGCGCGGTCGAGTTCGTCTACCGGGACGTGGTGGCGCACGACGAGGGATCGCCGTGCCACAACTTCTGGCACTGGCTCAACGGCACGTCGTGAGGTCGGGCGGGGGCGGGGTTCGCAGGCTCGGAGCGGGGGGACGTGTCGTGGAGAGAGCGTTGGAGGAGCGGGAGGAGCGGCGGCGCGGCCGGGTGGCGCTCCTCGCGCGGCTGCTCGCGGTCGGCGCGGTCGGCCTGGTCGCGGCGGCGGTGGCGCTGCGCGTCGGCGGGGCCGCCGCGCCGTCGCACCCGCACAGCTGGTTCATCGCCGTCGTGTACTGCCTGCTGGGGGAGCGGGTCGTCGCGCACGCCCAGCGCAACCCGGTGGGGTGGTGCCTGCTCGCGACGGGCGTGAGCGGCGCGCTGGCGGTCGGCGCGACCGTGCTGCCCGACCAGCGCTGGTTGGCGTGGGTCGGCGCGTGGGCGTGGTGGCCGACCTACTCGCTGCTGCCGGTCGTGCTCCTGCTGTTCCCCACGGGCCGCCCACCCGGTCGGCGCTGGTGGGCCGCCGTCGGGGTCGCGGCGCTCGGCGTGCTCCTGCCCGTCATCGGCATCGGGTGGGCGGCCTGGGGCGACCCGGCCTCGTTCTGGCAGCAGGTCTTCACCGGCACCGCGCGGAGGGGTGTGCCGGTGGCGGTGGCGGCGGTCGGGTTCGCCGCGTTCGTGGCGGCCCTGTGCGCCGCGATGGCGTCGCTGGTGGTCCGCGGGTGGAGGGCGCCACGAGGAGCCCAACGCCGCGGCGTGTGGTGGGTGCTGGCTGGTTCGGTCGTCTTCGTGCCCGCGCTGGGGCTGGAGCTGGCGTTCGGGGAGGCGTGGGGCGCCTGGCTGGCCGCGGCGGCGGCGTTCCCGGTGGCCGTGGTGATCGCGATCATGCGCTACGGCCTGTACGACATCGAGCTGATCCTGCACCGCACCCTGCTGTACGGGTTCCTGGGCGCGCTGCTGATCGGCGTGTACTCCGCCGTCGTCCTGGTCACCACGATGAAGGCGCCCACCGACGAGAACGTGATCGCCACCGTCGTGGTCGTCGCGTCGCTCGCGCCCCTGTACAAGGTGCTGCTGCGCGGGGTGAACCGCGCGCTGTACGGCGCGCGGTCCGATCCCTACGGGGCGCTGGTCGAACTCGGCCGCACGCTCGCGCACCCGATGCGCCGGCACGAGCTGCTGCCCGCCGTGGTGACGTGGGTCGGCAAGGGGTTGAAGCTGCCGTACGTGGCCGTGCACCTGGACCTGCCCGACTCCGAGCCGTCGGCCGTGCACGGCGCGGCGACCGGGTCGGCCAGGCACTCGGTGGTGCTCAAGCACCAGGGCCGCAGGATCGGGCTGCTCGTGGCCGAGGCCCGGTCGAGGGGCGAAGCGCTCGGCCGGCGGGACGTCAGGCTGCTGGAGGACATGGCGGGCCAGGCCGCCCCGGCGGTGCACTCGGCGCGGATGGCCCTGGCCCTGGACGAGGCCGACGCCCGGTTCGAGCGCGAGCGGCGGGAGGAGCTGCGCCGGATCGGCAACGACCTGCACGACTACATCGGACCGAGCGTGGTGGGCATCGGCAAGCAGATGGGCGTGGCGCTGCGGACGCTGGACCAGACCGGCTCCCGCGCCCGCGCGCTGATCGAGGAGGCCGTGGAGGACCTGGAAGCGCTCACCGGCACCGTGCGGCAGGTCGTGCGCAACGCCCGCGCGCTCGACCTCGGGCCGAACCTGGCCCAGGCGGTCCGCCGGCGCGCGGAGAGCTTCGCCGACGACGTGGAGGTGCACGTGACCGCGACCGGCAGGCTCGACGACGTGCCGCCCGCCGTGGCCCGGGCCGCGTTCCTCATCGCCGGTGAGGCGCTGCTCAACGTCGTCCGCCACGCGGAAGCCGCGCAGTGCCGGATCTCCTTGACGCGCAACGGTTCCGCCCTGGAGGTCAGCGTGGCCGACGACGGCCGGGGGATGCCCGAGGAACTGCCGTTCGGGATCGGGTTGGCGTCCATGAAGGAGCGCTGCACCGGGCTCGGTGGCGACTTCTCCGTCGACCACCTGGCGCCCGGCACCCGCATCACCGCCCTCATACCCTTCGAGATGACTTGAGCTGCGCGGGTGGCGCGGCGTCGGCGCAGCCGCCGCGTCGCGCACGCGCTGGGAGCGCTACATGACGCAGAGCGAGTACCGGGTGCTGCTGGTCGATGACCACCCGATCTTCCTCAAGGGGGTCCGGGGCGAGCTGGAGGGCGCCCCGGACATCGTCGTGGTGGGGGACGCCGGCAACGCCGAGGACGCCGTCGCGTCCGCCCAGCGGGAGCTGCCCGACGTGGTGGTCCTGGACCTCAGGATCCCGCTCGCCCCGGACGCCGACCCGGTGCTGTGCGGGGCCGCCGTGATCCGCCGCATCGCCGAGGTGGCGCCCGAGAGCAAGGTGCTGGTGCTGTCCATGCACGAGGAGCTGGAGCACGTCCTGGCGGCCGTGAAGGCCGGCGCGCACGGCTACCTCCGCAAGGAGGAGAAGGCCCTGGTTCAGGCGGTGCGCGCCGTCGCCGAGGGCAAGATGGTGTTCGACCCGCGCGTCGGGCGGGCCCTGCTGACCATGCCGGTGGCCGCCGCGGACGGCGAGCTGCCGCTGAACCTGACCCGGGCCGAGTACAAGACCCTGCGGCTGGCGGTCAGGGGCCTGACGAACACCCAGATCGCCGGCGAGATGCGACTAACCGCGAAGACCGTCGCCAACCGCGTGCTGGACATCCAGGGCAAGCTGCAGGTGCGCACCCGGCACGAGCTGGTGGAGAAGGCCAGGCAGCACGGCATCGGCGACTCCCCGGGGTGAACCCGGAAACGCGGGACGGCGCACTGCTTGTTCCCGGGAAACGGGGATGGGCAGGGTTTCCGGCATGGTGAACGCGACTGCACGACACCCGCTGTACCGCATCGCGCTCGGTGTGGACATGGAGGGCTCAACGGCCCGCGGCAACCGGGAGAAGGCGGCGCTGCGGCAGGTGATGTACGACGTCCTGCTGGACGCCATGGCGGCGCACGGCGTCGGCGAGGACGACATCGACCGGCTGGTGGACCTCGGTGACGGCGTGCTCGTGCTCATCCGGCCGTCGGACCGGTTGCCGAAGACGCTGCTGCTGGGTTCGGTGGTGCCCGAGCTGAGCGGCCTGCTGGCGCTGCACAACGCGCGCCGGCCGGACCTGCCGCTGCGCTTGCGGGCCGTGGTGCACGCGGGCGAGGTGCACTACGACGAGCGCGGCCAGTACGGCCAGCTGCTGGACGTCTCGTGCCGCCTGCTCGACGCGCCCCGGCTCAAGCTGGCGCTGCGGGAGACGGCCGAACCCCTGGTGCTCGTCGTCTCCGACGACCTGTACCGGGCCGTGGTCCACCACGGTTACGAGGGGATCGCGCCGTCGGCCTTCGCGCCGTACGTGAACGTGCAGATCGGGTCCGAGCCCAGGCAGGGCTGGGTGCACGTGCCGGACTCGTCCTCACCCCGCGGGCGGGACTAGTGCCACGTGGCGCCCTGCGACGGCCCGCGCTGGACGTCCGCCTGCCGGAGCAGCTGCGTCGCCTGGTCCTTGGCCAGCCGGTTGGTGAGGCCGCAGAACGTGCACTGCGTGGTGTACCTGGTCTTCACCGGGATCAGCGGGACGAAGAAGAGGGTGAACTTGGTGACCGCCCTGTGCAGGGGGTGCGCCGACCGGTTGCCGCACCGCGGGCACAGCAGGGCCAGCATCGCCAGGGCGAACACCTTGGTCCGCAAGCCGAAGATGATCACGCTGGCCGCCTTCCCGTCGACTCGTCCTGGTACCAGGGTCGCACAGGACGGCCTCCGCCGTGGTTCGCGGCGGAGGCCGCGCTCGGCGGTCCACTGTCGACGGTACTGTTCGGGGCGCGCGCTTCGCGTGCCGGCGTGTCAGCCGTCGTGCCGGCGGTGACCACCCACGCCCTCGTCGTCCGCCCCGTGCCAGAGCGCCGGGTCGTACGGGGTGTCCGGCACCACGACGACCTCGCGGTCCAGGTCACGAGCGGTGACGGGCAGGCTGGAAGCGGCTTCGTCGACGTCCGCGGCCAGGCGTTCGACGTCGCCGACCAGGCGGCGGACCGCCGGGTGGGCGGAGTGCCGGCGCAGGGCCGCGGTGTGGGTCCTGGCCTGTTCGACCAGGGCGCGCAGGGCGATGAGGTGGTGGCCGGTCACGGGTCGCCTCACAGGGGGATGTTGGAGTGGCCGCCCCGACCCGCGGGCGCGTCGGCCAGCGCCCCGGCCAGCCGGGCACGGGTCTGGCCGGGTGGGATGACCTCGTCCACGACGCCGAGCGCCAGGGCGCGGTCCACGCCGCCCGCGATGCGCTGGTGCTCCTCGACGAGCCGCGCCCGCAACGCCTCCCGCTCCGACTCCGCCACGGCGGCCAGCTTCTTGCGGTGCAGGATGCCGACGGCCGCTTCGGTGCCCATGACCGCCACCTCGGCGCCCGGCCAGGCGAAGACCGCCGTGGCGCCCAGCGAGCGGGAGTTCATGGCGATGTAGGCGCCGCCGTAGGACTTGCGCAGGATCAGCGTCACCCGCGGCACGGTCGACTCGGCGAAGGCGTGCAGCAGCTTCGCGCCGCGCCGGACCACGCCACCCCACTCCTGGCCGACGCCCGGCAGGTAGCCCGGCACGTCGACCAGCACCACCAGGGGCACGCCCAGGGAGTCGCACATCCGGACGAACCGGGCGGCCTTCTCGGCCGACAGCGAGTCCAGGCAACCGCCCTTGCGCAGCGGGTTGTTCGCGACCACGCCGACCGACCGGCCGCGCAGCCGGCCGAGGCCCACGACCACGTTCGGCGCCCACGTGGCCTGCAGCTCCTCGAACACGCCGTCGTCCAGCAGGCCGGTGACGACCGGGTGCACGTCGTAGGCGCGCCTGGCCGACTCCGGCAGCAGGGCGGCGAGGTCGTGGTCCGGCTCGGGCGTCGGGTCGACCGCGCCGGGGTGGGTGAAGAACCCGACCAGCCGGCGGACCCGCAGGTACGCCTCGGCCTCGGTGGGGACGACCAGGTGCGCCACCCCCGACTTGCGGCCGTGGGCGACCGGGCCGCCGAGGCCGTCCATGTCGATCACCTCGCCGGTCACCGAGCGCACCACCTCCGGCCCGGTCACGAACAGCCGCGCGTCCTCGGACATCACGACGACGTCGGTCAGGGCCGGCCCGTACGCGGCGGCGCCGGCGGCCGGGCCCAGGACCAGCGAGACCTGCGGCACCACGCCGGACGCCCGGGTCATGGCGGCGAACATGCGGCCGACGCCGTCCATCGACTCGACGCCGTCGGCGAGCTTCGCGCCGCCCGAGTGCCACAGCCCGATCACCGGCGCGCCCTCGACCACCGCGGTGTCGATCGCGGTCACGATGTGGCGGGCGCCCGCCGCGCCCAGCGCGCCGCCCATCCTGGTGGCGTCCGTGCAGTAGGCGATCACCGGCGCGCCGTCGACCCGGCCGCGCACCGCGGTCACCCCGCTGTCGTCCGGCGCGTGCAGGGGCGTCGCGGAACCGGGGTCCAAGAGGCGGCCCAGCCGCACGGCGGGTGCTCGGAAATCGGCCTGGAGGTCTGCTGATCCGGTCTGCGCGGCCAAGGTCTGCGCCGTCATCTGTCCCCCGGTCGTGACGCTGGTCAGGTGGTCCGTGCACCGGTCGCCCGGCGTTTCGGAATATGGCCGCCGGCGCGTGACGGCGGCAACCCCAGCACCACCCCGGACCGACCCCTGTGCCCCCCGACGACCCCGAACAGGGGCCGGAGAGGGGTGGTCGGCCCCGGGGGCCGTGGCTAGCTTCGGTGGCACCGATCCGCATCCGTGCTGACGCACCGGTGCGCCCCGACCGGCGGTCATCCGCCGCCGCGGGCTGATTGTGCTCCGGTAATCCGAGAGGCGGCTATGAGCTCACTGTCCGAAGTGTTGCTGCGCGGCGCGGCGCCCGAGGAGATCGCGCGCACGCCGGTGCCGGACGACTACGTGGCGGCGCACCTCCGCGTCGAGGACTGCGACATGTTCCGCGGTGTCGAGGACAAGGACGTGCGCAAGTCGCTGCGCGTCGGCCCGGTGCCGATGCCGGAACTGGCGCCGGACGAGGTGCTGGTCGCGGTGATGGCGAGCGCGGTCAACTACAACACCGTGTGGTCGGCGATGTTCGAGCCGATCCCGACGTTCCGCTTCCTCAAGCAGTTCGCCCGCCAGGGCGGCTGGGCGACCCGGCACGACCTGCCCCACCACGTGGTCGGCTCCGACGGCGCCGGAGTGGTGGCGCGGGTCGGCTCCGGGGTGCGGCACTGGAAGCCGGGTGACCACGTGGTGGTCAGCCCGGCCTACGTGGACGACCAGGAGCCCGCGACCCACGCCGACGGCATGATGGGCGCCGAGCAGCGCGCCTGGGGCTTCGAGACGAACTTCGGCGGCCTCGCCGAGTACGCGGTGGTGCGGGCGAGCCAGCTGATCCCCAAGCCCGGCCACCTGACGTGGGAGGAAGCCGCGACGAACCCGCTGTGCGCGGGCACCGCCTACCGGATGCTGGTGAGCGACCGCGGCGCCCGGATGAAGCAGGGCGACGTGGTGCTGATCTGGGGCGCGGCCGGCGGCCTGGGCGCGTACGCGGTCCAGTACGTGAAGAACGGCGGCGGCATCCCGGTCGGGGTCGTCGGCTCCGAGCGCAAGGCCGAGGTGCTGCGCAGGCTCGGCTGCGACATCGTGATCAACCGGGAGGAGTTCGGCCTGACCGACGACCTCGGCGACGACCCGGACCGGGTGGTCGAGGTCGGCAAGCGGCTGGGCTCGCTCATCCGCGACCGGGCCGGCCGCGACCCGGACATCGTCTTCGAGCACGTCGGCCGCGCCACGTTCGGCCTCTCGGTGTTCGTCGTCCGCCGCGGCGGCGTGGTGGTGACCTGCGGTTCCAGCACCGGCTACCAGCACGTCTACGACAACCGCTACCTGTGGATGAAGCTCAAGCGGGTGATCGGCAGCCACGTGGCGAACCTCCAGGAGCAGTGGGAGGCCAACCGGCTGGTGCAGAGCGGCCGGGTGGTGCCGACGCTGTCGGCGGTGTACCCGCTGTCCGAGGTCGCCGAGGCGACCCGCGTGGTGCAGGAGAACCGGCACATCGGGAAGGTCGCGGTGCTGTGCATGGCGCCGGAGCCGGGGCTCGGCGTCACCGACCCGGAGCTGCGGGCGCTGATCGGCGAGGACCGGCTGAACCCGTTGCGCGGCATGACACCCGCGCTGGGCGAGAGGTGAGCGCCGTGGCCATCGGCATCCTGGGCACCGGGTCCTACGTGCCCGAGCGGGTCGTCACCAACGAGGAGGTCCACCGGCTGGTGCCGGACGCGCCGCCGGAGTGGATCGTCCGCAAGACCGCGATCGAGACCCGCCGCTGGGCCGCCGCCGACGAGGCGACGTCCGACCTGGCCGCGCACGCCGCGCGCCGGGCCCTCGACCACGCGGGCATCCCGGTCGAGCGGATCGACCACGTGATCGTCTCCACCTCCACCGGCGACTACCCGCAGCCGCCGACCGCGACCCTCGTGCAGCACCTCATCGGCGCGCAGGGCGCGGCCTGCCTGGACATCAACGCGGTCTGCGCCGGGTTCGTCTACGGCCTCGAACTGGCCCGCGCGCTGGTCACCGCCAAGCCCGGCTCGCACGCGCTGGTGATCGGCGCCGACGTGTACTCGCGCATCCTCGACTTCGGCGACCGGCGCACGTCGGTGCTGCTCGGCGACGGCGCGGGCGCCGCGGTGGTCGGCGAGGTGGCGGACGGGCGCGGCTTCCTGGACGTCGAGCTGAGCAGCTTCGGCGAGGCCCAGGACCTGATCAAGGTCGAGGCGGGCGGCAGCCGGCACCCGACCACGGTGCGGACCGTCACCGACGGCGGGCACTTCTTCACCATGCAGGGGCGCGGCGTGCGGGACTTCGTGATGGACAACGTGCCTCCCGCGCTGGAGAAGCAGCTCGCCCGCACCGGCGTGACGGCCGACGACGTGGACTGCTTCGTGCCGCACCAGGCCAACGGCGTGCTGCTGCACGACCTGGTCGAGCGCTGCGGCCTCGGCAGCGCGCACACCCACCGCGTGGTCGAGAAGTACGGCAACGTCGGCAGCGCCTCGGTGCCGGTGGCGCTGGACGACGCGGTCAAGTCGGGCCGGATCGCCGACGGCGACCTGGTGCTGCTGGCCGCGTTCGGCGGCGGCATGTCGGTCGGCACCGGCCTGATCCGGTGGTCGTCGTGACCGGGGCCGCCCCGGGGGCGACCGGCGTGCGGCGGGTCGGCGTGGTCGGCTGCGGGCAGATGGGCGCGGGCTTCGCCGAGATCTGCGCGCGCCGCGGCCTGGACGTCCTGGTGGCCGCGTCGAGCCAGGAGTCGGCCGACCGCGGCCGGGAGCGGCTCGGCCGGTCGCTGGACCGGTTGGTGCGCAAGGAGAAGATCTCCGAGGCCGAGCGGGTCGACGTGCTCGGCCGGGTCGCGTTCACCACCGACCTCAAGGACCTGCGCGACCGCGAGTTCGTGCTGGAGGCGATCGCCGAGAGCCTGCCGGAGAAGGTCGAGGTGTTCGCCACGCTGGACGCGGTGGTGGAGGACCCCGATGCGGTGCTCGCGTCGAACACGTCGTCCCTCCCGATCATGAAGCTCGGCCGCGCCACCGCCGACCCGTCCCGGGTGATCGGGGTGCACCTGTTCAACCCGGTCCAGGTGATGCCGCTGGTCGAGGTGGTCGCCTCGCTGCGCACGTCGGCCGCCACCACCGCCCGGACCACCGCGTTCCTGGTGGACGGGCTCGGCAAGCAGGTGGTGCACGCCAAGGACCAGGCCGGGTTCGTGGTGAACTCGCTGTTCGTGCCGTTCCTGCTGGCCGCCGTGCGGATGGTCGAGGTCGGTGTGGCCGGTGCGGAGGACGTCGACCGGGGCATGACGCAGGGCTGCGGCCACCCGATGGGTCCACTCGCGCTGGTCGACCTGATCGGCCTGGACACGATCGCCGCTGTCGGCCACGCCATGTACGAGGAGACGAAAGAGCCGCTGCACGCGCCACCCGCCCTGCTCCTGCGGATGATCGAGGGCGGTTTCCTCGGTCGCAAGAGCGGGCGCGGCTTCTACGAGTACGCGAGCTGAACCGCTTTGTCCGGAAAGGGAGTCATGGCTGACGGCGTGCTGCCGACGTTCTTCGACAGCGTCGACACCGGTGTGCTGGACTGGGCCGCGCTGCGCGCGTTCCCGGAACCGGACCGCTCGGCCGACGCGCTGGTGGAGGAGGTCGGCGCGCACGTCGCCGCCGTCGTCGACCCGGGCGAGGTCGACCGGACCGGCGCGCTGCCGGACGGCCTGGTCGACGGGTTCCGCGAGCGGGGCTGGCTGCTGCTGGCCAACGACAAGGAGCTCGGCGGGCTCGGCCTGTCCTACCAGGGCGCGTTCCGGGTGATCGAGCGGGCGGCGCGCTGGTCGGTCCCGGTCGGCCAGGTGCTGGGCGTGCAGAACGGCGTCGGCGCGGCGGCCCTGCTGCGGGCGCTGCCCGAGGGCCCGCTGGCGGACTTCGTGCGCGCCAGGCTGGCGGACGGCGCGCTGTCCGGGTTCGCCGACACCGAGCCCGCCGGGCAGAACAACAGCCGGCCCGGCCTCACCGCCACCCCGACGCCGGACGGCCGCGGCTACCTGCTGCGCGGGCAGAAGCTGTTCATCGGCAACGGTCCGGTCGCCGACCTGCTCGGCGCGTCGGTGCTGGTGGTCGACGGCGACGAGCGCCGGGTGGGCATCTGCTACTTCGACACCGCCTCGCCGGGGTTCCGGGTCCGGTCGCGGTTGGAGTTCATGGGCAGCAGGGGCCTGCCGAACGGGTGGCTGGAGTTCGACGACGTCCACGTGCCCGCCGAGCACGTCTGGGTCGAGGGCGAGGGCGTCGGGATGCCCGGCTCGGTCGCCATGGTCGCGCTGGTCGGCAGGCTGCTGTTCACCGGGGCGCCCGCGCTCGCCATCGCCCGCTCCTGCCTGGAGTGGTCGCGCGAGTTCGTCGCCCGGCGACGGGTGGACGGCCGCGAGCTGGTCGCGCACGACCACGTCCGGCGGATGCTCGCCGCCACCGCGGCCGACGCGTTCGCGATCGACTCGGCGATCCGGTGGAGCCTG
This sequence comes from Saccharothrix sp. HUAS TT1, assembly GCF_040744945.1. NCBI lineage: Bacteria > Bacillati > Actinomycetota > Actinomycetes > Pseudonocardiales > Pseudonocardiaceae > Saccharothrix > Saccharothrix camelliae. Next base: position 6,800,631 of record NZ_CP160453.1, on the reverse strand, counting down.
GCCTCCGACGGCCTCACCGACCGCTGGTGGGAGCGGTTCGTCGCCAAGAACCTGTGCGTGCGGGCCGGTTGGCGGGCGGTGGACCGCACGGTGTCGCTGCTCGGCGGCGAGGGCTTCGAGACCGCGGCCAGCAAGGCCAGGCGCGGCGCGACGCCGTCGCCGGTGGAGCGCGCGCTCCGGGACGCCCGCGGCCTGCGGGTGGCGGGCAACATCGACTTCCGGCTGGACGAGCAGGTCGCCAGGCTGGCCCTCGGCCGCCGCTACGACCGGGGCGAACCCGCGCCGAAGCCCGCCGCGACCGCGCTCGACGCCGACCTGTCCGCCCTCAACCGGGCGCACCTGGCCGAGGCCGCGGCGCAACTGGCCCAACTCCACGAGACCACCGAACGCCTGGTCGCGGACCACCCGGACCGCGCCGACCTGTTCGCCCGCCAGCACACCGTCACCGCGCTCGGCGCGATCGCCGGCGAGCTGTTCGGCCTCGTCGCCGTCCTGTCCAGGGTGGACGGTGAGCGGGACGCCGCCGCGCAGCGGCTGGCCGAGGTGCACGGCGACGCGGCCCGCGAGCGGCTGGCGGGGTGGTGGCGGCAGCTGGCGGAGCGGGACGAACCCGACTTCGCGGCGGTCGGCGCGGACGTGCTCGCGGGCACGGCGGCCGAACTCTTAGACCGGATCTGACCAGACCCCGACCGGAGGCGAGACGATGTCCGCGGTAGACGTCGGCACGGCAGCGTTGCCCGAAGTGCTCGACGGGTTCGACCTCACCGACCACACCAGGTTCGCCGACGGCGTGCCGCACGAGGTGTTCGCCCGGCTCCGCCGGGAGGCGCCGGTGCTCCGGCACCCGCCGGGCACCTCCGCGGACGGCGACCCGTTCTGGGTGCTCACCCGGCACGCCGACATCGTGGCGGCGGCGTCGGACCCGGTGTTCTCCACCCAGGGCGGGCCGGGTCGGGCCGGTGGCGGCTCGCACCTCGAAGACCTGCCCGCCGGGGTGCTCGCCGGCGTGCTGATCGGCATGATGGACGACCCGCGGCACGCGCGGATGAAGGACGTGCTCGCGCCGGCGATGGCCGGGCCCGCCGCCGCCCGCTACGCCGAGCGGTTCGCGGACCTCGCCGACGCGCTGGTCGGCGGCGCCGTGCGCGCGGGCCGGGTCGACTTCATGACCGACGTCAGCGAGCTGTACGCGGTCCGCGCGATCGCGACCGTGCTGGGCGTGCCCGAGGCCGACTGGCCGCTGCTGGAGCGGTGGGGCGCCGACGTGCTCGGCTTCGTCAACCGGCGCACCGGTGTGGTGGACGACTTCTCCCGCGCCACCTTCCAGGAGATGCAGCGGTACTTCACCGACTTCGTCCCCGCGCGCCGCGACGACCGGGCCGTCGACCTGGGCTCGGCCCTGGCCCGCGGCGAGCTGGCCGAGGGCGGGCCGATGACGGACCGGGAGCGCGAGGCGAACCTCGCCCTGATGTTCATCACCGGGCTGGAGCAGCCGCGCAACACGTTCGCGGGCGCCGTGCTCACCTTCGCCGAGCACCCCGAGCAGTGGCGCCTGCTGCGCGAGGACCGCTCGCTGCTGCCCACCGCGATCGAGGAGGTGCTGCGCTGGAACCCGCCGAACCCCTACAACCGGCGCACCGCCACCCGTGACGTCGAGCTGCACGACCAGGTGATCCGGGCAGGGGAGAAGGTGACCTTCTGGTGGCCGTCGGCCAACCGGGACGAGGCCGCGTTCGCCGACCCCGCCACCGTGGACATCACCAGGAACCCCAACCCCCACCTGTCCTTCGGCGCGGGGCGGCACGCCTGCCTCGGCGCCGAGGTCGCGCGTCGGCAGATCGGGATCGCACTGGAAGCGCTGCTGGACCGGGTCGAGGAGATCAGGCTGACCGGCCCGGTCGTCCACGCGCCCAACAACAAGCACACCGTGATCCTCCGGATGCCGGTCGAACTGGTTCCCGCGAACGCGTCCGAGCCGTCCACCAGGAAGTAGAAGAGGAAGTCCATGACCGAGGCGTCCGTCCTCTCCAGCGACGAAGACCTGCCCGACGTCCTGCCGTACGACCCGTGGGACCCGAGCTTCCACGACGACCCCTACGCGGTGTTCGACCGGATCCGCGAGACGCACGGGCCGGTGGTGAAGACCAAGATCGGATTGGCGCTGCTCGGCTTCGACGAGGTGTCGGAGGCGCTGCGCCACCCCCACCTGGGCCGCGGCAACGGTTCCGGGGCCACCGAGGGCATGATGCCCACCGACGAGGGCCCGCAGCGGGCGTTCATGTTCATGGACCCGCCGGACCACACCCGGATCCGCAGCCTGGTGTCCAAGTCGCTCACGCCCCGGCTGGTCGAGCGCGTCCGGCCGAAGGCGACCGAGTACGTGGCCGGCCTGATCGCCGAGGCGCAGCGCAAGGGCGGCGTGGTCGACCTCGCGCCGACGATCTTCCGGCCGCTCGGCGCGTTCGGGATGAACACCCTGATGGGCGTGCCCGAGGAGTACCTGGCCGAGTCGATCGAGATGGCCACCGACGGCGGTCGCGGCCTCGACCCCGAGTACACCCTGCCGCAGGAGTCGGTCGACGCCCGCAACCGGCTGCGCGACTGGATGGGCAAGCTCAGCAAGGACCTGATGCACCTGCGCCGGGAGCAGCCGGCCGAGGACCTGATGACCGAGATGGTCCAGGCGGAGGAGCAGGGCGACCGGCTGACCGGCATCGAGGTGATCACCACCGCGATGAACATCATGCTGCCCGGGTTCAGCGCGCCGCAGGCGATGATGGGCCTGGCCACGCACGCGCTGCTGAGCAGGCCGGACCAGCTCGCGTGGTTCCGGGCCAACCCGGACAAGGTCGCCGACGCGGTCGAGGAGCTGATCCGGTTCGACACCGCCGTGCAGATCGTCAACCGGACCGCGCTGCGGCCGGTCGAGATCGCGGGCCACCAGCTGGCCGAGGGCCAGGAGGTCTACATGCTCCTCGGCGCGGCCAACCGCGACCCGCGGGCGTTCGCCGACCCGAACGAGCTCGACCTGTCCCGGCCGGTCAAGCGCAACGTCGGCTTCGGCCACGGCATCCACTTCTGCGTCGCCGCGCCGGTCGCCCGCCTGCTCACCCAGGTGGCGCTCTCCGAGTTGGTGAAGTACGAGCTGACCCCGACCACCGACGCGCCTCCCTCGAATGGCGCACTGGCGATCCGCAGTTACACGGAACTCCCGGTCGTGTTCGGTGAGCGGCGCTTCGGCTGACCGATTTCCGGTAGGCTCGATCGCGCACTCCAATCAGCACGAAAGGGCGAAGCACCCGAGATGAGCGTTGACGTCGACGGACTGGTGAAGAAGTACATCGAGGCGTGGAACACCACCGACCTCGACACCCGGCGGTCGCTGCTGGGCGAGGTGTTCACCGAGACCGGTCGCTACACCGACCCGCAGGCCGACGTGACGGGCGTCGAGAACCTGGTCACCCACCTGACCGCTGAGCGCGCGGCGTTCGGCGACCTGATGTTCGACCTGGTCAAGGTGGTCAGCGTGCACCACGAAACGCTGCTGTTCACGTGGCGGCTCGGCGTGCCCGGCGGCGACCCGGTCGCCACCGGCTACGACGCCGTGATCGTCGCCGAGGGCAAGTTCCAGCAGGTCTACGGGTACTTCGACTGACCTTCCAGGGTCACCGAGCAGGCCACCGGCTCCCACAGCCGGTGGCCTGCTCGCGTGTAGGGGACCCCTGTCCCACCCCTCGGTCGAAATAGGGGTGGTCGGGGTTGCGAAAACGCCCCCCTAGCACCCCTCATTCGCCGCGGCACCGTGGTCCGGCTATCCGGGCCCGTGGTAGAAAAATCGGGGAAACAAATTCCCACGGTCGCGTCGGCGCGAAGGAAGAATCGAATGACCTCGACTCCGCAGGGCTCCGCCTTCCCGCAATACCCGAAAGAATTCTTCCACGAGTTCCTGCTGGCGGCGGCGGCCACTTCGCCGGACCGGCCGGCGGTGGTGGAAGCGGCGGGGGCCGACGAACTGCGCACGGTCACGTACCGCCAGCTGGAGCGGCAGGTGTTCGCCTACGCCGTCGAACTCGGCGAGCTGGGCCTGGAGATGGGCGACCGGGTGGTGGTCGAGTCCGACACCTCGGCGTCGGCCATCGCGCTGGTGATCGCCTGCTCGTCGCTCGGCCTGACGTTCGTGCCGGTCAGCCCGCAGGCGCCGGCCAAGCGCCTGGAAGCGATCATCGAGGCCGCCGAGCCCGCGCTGCACCTGCAGGCCGTCGGCGGTGGCCGCGAGGACGTGCCGGAGCACGTCGGCGCCGGCGTGTTCGGCCCGGACCTGCTCGAACTGCACCGCAAGCCGACGCCGCGGCCGAGGTCCCGCCGCGAGGCGGTGAGCACCGACCCGGCCTACATCATCTTCACGTCCGGCACCACGGGCAGGCCGAAGGGCGTGGTGATGAGCCACCGCGGCGTCACGTCGTTCTACCGCGGCATGCTCTACCACGGCATCGTCGACTCCGACGCGCGCGTGGCCACCACCTCGCCGCTGCAGTTCGACTTCTCGCTGCTGGACATCGGCCTGGCCCTGGGCAGCGGCGCGACGGTCGTGCCGGTGCCGCGCGACCGGCTGTACTGGCCGCGCCGGTTCCTCCGCTTCCTCCGCGACGCGGGCGTCACCCAGGTGGACGGCGCGCCGTCGATCTGGCGCCCGGTGCTGCGCCACGAGCCGGAACTGCTGGCGGAGCTGGACATCAAGGGCGTGCTGTACTCCGGCGAGGAGTTCCCGCTGCCCGAGCTGCGCCAGCTCCAGTCGCTGCTGCCGGGCGCGCGGATCGTCAACTGCTACGGCTCGACGGAGTCGATGGCGGCCTCGTTCACCGACGTGCCGCGGCCGTTGCCCGAGGACGCGGGCATGACGTCCATCGGCTTCGCCCACCCCGGCGCGGAGATGATCCTGATCGACGAGGACGGCAGGCCGGTCCGCGAGCCGGGCGGCGTGGGGGAGATCTACCTGCGCAGCTCCGCGCTGTTCCTCGGCTACTGGGGCGACCCGGAGGCCACGTCCCGCGCCTTGGTCCCGGACCCGCTCAACCCGCGCTCGGGCCAGCTCGCGTTCCGCACCGGCGACCTCGCCCGCCGCGGCGCGCACGGCGAGCTGTACTTCGGCGGCCGGATCGACTCGCAGGTCAAGATCCAGGGCAACCGGGTCGAGCTGGGCGAGGTCGAGCGCAAGCTGCTCGACCACCCCGGCGTGGCGGCGGCGGCCGTGCTGCTGCTCGACGGCCCCGGCGACGAGCCGGTGCTCAGCGCCTTCATCACCATGGACTCGGAGTCCCGCGCGTTCGACAAGGTGCAGCTGCGCGCGCACTGCGCGGAGGAGCTGCCGGAGTACATGATCCCCCAGGAGATCCACGTGCTGGAGCAGCTGCCGGTCACCACCAATGGCAAGGTCGACCGCAAGGGCCTCGCGGCGAGGTTCGCCGCCACCGAGGGGAGCACCGCGTGACCGGCCCCGCCATCGCGCCCAACCTGGCGCTGGACCAGCTCGTCAACCGCCGCCGCGCCCAGGGCGAGTCGATCGTCCACCTCGGCTTCGGCGAGTCCCGCCTGCCGGTGTTCCCGCCGCTGGCCGAGCACCTGGCCCGCGGCGCCCGCCGCATCTCCTACGGCCCGGTCGCGGGCGACCAGGCGAGCCGGGACGCGGTCGCCGGGTACTTCGACCGGCGCGACCTGCCCACCGACGCCGAGCAGGTGGTGCTGGCGCCGGGCAGCAAGCCGCTGCTGTGGGCGGTCCAGCTCGCGGTGCCCGGCGACGTGCTGCTGCCGTGCCCGGCGTGGAACACCTACGCGCCGCAGGCCAGGCTGGCGGGCAAGACCGTGATCGAGGTGCCGATCCACCCCGACTACGGCGGCGTCCCCGACCCGGACGTGCTGCGCGAGGCCGTGCACACCGCCCGGCGCGCGGGCCACGACCCGCGCATCCTCATCCTGACCCTGCCGGACAACCCCACCGGCACCCTCGCCCCGCCCGAGCTGGTCGCCGCGCTCGCCGAGGTGGCCAGGGAGGAAGACCTCCACATCCTCTCCGACGAGATCTACCGCGACCTGGTCCACGACCCGGCCTCGGTGGTGCTCAGCCCCGCGGCGGTGGCGCCCGAGCGGACCACCATCACCACCGGGCTGAGCAAGAACCTCGCGCTCGGCGGGTGGCGCGTCGGCGCGGTGCGGTTCCCCCCGAGCCCCGAGGGCGACCTGATCCGCGCGAAGGTCACGTCGATCGCCAGCGAGGTCTGGTCGTCGCTGGCCGCGCCCATGCAGGACGTCGCCGCGTACGCGTTCGCCGAGCCGCCGGAGCTGGTGGCGCGGTTGCAGCGCAGCGCCCGGCTGCACGGCCGCGTCGCCTACGCCGTGTACGAGAGCCTGATCGCCGCGGGCGCGAGCTGCCGCCGTCCCACGGCGGGTTTCTACCTCTACCCGGACTTCGAGCCGGTGCGCGAGTCGTTGGCGCTGCGCGGCATCACCGACGCCAAGTCGCTCCAGCAGCACCTGATGGACGAGTTCGGCATCGCGGTGCTGTCCGGCGACCTGCTCGGCGACGACCCGGCGGCGCTGCGGTTCCGCATCGCCACCAGCCAGCTCTACGGCGACACCCCCGACCAGCAGCAGGAGGCGCTGGACGCCGGCGACCCGCTGGCCGTCCGGCACGTCTCGGGGGTCCTCGCCCGCATCGAGGAGAGTTTCGCGAAGTTGTGCCGCTGACCCGTTCCGGGCAGTGACGTCCGCACCACGGGTGCCGCGGTCACCACCGAGGTGGTGACCGCGGATTCGTCCTGCCGTCGACGACGCCGGCGCGGTTCCCGCCCGCGGTCGGGTGCACCGATCCCAAGGAGTGCCAGTGACTTTGGTCAACGACCGGGCGTCCACAGAGGACGTCGGTCGCCGCAGGTTCCAGGTCTACACGGTCAAGCAGCTCGACGGCCTGCTCGCCAGGGCCGGGCTGTCCGGGCCTGAGCGGCTGGCGGCCCGCGCGGTGGCCGCGGTGCTGCCGTTCCGCACCAACAGCTACGTGGTCGAGGACCTGATCGACTGGTCCGCCGCGCCGGACGACCCGATCTACCGCCTGGTGTTCCCGCAGGCCGACATGCTGCCCGAGGCGGACGTGGCCCACCTGTCCGAGCTGCTGCGCCGCGACGCGCCGATCGGCGAGCTGACCCGGGCGGCGAACCGGGTGCGGGCCAAGCTCAACCCGCACCCGGCGGGCCAGCTGCAGCTGAACGTGCCCAGCTCGGACGACGGGCCGCTGTCGGGCGTGCAGCACAAGTACGACGAGACCGTGCTGTTCTTCCCCAAGCAGGGCCAGACCTGCCACGCCTACTGCACGTACTGCTTCCGGTGGGCGCAGTTCGTCGGCGAGCCGGACCTGAAGATGGCCGGTGACGACGTCGACCAGCTGCGCGACCACCTGCGCGCGCACCCGCGGGTGACCAGCGTGCTGTTCACCGGCGGCGACCCGATGATCATGACCGCCGCGGTGCTGCGCCGCTACGTCGAGCCGCTGCTGGAGCTCGACCAGGTCGAGTCGATCCGGATCGGCACCAAGTCGCTGGCGTACTGGCCGTACAAGTTCGTCACCGACGCCGACGCCGACGAGACGCTGCGGCTGTTCTCCGACGTCGTGGCGTCCGGCCGGAACCTCGCGTTCATGGCGCACTTCACCCACCCGCGCGAGCTGGAGCCGCCGGTGGTGGCCGAGGCCGTCCGGCGGGTGCGCGAGACCGGCGCGGTCATCCGCACCCAGGCGCCGCTGATCCGCTCGATCAACGACGACCCGGCCGTGTGGGAGGCCATGTGGCGCAAGCAGGTCGCGCTGGGCATGGTGCCGTACTACATGTTCGTCGAGCGCGACACCGGCCCGCGGGACTACTTCGCGGTGCCGCTGGCGCGGGCCTACGACGTGTTCCGCGAGGCCTACCGCAACGTCTCCGGGCTGGCGCGCACCGTGCGCGGGCCGTCGATGTCCGCCACGCCGGGCAAGGTGTGCGTGGACGGCGTGCTGGAGCTGAACGGCGAGCGGGTGTTCGCGCTGCGGATGATCCAGGCCCGCGACGCCGAGCTGGTCGGCAAGCCGTTCTTCGCCGAGTACGACCCGGCGGCGGTGTGGCTGGACGACCTCAAGCCCGCGTTCGCCGACCGCTTCCCGTTCGACGAGGTCTGACCCCCCGAGCACAAAGAAGTCCCCCTCGGTGTGATCAGCACCGAGGGGGACTTCGCCGTCGCGCCCTGGGGGAGTGGAGCGACGGGCCGCGCCCGAGAGTGGTGTCGTCGCACCTGGGGGTGTGCGAGAGACCACGCCCGGGGCGCGGTGGTCGGGTCAGTCCGCGGCCGGCGACTCGCGCCGGACCAGCTCCACGATCGAGTCGATGGTGCGGAAGTTGTCCAGCCGCAGCTCGTTCTCCGGGACGCTGATCTTGAAGGTCCGCTCCACGAACCGGACCAGCTCCATCGCGAACAGCGAGTTCACGTAGCCCAGCGCGAAGATGTCGTCGTCGTCGGCGATCTCGGCCTGCGGGTAGCGGGCGGTGATGAACTCGCGGACCGTGCCGTTCGGGTGCGTGATCATGGTGCGGCCTCCTCAGCTGCCCGCGGGCGCGTTCGCCCACGTCGGGTCCTGCGTGATCTCCACGACCGCGGCGGAGTAGGCCCAGCCGTTGCCGACGCCGCACAGCACGACCTTGTCGCCCGCGCCGACCTCGCCGGTCTCCAGCAGGTGGTTCAGCCCGGCGATCTGGTCGCCCGCGCCGAGGTGGCCGACCGTGCGGCCCCACGGCCAGGTGGTGCGCGACTCGTCGATGCCGAGCGCCTTGCGCGACTCCCAGTCCTGGAGGATGCGGCCCACGTGCGGGAACACGAACCGGGCCACCTCGTCGACCTTCACCTCGGCCTCGTCCAGCGCGGTGAGCAGCGACTCCTCCTGGTGCCGGGTGATGCTGCCGATCACGGTCAGCAGGTCGGCGCCCTTGGCGAAGTACTGCTCCTTGCGCTCGCGCAGGTCCACCGGCCAGCCGCTCTCGCCCGGGTAACCGGTCCACGGCCCCTCGCCGCGGTAGAGCTGTTCGTGCGTGGCGTCACCGATGATGACCGAGGACAGCAGCCTGGCCAGGCCGGGCTCCCGGGACAGCACCAGGCTCGTCGCGCCGTCGGCCAGGATCAGGCCGTTGTCCGCGCGGTAGCGGTCCCAGGCGGGCTCGGGGAACTTGTCGGCCGTGGTCACCAGGGCCGCGGCCGGTCCGGACGCGGCGGACAGGTACGCGGCGGCCAGGTGCAGCGCCGCCATGCCGCCGTTGGACGCCTGGCGGATCTCCACCGCGTTCGCCCGGCCGGGCACGGCTTGGCCCTGCACGTAGGAGGCGGGCGCGAACTGGTCGACGCCCTGGTGGCCGACGTGCGCGTGCAGGATCAGCTCGACCTGCTCGGGCGACACGCCGGAGCGCTCCAGCGCGCCGCGGGCGGCGGTCACCGCCATCTCGACCGGCACGTCGCCCTCGTCGGCGATCCGGACACCGGCGAGGTCGTCGGAGATCGCCTCGTCCGCGTCGTAGCGCCCGGCGGCGACCGCGTCGCGGACGTCCTCGGCGCGACCCAGCCACATCGCCGAGCCGCGCAGGTGCACATCGGACCATTTCATCGTGGCTACCCCAAGTCCAATCGTGAAAGTGTGAAGTGGCCGAATCGCTCCGCAGTCGCGCGGGAATGGGCCGAAGGCGTGATTCGGAACCGGCGACTCGACGTTACGAGCGGCCCGCCCCTATGGGCAACCCCGCTGTTTCCCAAGGGGTACCACCCCTATGCGCCGCGGAGGGGTCCGGAAATTCCTCGACCGGGTGCGATCGGGGGCGACCGGCGGTCGGTCTCAGGTCGCGGTGCGCGCGTCGGCCGGCTGCGGGCAGCTCAGCCGCACCGACTCGTCGGGCGTGAGGTCGGCGCCGTGCCGGAGGGCGGCGACCCGTTCGTCGTCGGCCAGGCCCGCCCGGACGGCCGCGCCGATCCGGATGACGTCCTGGCGCTCCGCCTCGGGCAGGGGGGCGTGCACCGAGGTCCGGGTGGCGTCGGCGGTGCCGAGCAGCCGCGCGGCGTCCCGGAACGCGCCGGCCGCGGCGCGCGCGCCCGCCAGGCCCTCCAGCGCCAGGGCCACCGCGCGGGGGTCGCCGGTCGCCCGCGCGGCCTCGTAGCCGTCCAGGTGCAGGCGCAGCGCCTCGTCGGCCGCGCCGCGCTGCTCGGCGACGAAGCCCAGTTCGGCGAGCAGCAGCGCGTCGCCGTGGTCGGGGGTGCGGTCCGGGGTGAACCGCATCAGGGCCCGCAGCTTGCGCTCGGCCAGCTCGAAGTCGCCGCGCCGGCGCGCGCCCAGGGCCAGGCCCATCTCGGCGAACAGCTCGCCGAGCCGGTTGCTCTGCTCGGCCGCGAGCCGCCTGGCCCGCTCGTGCAGCTCGTCGGCCTGGGCGTAGTCGCCGGTCAGCAGGGCCACCCGGCCCATCCGGGACAGGCTGTGCGACACCTCGGTCCACAGCCCCAGCTCCTCGGCGGTGCGCAGGCCGTCCCGGTCGAGCCTGCCCGCCGCGACGTAGTCGCCGCTGATCGCGGCCAGCGACCCCAGCGCGTCCACCGCCTGCAGCCGGCCCCAGCGGTCGCCCAGCTCGCTGAACAGCGCCAACCCGGCCTCGCCGTGCCGCCGCACCGCCCGCAGGTCGCCCCGGAACAGCGCGTGCAGGCTCTGCGTGGTCAGCGCCGCCGCCGTGCCCCAGCGGTCGTCGCTCTCGCGGAACCGGACGTACGCGCTGCGCACCAGCGCCTCGCTGTCCTCGATGCCGCCGGTGGTCAGGTGCGCGAAGCCCAGGAACCACTCGGCCCGCGCCCGGCACCGCGGGTGGTCGAGCCGGTCGAACCGGCGCAGCACCTCGTCCGCCCGGTCCCGGCCGCCGGGGTCCGCGCCGACCAGCATCGCGATCCCGAGCCGCCACGCCGCCACGTTGGCCGCCGCCGCGTCCGCCTCGGTCGCCAGGTCGAGCGCGCAACCGGCCCACCGGTGCGCCTCGCCCAGCCTGCCGCGCAGCACCCAGTACCAGGACAGGGCGTTGACCAGGCGCAACGCCATCGGCGCGTCCCGGCGGCGCACCGCGCTCTCCAGCGCGGAGCGGACGCCGGCGTTGTCCGCGTCGAGCCCGCGGATCCACTTCTGCTGCTCGTGGCCGCGCAGGTGCGGCTCGGCCCGCTCGCACAGCGCCGTGTAGTACTCGTCGTGCCGCAGCAGCACGGCGTCCGCCTCGCCCGCCTCCCGCAGCCGCTCCAGCGCGTACGCGGCCACCGAGCCGAGCAGCCGGTAGCGGGTGCCCGCGCCGGTCTGCGCGGTCGCCACCAGCGACCGGTCCACCAGCCGGGCCAGCAGCGGCAGCACCGCGCGCGGCGCCAGCTCGCCGAAACCGGCCACCGCCTCGGCCGCCTCCACCGTCCAGTCGCCGCTGAGCAGCGCGAGCCTGCGCAACGCGGTCCGCTCGGACGCGGTGAGCAGGTCCCAGCTCCAGTCGATCACCGCGCGCAGCGTCTGCTGCCGGGCCGGCGCGCCGCGCAGCCCGCTGTCGAGCACCCGGAACCGGTCGTCCAGCCGGGCGGCCAGCTCGGCCGGGTCCAGGGCGCGGACCCTGGTGGCGGCCAGCTCCAGCGCCAGCGGGATGCCGTCGAGCTTCGCGCAGACCGAGGCGACCGCCTCGGCGTTCTCCGCCGTCAGCGCGAACCCCGGCGCGGTCGCCGCGGCCCGCTGCACGAACAGCCGCACCGCGCTGCTCTCGCGCAGCCGCTCGACCTGCCTGGTGCTGCCCGGCAGGTCCAGCGGCGGCACCGGCCACAGCACCTCGCCCGCCAGGCCGAGCGGTTCGCGGCTGGTCGCCAGCACCTTCAGGTCCGCGCCCGCGCGCAGCAGCGTCGCGGCGAGTTCGGCCACCGGCTCCAGCAGGTGCTCGCAGTTGTCCAGGATCAGCAGCATCCGCTTGTGCCGCACCGCCGCGCTCAGCCGCGCGGGCAGGTCGATCGGCGGCCCGTCGGTGAGCAGGCCCGCGCCGCTGGCGTCGTCCCGGACGTCCAGCGCGCCCGCCACCACCTCGGCGACCTCGGCCAACTCGGGTGGTGACGCCGGCACGCCCCGGTGCCTGCGCTCGGCCAGCTCCACCAGCCACACGCCGTCGGCGAACTCGTCCACCAGCTGGTTCGCCGCCTCCACGGCCAGCCTGGTCTTGCCGACACCGCCCGGCCCGGTGAGCGTCACCAGCCGGTTCGTGGCCAGCAGCCGCCGCACCGCGTCCACCGCCGTCGAGCGGCCGACCAGCTCGGTCAGCGGCACCGGCACGTTGTGCCGCGGCCGGGCGACCGACGTCGCGGGCGCCGCGGGCGAGTCGAGCGCCGGGTCGCGGGTCAGGATCGCCCGGTGCAGCGCGACCAGGCCGTCGCCGGGGTCCAGGCCGAACTCGTCGCGCAGCCGGGCGCGCAGCGCCGCGAACTCGGTCAGCGCGGCGCTCTGCCTGCCCGACCGGTACAGGGCCAGCAGGTGCGCGGCGCGCAGCCGTTCCCGGAACGGGTGCAGCACCACCAGGTCGTCCAGGTCGCCGACGAGGAGGCGGTGCTCGCCCAGCCGCAACCGCGCCTCGGCCCGCTCCTCGACCGCGGTGAGCCGCAGCTCCTCCAACCGCGCGGTGGCCGCGCGGGCGAAGTCGTCGTCGACGAAGTCGACCAGCGCCGGACCGCGCCACAGCGCCAGCGCGTCGGCCAGCACCGCCGCCTTGACCTGCGGGTCCTCGCTCGCGTACGCCCTGGCCGTCAGCTCGGCGAACACCTCCGCGTCGACGGCGCCCGGCTCCAGCGCCAGCCGGTAGCCCGAGGGTTCGGTGATGAGCCGTTCCCGGCCGCCCGGCGTCAACACGTCCAGCAACCGGCGCACGTGGGACGCCTTGGTCTGCAGCGCGGCGGTCGGGTTCACCGGGTGCCGGTCACCCCACAGCGCCTCGACCAGCCGAGCCGTGGAGACCGTGCGGCCCTCGCCGAGCAGCAGCGCGGCGAGCAGGACGCGGACCTTGCGCTCCGGCACCCGCACCGGCTCGCCGTCGTCTCCCCGGACGGAGAGGGGTCCGAGAAGTCCGAAACGCATGATTCCACGCTAGCGGGTGATCACGTGGTCGTCGCAAGGATTCCGCAAGATCACCGAAAGGCGGCCGGGGTTCCCCCGAAAGGCACTTCGGCCACGCTGGCCCAGCGGTACCGCGAACCGGTTGTGCGCGCACCCGTCGTGGGCGCGACCCACGCCGGTGGTACCCACCGAACGGCCGCGCCAACCGCGGCGGTCAGCCGAGGAACAGAAGGATTCACGATGTCATCCACCACCCCGCCCGAGGCACCCGACCGGGCAGGCGCCCGCGAGTGGGTGGGGCTTGTCGTCCTGGCACTGCCCACCCTGCTGCTGGCCCTCGACATGAGCGTGCTGTACCTGGCCGTGCCGCACCTCGGCGCGGACCTCCAGCCCAGCAGCTCCCAACTGCTGTGGATCATGGACATCTACGGGTTCATGATCGCCGGCTTCCTGCTCACCATGGGCACGCTCGGCGACCGCATCGGTCGGCGCAAGCTGCTCCTCATCGGCGCCGTGGCGTTCGGCATCGCGTCCGCGCTGGCCGCCTACGCCAACAGCGCCGAGCTGCTGATCGCGGCGCGGGCGCTGCTCGGTGTGGCGGGCGCGACGCTGATGCCGTCGACGCTGGCGCTGATCAGCACGATGTTCCGCGACGACCGGCAGCGCGGCACCGCCATCGGCGTGTGGATGATGTGCTTCTCGGTCGGCACCGCGATCGGCCCGCTGGTCGGCGGCCTGCTGCTGGAGAACTTCTGGTGGGGCTCGGTGTTCCTGCTGGGCGTCCCGGTGATGCTGCTGCTCGTCGTGCTCGGCCCGCTGCTGCTGCCGGAGTACCGCGACCCGGACAGCGGTCGCCTCGACCTGGTGAGCGTGCTGCTGTCGCTGCTGGCCGTGCTCCCGGTGATCTACGGCATCAAGAAGCTCGCCGAGGACGGCCTGCAGGCCGTGCCCGTCGCCGCCATCGTCGTCGGCCTGGTGTTCGGCGTGGTGTTCGTGCGCAGGCAGCGCGGCCTGGACGACCCGCTGATGGACCTGCGGCTGTTCTCCAACCGCGCGTTCAGCACGGCGCTGGTGACGTTGCTGCTGTGCATGGCCACGGTCGGCGGCGCGGTGCTGTTCTACACGCAGTACCTCCAGTCGGTGCAGGGCATGTCGCCCATCCGGGCGGGCCTGTGGATGCTGCCGTCCGCGGTCGGCATGGTCGCGGGCTCGATGGCGACGCCGGTGCTGGTGCGCCGCATGTCGCCGGCCGTCGTGGTCGCCATCGGCATGGGCATCTCCACCGTCGGCTACCTGCTGATGACGCAGGTGGACCGCGTCTCCGGGCTGCCGCTGCTGATCACCGGCGTCACCGTCGCGTTCATCGGCACGAGCTCGCTGCTGGTGCTCGGCACCGACCTCGTCGTCAGCTCGGCGCCGCCGGAGAAGGCCGGTTCGGCCGCGTCGATGTCCGAGGCCAGCTCCGAGTTCGGCGTGGCGCTCGGCGTGGCCACCGTCGGCACCGTCGGCACGGCCGTCTACCGCAGCCAGGTCGAGGGCGCGATCCCGGCCGACCTCGACGCGGAGTCGGCCGAGGCGGTGCGCGACTCGGTGGCCACCGCGAACGAGGCCGCGGCCGGGCTGCCCGACCTGCTGAACGCGGCGCGCGACGCGTTCACCGAAGGGCTCAACGTGGCCTCGTGGATCAACGCGGGCATCACGGCGGTGCTGGCCGTGCTCGTGCTCGCGGTGCTTCGGCGATCCGCAGGTGGCGCGGCGGAGGCCGGCGAGGAGTCGGTCCCCGACACCGTCGGCGCCGTCGAGGAGCGCAGCGCATAACAATAGGCCGGTGTCCTGTCGATTCGGTGCATTCCCGCCCGGGGATGTGCCGAATCGGCGTTTCCCGGTATCACTGAATGTGCTGGTCGGTAACCCCCTGGGCGGCGCAACCGCCATTGGTGGCAGTGTGTTACCCGTTGACCGCGAGGCCCGGTGGTGCCATGTTGTGCATTAGGGGGTTCGGGCACCGGCGCGAATACTGGGGCTTTCGTCCGCGACGCTGCAGTCGAATGCACGATGTGAGGCGACGCCGAGTGCACTGACCCTGTTTTGACGCTTGGGGGAGTAGAACATGGGCAAGAGCGCGTTGTTACGCTGGCAACAACCAGCCGGAATCGAAGTCGCACAACCGACCTTGCACGACCGCGCACGGCAGCTGTCCGTGCTGCACGACCTGCTGGCCGCCGCCCGGTGGGGCAACACCAGGATGGCCGTGGTCTCGGGCCCGGCCGGGTTCGGCAAGTCAGAACTGCTGCACGCGTTCGCCGGTCAGGCCGTCGCGGCGGGCGCCGCGCACGTGTCGGCGACCGCCTTCCGCACCGAGCAGGCGGTCCCCTTCGGGGTCCTGGCCCAGCTGTTCCGGTCCGCCGACCTGCCGTACCACTCGGCCGCGGACGTCGTGCCGCTGGTCAACGACAACCTGTCCGCGGTGCTGTCCCAGGACGGCAGCTCGCCGATCGCCGGGCGCATCTTCCACCGGGTGCACCTGGCGCTGCACGAGCTGGTGGAGCACGCGTCGGCGGGCGGCCCGCTGGTGGTCGCCATCGACGACATCCACCACGCGGACACGCCGTCGCTGCGCGTGCTGTCGGCGTTCGTCCGCCGGGTGCGGTCGGCCAGGCTGCTGGTGGTGCTCGCCGCGCCGGACGGCAGCCAGCTGCTCGACCTCTCGTTCCAGGCGGAGATCCCGCCGGCGCCGTACTCGGTGTCGGTGCCGCTGGAACCGCTGACGCCGCGCGGCGTCGAAGCGCTGCTCGACCAGGAGTTCGGCCGACCCGCGGCGCAGCGGTGGGCCGCGGACGTGCACGCCATCACCGGCGGCAACCCGCAGCTCACCAGGGGCCTGGTGGAGGACAACCGGGCATCCGCCGACGGCGAGCACGACGTCGTCGTGGGCAACCGCTACGGCAAGGCGCTGCTGTGCGGGCTCTACCGCAGCGACCCGGTCGGGCTCGCGGTGGCCCGCGGCATCGCGGTGCTCGGCGACGCGGTCACCGAGCGGCTGCTGAGCCAGCTCGTCGGCCTCGACCTGGGCACCACCCGCTGCACCCTCGACGCGCTCGACATGCTCGGCGTGGTCGACGGCGTCCGGTTTCGGCACCCCGAAGGCGCGGAGGCGGTGCTCCGGGCGATGACCCAGGACGAGCGGGTCGAGCTGCACCGCAAGGCGGCGGACCTGCTGGTGCAGCACAACGCGCCGTCGTCGGTGGTGGCCGAGCACCTGCTGGCCGCCGACCACGTCGGCCGCGGGTACGCGCTGCCCGTGCTGCACGAGGCGGCCGAGCACGCGCTGGCGGGCGAGGACCTGGAGCGCGCGCTCGACCTGCTGCGGCTGGCCGCCCGGTGCGACCCGGACCACCCGGCGAGCGTGGTCACCTCGGCCATGCTCGCCAGGGTCGAGCTGCACCTGGACACCTCGGCGGCGGCGCGCCGGGTGCCCGCCCTGATGCGGTCCATCCGGTCGGGCACGCTGTACGGCCAGCACGCGGGCCAGGTCGGCGTGCTGCAGATCGCGCTGGGCGACCGCGCGGGCGCGCAGGAGACGCTGCGCACCGTCGCCGCGTCGTGGCAGGAGGGCGACGCCGACACGGCCGCGGTGGTGGACCGGTTGCGCACCTGGCTGGCGGTCGTCCACCCGGCCTCGGTCGAGGTCGAGCCGGCCGACCGGCACGCGCCGGCCGTGCCGCTGACCTACCCGGGCAAGCAGGCCGCGCAGCTGATGTGGGAGATGTTCACCTCCGGCCCGTCGGCCAGGACCACCGAGGCGGCCAAGCGGTTGCTCCAGATGTCCAAGGTGGACACCGGGTCCGCGGTGGAGGTGGTGGTCGCGCTGTTCGCGCTCGCCGCGGCGGACGACGTGACGGCGGCGGACCGCTGGGCGCGCGGCTTCCAGGCCGAGGTGGACGCCAACCCGTCGCGGTTCCGGCGGGCGGCCTTCGCGGCGGGCCGGGCGGAACTCGCGCTGCGGCGCGGCGCGGTCACCGAGGCGGGCCGGCAGGCGGAGGCGGCGTTCTCGATCGTGCCGCCCGAGCACTGGGGTGTCGGCGTCGGCCAGCCGCTGGGCGTGCTGCTGCGGGTGTGCGCGCTGACCGGGCGGCACGACCGGGCGGCCGAGCTGCTGCGGGTGCCGCTGTCGGCCGGCGTGTTCGAGTCGCCGCTCGGCATGGGCTACCTGCGGGCCAGGGGCCGCTACCACCTGGCGGTCAACCAGCCGGAACTCGCGTTCGAGGACTTCACCACGATCGGCGACCGCGTCACCGAGTGGGACTGCGACGTGCCCGCGCTGTTCCCCTGGCGCGGTGACGTGGCGCGGGCCGCCCTCGCCCTGGGGCGCGTCGAGCAGGCGCGGGCGCTGGCGGCGGCGCAGCTGGAGCTGTGCCGGCCGCACGAGCACCGGCTGCTCGCCGAGTCGCTGTGGGCGATGGCCTCGTGCAGCCCGGTGCACCAGCGGCGCGACCTGCTGGAGCAGGCGGCCGAGCTGCTGCGCGGCTCGGCCACGCCGATCGAGCTCGCCGGGGTGCTGTCCGACCTGGCGGCGGCGACGCGCGCGGTCGGGCAGGAGAGCAAGGCGCGCCTGCTCGACTGGCACGCGGGCACGGTCCTGCGCGCGACGGGCGCCGAGGCGGTGGTGGTCGACCCGGAGGCCGAGGAGCCCGCCGAGGACATCCCGTCCGGGCACCCGGTGGCGGAGCTGCTGACCAACGCGGAGACGCGGGTGGCGGCACTGGCCGTGCGCGGCCTGAGCAACCGGCAGATCTCCGCCCGGCTGTTCATCACGGTCAGCACCGTGGAGCAGCACCTGACCAGGGTCTACCGCAAGCTCAACGTCAAGAGCCGGTCCGACCTGCCCGCCGACCTCGCGGTCGAGCAACTGGGCGTCCGCGCCAGCTAGCACCGCACCACCCCTCACCGGCCACCCGCGTCGCACCTGCCCAGGTGCCTCGCGGGTGGCTTTCTCCATTCCCCTTTCGATCAATTCACCCCTACCACCTCCCCTTTGCCCCGGGCGCTGCCGGCTAGGGGTGGCTGAGGGGTTGGCGCTGTTCCCGGCCGTGCATAACGTTGGGCCCACGGGCGTCGCCGGTCAATTCGACTCGACAAATTCTCGCCGTGGAATTCGGAGTCGGTTCCGCACGCCGTTCCGCCTTGGGGCGATCCGGACGTAAGGAAAGACATGCCCAGTGAATCTGCGGTCGAACCCGTCGCTGTCGTCGGGCTGTCGTGCAGGCTTCCCGGCGCGGACAGCCCGGCCGCCTTCTGGCGGCTGCTCACCGGCGGCCGGGACGCCGTCGCCGAGGCGCCGCCGGGACGCCCGGAGGACGTCACCGGGTTCCGCGCCGGTTTCCTCGACCACGTCGACGGGTTCGACCCCGCGTTCTTCCGGATCTCACCGCGCGAAGCCGCCGCGATGGACCCGCAGCAGCGGCTGGCGCTGGAGCTGGCCTGGGAGTCCGCCGAGGACGCCGGGCTGACCGCGCGGCGGCTCCGGGACGTCGACGCGGGCGTGTACGTGGGCGCCATCGCGAGCGACTACGCCCAGCTGGCGCACGACCGGGGCGCGATCACGTCGCACACGCTGGCCGGCCTGAACCGGGGGATGATCGCCAACCGGGTGTCCTACGTGCTCGGCCTGCGCGGGCCGAGTGTCGTGGTCGACTCCGGCCAGTCGTCGTCCCTGGTCGCGGTGCACACGGCGGTGCAGGACCTGCGCGCGGGCGCGTGCTCGGTCGCGTTCGCGGGCGGCGTCGGCCTCAACCTGGCGGCGGAGGGCTTCCGGACCGCCGAGCGGTTCGGCGGGCTGTCCCCCGAGGGCCGCGCCTACACCTTCGACGCGCGGGCGAACGGGTACGTGCGCGGCGAGGGCGGCGGCGTGGTCGTGCTCAAGCTGCTGCGGGACGCCCTCGCCGACGGCGACCACGTGCGGGCGGTCATCCGGGGCAGCGCGGTCAACAACGACGGCGGTGGCGACTCGCTGACCACCCCGCGCCAGGGCGCGCAGGAGGACGTGCTGCGCCGGGCGTACCGGGCGGCCGGCGTCGACCCGGCGCTGGTGCGGTTCGTCGAGCTGCACGGCACCGGCACGCCGGTCGGCGACCCGGTCGAGGCGGCGGCGCTGGGCGCGGTGCTCGGCGCCGGGCGGCCGGCCGACGACCCGCTGCTGGTCGGCTCGGTGAAGACCAACATCGGCCACCTGGAGGGCGCGGCGGGCGTCGCGGGCCTGATCAAGGCCGTGCTGTGCGTCGAGCACCGGATGGTGGTGCCGAGCCTGAACTTCGAGCGGCCGAACCCGGCGATCGACTTCGACCGGCTGGGCGTCCGGGTGGTCGTGGAGACCGCCGAGCTGGCCGGGGACCTGCCGGTCGCGGGCGTGTCGTCGTTCGGGATGGGCGGCACCAACTGCCACGTCGTGCTCAGCGGCCACGAGCCGGCCGCCGAGGCCGCGCCCGGCGCGACGCCCGCTCCGACCGCCGCGGTCGTGCCCCTCGCGCTGCACGCGCACAGCGCCGAAGCGTTGCGGGCCCAGGCCGCGCGGCTGCTCGACCACGTCGACGCGACCCCCGGCGTGACGCCGGTCGACCTCGCGCACTCGCTGGCCACCACCCGGTCCACGTTCGCGCACCGCGCCGTCCTGCCCGCCCACGACCGGACCGAGCTGCGCGAGCGGCTGGCCGCCCTCGCCGCCGGCCGGCGCGCGCCGGGCACCCACACCGGGCAGGCCAAGCCGCGCGGCCTGGCCGTGCTGTTCTCCGGGCAGGGCAGCCAGCGGACCGGCATGGGCGTCGGCCTGGCCGCCGATTTCCCGGTTTTCCGCGCCGCCCGGGACGCGGTGCTGGCGGAGTTCCCACCCGCGTTGGCGACATTGGGCGACGTCATGTCCGGCCAATTCGCGGGGGCCGACCGGCTGGACCGGACGGAGTTCACCCAGCCCGCATTGTTCGCCTTCGAAGTCGCATTGTTCCGGTTGTTCGAATCGTGGGGTCTGCGCCCGGACGTCCTGATCGGCCACTCGGTCGGCGAGATCGCCGCGGCGCACGTCAGCGGCGTGCTCGCGCTGGCCGACGCCTGCCGGCTGGTCGCCGCCCGCGGCGCGCTGATGCAGGCGCTGCCGCCCGGTGGCGCGATGGTCGCGGTCGAGGCGTCGGTGGACGAGGTGCGCCCCACGCTGGCGCCGGGCGCGGAGGTCGCCGCCGTCAACGGGCCGCGCGCCACGGTGCTGTCCGGCGTCGAGGACGCGGTCGCCGAGGTGGCCGCCGGCTGGGCCGAGCGCGGTCGGCGGGTGCGCAGGCTCGCGGTGAGCCACGCGTTCCACTCGGCCCTGATGGACCCGATGCTGGACGAGTTCCGCGCGGTCGTCGGCGGGCTGGCGTTCGACGCGCCGCGGATCCCGATCGCGTCGAACCTGACCGGTCGGCTGGCGTCGGGCGAGTTGGCCGATCCGGAGCACTGGGTGCGGCACGTGCGGGACGCGGTGCTGTTCCGGGACGGGGTGCGCGCGGCGGAGGCGGCGGGCGCCGAGGTGTTCGTGGAGGTCGGCCCCGAGGCGGTGCTGACCGGCGCCGCCCGCGACAGCGTGGTCGGTGACGGGCGCCTGTTCATCGGCTCGTCCACGGCCAAGCGGCCGGAGACCGAGGCGCTGCTGGACGCGGCGGCCCGGCTGCACGTCGCCGGGGTCGACGTCGACTGGACCGCGGTGCTCGCCGACGCGGGCGGCCGGCGCGTCCCGCTGCCCACCTACCCGTTCCAGCGAGGCCGCCACTGGCTGGACGGCCCGACCTCGGCGGTCCCGGAACCCCGCCGCGCCGCCGACGCGCACGCACCGGTCGCCGAACCGGCCGACCGGTCCGTCCCGTCGGCGGTACGGGACACCGCCGAGCAGGTCGCCGACGTGGTGCGCGCCGAGGTCGCCGCCATTGCCGGCCTGACCTCGGCGCGCGAGCTGGACACCACCAAGCCGTTCAAGGACCTCGGCTTCGACTCGATCATGGGCGTCGAGCTGGGCGACCGGCTCAGCGAGGTCATCGGCCGCGGCCTGCCGTCGACCCTGGTCTTCGACCACCCCACACCGGACGCCGTGATCGCCTTCCTGAGCGGCGCGACCGGCGCCGTGGCGCAGGCGCCGACCGCGCCGCCGGACGACGACCCGATCGTCATCATCGGCATGAGCTGCCGCTACCCGGGCGGGGTGAACTCGCCGGAGGAGCTGTGGTCGCTGGTCGCCGACGGCCGGGACGCGATCTCCGGCTACCCGACCGACCGGGGCTGGGACCTGGCGAACCTCTACCACCCCGATCCCGAGCACGCCGGGACGTCCTACGCGGCCGGCGGCGGGTTCGTGGCCGGGGTCGGTGACTTCGACGCGGAGTTCTTCGGCGTTTCGCCGCGCGAGGCGTTGGCGATGGACCCGCAGCAGCGGTTGTTGCTGGAGGCGTCGTGGGAGGTGTTGGAGCGGGCGGGTGTCGACCCCCGGTCGTTGCGGGGTTCGGACACGGGTGTGTTCGCGGGCTTGATGTACCACGACTACGGCGACGGCTACGACCGGCTGCCGACGAACCTGCAGGGCCACCGGATGACCGGGTCGGCGGGCAGTGTGGCGTCGGGTCGGGTGGCGTATTCGTTCGGGTTCGAGGGTCCTGCGGTGACGGTGGACACGGCGTGTTCGTCGTCGTTGGTGGCGTTGCACTTGGCGGTGCGTTCGTTGCGGTCGGGTGAGACGTCGTTGGCGTTGGTGGGTGGTGTGACGGTGATGTCGTCGCCGTTCACGTTCGTGGAGTTCTCGCGTCAGCGTGGGTTGTCCGCTGATGGTCGTTGCAAGGCTTTTTCGGCTGCTGCTGATGGCACGGGTTGGGCCGAGGGTGTCGGCGTTCTACTGGTGGAGCGTTTGTCGGATGCTCGCCGCAATGGTCATCGGGTGTTGGCTGTGGTGCGTGGTTCTGCGGTCAACCAGGACGGCGCCTCGAACGGTCTGACCGCACCCAACGGACCTTCGCAGGAGCGGGTGATCCGCCGGGCGCTGGCCGACGCTCGACTGTCCACTTCGGATGTTGACGTGGTGGAGGCGCACGGCACGGGCACGCGGTTGGGTGACCCGATCGAGGCCCAGGCACTCCTGGCGACCTACGGGCAGGACCGGGATCGTCCGCTGTGGTTGGGGTCGATCAAGTCGAACATCGGTCACACGCAGGCGGCGGCGGGCATTGCCGGTGTGATCAAGGTGGTCATGGCGATGCGGCACAACGTGCTGCCGCGCACCCTGCACGTGGACCAGCCGTCTCCGCTGGTGAACTGGGACAGCGGCGCCGTCTCGGTGCTGACCGAGCCCGTCGGGTGGCCGGCCGGTGACCGGCCGCGTCGCGCGGGTGTGTCGTCGTTCGGCATCAGCGGCACCAACGCGCACGTCGTCGTGGAGGAGCCGCCCGCCGAGGACGTCGCCGAACGCGCACCGCTGCCCGCTGTGCCCGTGGTGCTGTCCGCGCGCAGCGGAACGGCGCTCCGCGCGCACGCCGCCCGGCTCGCCGAGTCGATCACCGGGTCGGACCCGGTGGACTTCGCCCACACCCTCGCCACCCGTTCACCCCTGGAGCACCGGGCCGTCGTGGTCGGCTCGACCGTCGACGACGTGCGGCGCGGCCTGGTCGCGGTCGCCGAAGGCGACGACGCCGTCGTCGGCGGGGCGAGGTCCGGGGTGCGGACCGCGTTCCTGTTCACCGGGCAGGGCAGCCAGCGCCCCCGGATGGGCTGGGAGCTGCACCGCGACCACCCGGTGTTCGCCGCCGCGCTGGACGAGGCGTGCGGGCAGGTCGACGTGTGGCTGGAGGGGCACGTCGAGCGGCCGTTGCGGGAGGTGCTGTTCGCCGAGGACGGCACGCCGGACGCCGACCTCCTAGGCGCGACCGTCTACACGCAACCCGCGTTGTTCGCGCTGGAAGTGGCGCTGTTCCGGCTGGTCGAGCACCTGGGCGTGCGACCGGACTTCCTGGCGGGCCACTCGGTCGGCGAGATCGCGGCGGCGCACGTGTCCGGTGTGCTCTCCCTCGCCGACGCGGCGGCGCTGGTCGCCGCGCGCGGCCGGTTGATGCAGTCGCTGCCGCCCGGTGGTGCGATGGTGGCGATCGCCGCCACCGAGGAGTCGGTGGCGCCGCTGCTGGCGCCGTGGCCGGGGCGGGTGTCGATCGCCGCGGTGAACGGGCCGTCCGCCGTGGTCGTGTCCGGCGCGGCGGAGGCCGTCGCCGACGTCGCCGACCGCGCGGCGGGGGCGGGCGCGCGCACCAAGGCGCTGCGGGTGAGCCACGCGTTCCACTCGCCGCTGATGGAGCCGGTGCTGGACGAGTTCCGCGCGGTGCTGTCCGGGCTGTCGTTCCACGACCCGGTGATCCCGGTCGTGTCGACGGTGACCGGCAAGCGGATCGGCGACGAGATGTCGAGCCCGGACTACTGGGTCAACCACGCGCGGCAGGCCGTGCGGTTCCACGACGCGGTGCGCGCGTTGCAGGCCGAGGGCGTCACGGCGTTCCTCGAACTGGGCCCGGACGGCGTGCTCACCGCCGCCGGCCGCCACAGCGCGCTGTCCGGTGACGAAGGCGGTCCCGAGTTCATCCCGTCGCTGCGCAAGGGCCGGCCGGAGGTGTCCGCCGTGCTGGGCGCGGTGGGCCGCCTGCACGTCCTCGGGCACGACGTGCGCTGGCCCGCGTGGTTCGCCGGCAGCGGCGCGCGGTTGGCCGACCTGCCGACCTACCCGTTCCAGCGCAAGCGGTTCTGGCTGGACCGCGTCGACCCGCCCGGCTCGGCGTCCGCGCTCGGCCTGCGACCCGCGGAGCACCCCCTGCTGGGCGCGGCGGTCGACGTGGCGGGCACCGGCGGGCTGCTGTTCACCGGTGTGCTGTCGACGGCCGGGCAGCCGTGGGTGGCCGACCACGTCGTCGGTGACACCGTGCTGGCGCCGGGCACGCTGTTCCTGGAGCTGGCCGCGCGGGCGGCGGACGCCGTCGGCCTGGCGGGCGTCGCCGAACTCCTGCTCGAAGCGCCCCTGCCGCTGGGCTCGGCCGGTGAGGCGCGGGTGCAGGTCGCGGTCGGCGCGCCCGAGGCGGACGGTCGCCGCTCGGTGACCGTGCACTCGACGTCCGGCGACGAGTGGACCAGGCACGCCACCGGCTACCTGGCCGACGACGTGCCGACGGCGGTCGAGCCGGTCACCTGGCCGCCGGCGGGGGCGGAGGAGGTGCCGGTCGAGGAGCTCTACGACGGGCTCGACGCCGCCGGTCTGCGCTACGGCCCGTCGTTCGCCAACGTGCGGCGCGCGTGGCGGTCGGGCGAAGAGGTGTTCACCGAGGTCTCGCTGCCCGAGGACGTGGACGGCTCGGCCTACCGGATCCACCCGGCGCTGCTGGACGCCGTCCTGCACGGCGCGGGGGCGTTCGGCTTCTTCACCGACGAGGGCGCGGTGAAGCTGCCGTTCGCGTGGAGCGGCGTCACGGTGCACGGGGCAGGGGCGCGCGCTGTGCGGGCGCGGCTCACCCGTGCCGGTGCGGACGCGGTGGCGATCCGGGTCGTCGACGAGGCCGGCGCGCCGATCGCGACGGTCGAGTCGCTGGCCGTGCGCCCGGTCCCGCACTCCCGCCTCGCCACCACCCGGACCCCGCTCACCCTGGAGTGGACCCCGCTGCCGACGCCCGCCACCACGCCCGACCGGCTGGTGCTGGCCGAGGACGCCGACCTGGCTTCCGCCGCAACCGCGCCGGTCGTCGTGGCGCCGCTGTTCGACCTCCCCGACGCGCCCACCCCGGACGCCGTCCGGCACGCCACCCACCGAGCGCTCGCCCTCGTCCAAGCCTGGCTGGCCGACGAGCGCCGGGCCGACTCCCGGCTGGTGCTCGCCACCAGGGGCGCCGCCGGCGACGACGTGACCAACCTGCCCGGAGCGGCCGTCTGGGGCCTGGTGCGCAGCGCGCTCCGCGAGAACCCGGGCCGGTTCGCCCTGCTCGACGTGGACGACCCGGCCGCCGTGCACACCACCGCGCTGCCCGACGACGAGCCGCAGGTGGCGGTCCGCGCCGGTGTCGCCCACGCGCCCCGGTTGTCCCGCGCCACCCGCCCCGGGCAGCTCCCGGCCCTGGGCGACGGCACGGTGCTGGTCACCGGCGCCACGGGCGCGCTCGGGGCGCTGGTCGCCCGCCGCCTCGTCACCGCGCACGGCGTGCGCCGGCTCCTGCTGACGGGCAGGCGCGGCCCGGCGGCCGAGGGCGCGGCCGGGCTGGTCGCCGAGCTGACCGGGCTCGGGGCGCACGTCGACCTGGTCGCCTGCGACGTCGCCGACCGGGACGCGCTCGCCGCGCTGCTCGCCGCGATCCCGGCCGACCACCCGCTGACGGGTGTCGTGCACACCGCGGGCGTGCTGGACGACGGCGTGGTCGGCGCGTTGACCCCGGACCGGGTCGACACCGTGCTGCGGCCGAAGGTGGACGCGGCCTGGCACCTGCACGAGCTGACCGGCGACCTCGCCGCGTTCGTGCTGTTCTCTTCGGCCTCGGGCGTGTTCGGCGCCGCCGGCCAGGCGAACTACGCGGCGGCGAACGCCTTCCTCGACGCGCTCGCGGCGCACCGCCGGGCGCACGGCCTGGTCGCCACCTCCATGGCGTGGGCGCCGTGGGCCGAGGCCGGCATGGCGGGCGCGCTCGACCGGACGTCGCTGAACCGGCTGGCGAAGATCGGCATGACGGCCGTGTCCGACGACGAGGGCCTGGCGCTGTTCGACGCCGCGCTGGCCGTCGAGGACGCCGTGGTGGTCCCGCTGGGTCAGCTGTCCACATCGGACTCGACGGAACCGCTGCTGCGCGGCCTGGTCCGGCGGGCGCCGGCGCCCGCCCGCCGCGCCGCGCCGGCCGTCCGGCTCACCGAGCTGACCGGTCCGCAGCGCGGGGTCGCCGCGCAGAACATCGTCCGCACGGTCGTCGCGGCGGTGCTGGAGCACGGCCCGGACGACGTGCTCGACCTCCGGCGCGGCTTCAAGGAGCTGGGCGTCGACTCGCTCATCGGCTTGGAGCTGCGCAACCGCCTCAACGCCGCGACCGGGCTGCGCCTGCCCGCGACGCTGGTCTTCGACCACCCGACGCCCGCGGCGCTCGTCGCGCTGCTCACCGCCGAGGAGGAGCAGGAGCAGTTCGAAGCGCCCGCGCCCCCGCCCCCGACGCCGACCCCGTCCGCCGACGGCAT
Organism: Saccharothrix sp. HUAS TT1; assembly: GCF_040744945.1. Classification (NCBI taxonomy): domain Bacteria; kingdom Bacillati; phylum Actinomycetota; class Actinomycetes; order Pseudonocardiales; family Pseudonocardiaceae; genus Saccharothrix; species Saccharothrix camelliae. The sequence goes on along the minus strand of NZ_CP160453.1, from coordinate 6,774,236 downwards.
CGACGACATGGACGTCGCCGACCTGCTCCGCCTCGCCCGCGGCGAAGCCGACGCCTGAGCACCGAGCACCGAGCACCGAGCACACCACCGGAGGGAAACGCACCATGACGGACAACTCGGCCGAGGTTGTCGCGGCGCTGCGGGACACGCTCAAGGAGGTGAGCCGCCTGCGTCGGCGCAACCAGGAGCTGGTGGACGCCGAGCGGGAGCCGATCGCGATCGTCGGCATGGCCTGCCGCTACCCCGGCGGGGTGTCCTCGCCGGAGGACCTGTGGCGGCTGGTGGCGACGGGCGCCGACGCGATCAGCGAGTTCCCGACCAACCGCGGCTGGGACCTGGCCGGGCTCTACGACCCGGAGGGCGAGCGGCCGGGCACCTCCTACACGCGGCACGGCGGCTTCCTGCACGACGCGGGCGAGTTCGACGCGGAGCTGTTCGGCATCTCGCCGCGCGAGGCGCTGGCGATGGACTCCCAGCAGCGGCTGCTGCTGGAGGCGTCGTGGGAGGTGTTCGAACGGGCGGGCATCGACCCGAAGTCGTTGCGCGGCAGCCGGACCGGTGTCTACGCCGGGCTGATGTACCACGACTACGGGCCGCCGATGCACCTGCCGGTCGGCGGGGTCGACGGGCACCGGCTCACCGGCGGCCTGGGCAGCGTGCTGTCCGGTCGGGTCGCCTACAGCTTCGGCCTCGAAGGCCCGGCGGTCACCGTCGACACCGCGTGCTCGTCGTCGCTGGTGGCACTGCACCTGGCGGTTCGGGCGCTGCGGTCCGGCGAGTGCTCGCTGGCCCTGGCGGGCGGCGTCACGGTGATGTCGACGGCGGGCACGTTCGTGGAGTTCTCCCGCCAGCGCGGGCTGTCCCGCGACGGCCGCTGCCGCTCGTTCGCCGCGTCCGCCGACGGCACCGGCTGGTCCGAGGGCGTCGGCGTGCTGCTGGTCGAGCGGCTGTCCGACGCGGTGCGCAACGGGCACCGCGTGCTGGCCGTGGTGCGCGGCACGGCGGTCAACCAGGACGGCGCGTCCAACGGCCTGACCGCGCCGAACGGCCCGTCGCAGCACCGGGTCATCCAGCAGGCGCTCGCCGACGCCGGGCTGTCCCCGGCGGACGTCGACGCGGTCGAGGCGCACGGCACCGGCACCACGTTGGGCGACCCGATCGAGGCGCAGGCGCTGCTGGCCACCTACGGCCGCGGCCGGTCCGCCGACCGACCGCTGTGGCTGGGCTCGCTGAAGTCCAACATCGGGCACGCCCAGGCCGCGGCCGGCGTCGGCGGCGTGATCAAGATGGTGATGGCGATGCGCAACGGCGCGCTGCCGAAGACCCTGCACGTGGACGAGCCGTCGCCGTTCGTCGACTGGGAGTCCGGCGCGCTCGCGCTGCTGACCGAGCAGCAGCCCTGGCCCGCCGGCGACGCGCCGCGCCGGGCGGCCGTGTCGTCGTTCGGCATCAGCGGCACCAACGCCCACGTCGTGCTCGAAGAGCCCGCCGCGGTGGAACCGGAGCCCGTCGCCGGTCGGCCGCGCGCGGTGCTGCCGCTGGTGCTGTCGGGCGCGGGCGAGGCGGCCCTCGCGGCCCGCGCGGCCCAGCCGCACGACCTGGAGCGCCTCGCCGACACCGCGTACTCCCTGGCCACCACCAGGGCCGGACTGGACCACCGCGCGGTGGTTCTCGCCGAGGACGAGGCGGGTGCTCGCGACGGTCTCACCGCGCTCGCCGCGGGTCGACCCGCCTCGTCCCTCGTGCTCGGCACGCCCGCCACCGGCGCGCCGGCCGCGTTGTTCTCCGGGCAGGGCAGCCAGCGCGCGCGGATGGGCGTGGACCTGCACGCGGCGTTCCCGGTGTTCGCCGACGCGTACGACGAGGCGTTCGCCCACCTGCCGGAGCGGGTCCGCGAGGCCGTGTTCGGCGGCGAGCCGCTGGACCGCACCGAACTGGCCCAGCCCGCCCTGTTCGCCTTCGAGGTGGCCCTGTACCGGCTGCTGGAGTCGTGGGGCGTGCGGCCGGGCTTCCTGATCGGCCACTCGGTCGGCGAGATCGCCGCCGCGCACGTCGCGGGCGTGCTGTCGCTGCCGGACGCCGCCACCCTCGTCGCCGCGCGTGGTCGGCTGATGGGCGCGCTGCCGCCCGGTGGCGCGATGGTCGCCGTGGCCGCGTCCGACGACGAGGTGGCGCCGCTGCTGCGGGACGGCGTCGGCATCGCCGCGGTCAACGGCCCGCGCGCCACGGTCGTGTCCGGCGAGGAGGACGCCGTGGCGGAGGTGGTGCGGGCCTTCGCGGACCGCCGCACGGCCAAGCTGCGGGTCAGCCACGCGTTCCACTCGCCGCTGATGGACCCGATGCTGGACGAGTTCCGCGCCGTGGTGTCCGGGCTGGCGTTCGGCGTGGCGACGGTGCCCGTCGTGTCCACGCTGACCGGTCGGCTGGCGTCGGACGAGTTGGCCGATCCGGAGCACTGGGTGCGGCACGTGCGGGACGCGGTGCTGTTCCGGGACGGGGTGCGCGCGGCGGAGGCGGCGGGCGCCGAGGTGTTCCTGGAGGTCGGCCCGGACGCCGTGCTCGCGGGCATGGGCCAGGACAGCGCCACCGGCGCGGCCGCGGAGTTCGTCCCCGCCCAGCGCCGCGACCGGGCGGAGCCGGAAGCGCTGACCGCGGCCGTCGCCCGGCTGTGGACCAAGGGCGTCGAGGTGGACTGGGAGGCGTTCTTCGCGGGCTCCGGCGCCCGGCGCGTCGACCTGCCGACCTACCCGTTCCAGCACCGCCACTACTGGCTCGACCCCACGCCGCCCGGCTCGACCGACCACGCGGGGCTCGGCGTCGGACCGGCGGGCCACCCGCTGCTCGGGGCCGTGGTCTCGGTGGCCGCCGGCGGCGGCGTGCTGCTGACCGGCAGGCTCTCGGTGGCCGACCAGCCGTGGCTCGCCGACCACGCCGTGCTCGGCGCGGTGGTCGTCCCGGGCGCGGTCCTGGTGGAACTCGCCATCCGCGCGGGCGACCAGGTCGGCTGCCCGGCGTTGGCGGAGCTGACCTTCGAGTCGCCGCTGGTCCTCCCGCCGGACGGCGCGCCGCAGGTGCAGGTGGTGGTGTCCGCGCCGGACGGCGACGGGCGGCACCCGGTGTCGGTGCACTCCCGGCCGGACGACTCGGCCGAGTGGACCCGGCACGCCGACGGCCTCCTGGCGCCGGTCGAACCGCACGACGGCGTCGACCTGGCCGACTGGCCGCCGCCCGGCGCGCGGCCGGTCGACCTCGCCGGGTGGTACGACGCGCTGGCCGACCGGGGCTTCGGCTACGGACCGGCGTTCCAGGGGCTGCGCGCCGCGTGGCGCCGGGACGACGAGGTGTTCGCCGAGGTCGGCCTGCCCGCCGAGCTGCACGACGCGGCGGCGGGTTTCGGCCTCCACCCGGCTCTGCTGGACGCCGCGTTCCACGCCGTGGGCCTGGTCCCGGGCCGGACCGCGGAACCCGCCACCGGGGCGCCGGAGCTGCCCTTCGCCATCGCCGGCGTCCGGCTGCACGCGGCCGGGGCCACGTCGGCGCGGGTCCGGCTGGCGCCCTCGGCCGGCGGCGCGCTCGCCCTCGCGCTCGCCGACGTCGACGGCTCGCCCGTCGCCACCGTCGACGGCCTGACCCTGCGCCCGATCACCGCGCCGCCCACCACCCGCCCGAGCGCGCAGCACACCGTCCAGTGGACCCCGCTGCACACCGTCGCCACCACCGCGGCCGAGGTCGAGCTGCTGCGGCTCGACCCCGCCGGCGACACCACCCCCGAAGCCGTCCGCGCGGCCACCCACCACGTGCTGGACCACGTGCGGCGGTGGTTGGCGCAGGACCGCCCGGACGCCCGGCTCGTGGTCGTCACCAGCCACGCCGTCGCGGTCGGCGAGGAGGACGTGCCCGACCTGACCCACGCGGCGGTCTGGGGGCTGGTGCGCTCGGCGCAGACCGAGAACCCGGGCCGGATCGTGCTGGTCGACTCCGACGACCCCGCCTCGCCGCTGCTCCGGCTCGACACCGACGAGCCGCAGTTCGCCGTCCGGGACGGCCGGGTGCTCGTGCCGCGGCTGGCCAAGGCGACCGGCGAGCGCTCCGAGGACCACCCGCTCGGCGCCGGCGCGGTCCTGCTCACCGGCGCCACCGGCTCCCTCGGCTCGCTCCTGGCCCGGCACCTGGTGTCCGCGCACGGCGTCCGCCGGCTGGTGCTCGCCGGCCGGCGGGGTCCCGCGGCCGAGGGCGCGGCGGAGCTGACCGCCGAGCTGACCGACCTCGGCGCGGACGTGTCCGTGGTGGCCTGCGACGTGAGCGACCCGGACGCGGTGGACCGCCTGGTGGCCGGCATCGACGGGCTCACCGCCGTGGTGCACGCGGCCGGTGTGCTGGACGACGGCGTCGTGACCGCGCTGACCCCCGACCGCCTGGACACCGTGCTGCGGCCCAAGGTCGACGCCGCCTGGCACCTGCACCGCGCCACCCTGGGCCTGGACCTGTCCGCGTTCATCCTGTTCTCCTCCATCGCGGGCACGTTCGGCACGGCCGGCCAGGGCGCGTACGCGGCGGGCAACGCCTTCCTCGACGCGTTGGCGCACCACCGGCACGCGCACGGCCTGCCCGCCCGGTCGCTGGCCTGGGGCCCGTGGGCGGAGGGCATGGCCGGGGCGCTGGCCGCGGTCGACCGGCAACGCCTGGCCCGCGGCGGCATGGCGCCGCTGAGCGCGGAGCAGGGCCTGGCCCTGTTCGACGACGCGCTGACCGCCACCACCCCCGTCCTCGCTCCCGTCGCCATCGACACCACCTCGTTGGGCGACGCCGTGCCGGCCGTCCTGCGCGGCCTGGTCCGCCGCCCGGTCCGCCGCACCGCCGCAGCGGCGACCGCGGGCGAGGCGGGCGGGTTCGCCGAGCTGCCCGCCGACGAGCGCGAGGCGGCCCTGCTGGACCTGGTCCGCACGGCGGTCGCCGTGGTGCTCGGCCACGAACCGGCCGGTGTCGACGTCCACCGCGGGTTCCGCGACCTGGGCTTCGACTCGCTGACCTCGGTCGAACTGCGCAACCGGCTCACCGAGTCCACCGGTCTGCGCCTGCCCGCCACGCTGGTGTTCGACCACCCGACGCCGGTCGTCCTCGCCGCCCACCTGGCCACCGGGTTCGGCTCCGCGCCGAAACCCGCTCGCGCCAAGGCCGTGACCGCGCCGCTGGACGACGACCCGATCGTCATCATCGGCATGAGCTGCCGCTACCCCGGCGGGGTGAACTCGCCGGAGGAGCTGTGGTCGCTGGTCGCCGACGGCCGGGACGCGATCTCCGGCTTCCCCGCCGACCGCGGTTGGGACCTGGCCAACCTCTACGACCCGGACCCGGACCACCTCGGCACGTCCTACAGCCGGCAAGGCGGCTTCCTGCACCAGGCGGCCGACTTCGACGCGGAGTTCTTCGGCGTTTCGCCGCGCGAGGCGTTGGCGATGGACCCGCAGCAGCGGTTGTTGCTGGAGGCGTCGTGGGAGGTGTTGGAGCGGGCTGGTGTCGACCCCCGGTCGTTGCGGGGTTCGGACACGGGTGTGTTCGCCGGGCTGATGTACCACGACTACGCCACCAGGGCACCGGTCTCGGGCGAGCTGGAGGGCTACCTGGGCACCGGCACCGCGGGCAGTGTGGCGTCGGGTCGGGTGGCGTATTCGTTCGGGTTCGAGGGTCCTGCGGTGACGGTGGACACGGCGTGTTCGTCGTCGTTGGTGGCGTTGCACTTGGCGGTGCGTTCGTTGCGGTCGGGTGAGACGTCGTTGGCGTTGGTGGGTGGTGTGACGGTGATGTCGTCGCCGTTCACGTTCGTGGAGTTCTCGCGTCAGCGTGGGTTGTCCGCTGATGGTCGTTGTAAGGCTTTTTCGGCTGCTGCTGATGGCACGGGTTGGGCCGAGGGTGTGGGTGTGCTGTTGGTGGAGCGTCTGTCGGATGCTCGCCGCAACGGTCATCGGGTATTGGCTGTGGTGCGGGGGAGCGCGGTCAACCAGGACGGCGCTTCGAACGGCTTGACCGCGCCCAACGGGCCGTCGCAGCAACGGGTCATCAAAGCCGCCCTCGCCGACGCTCGACTGTCCACTTCGGACGTCGACGTGGTGGAGGGTCACGGCACGGGCACGCGGTTGGGTGACCCGATCGAGGCCCAGGCGGTCCTGGCAACCTACGGGCAGGACCGGGATCGTCCGCTGTGGTTGGGGTCGATCAAGTCGAACATCGGCCACACGCAGGCGGCAGCCGGTGTCGCGGGCGTGATCAAGATGGTCATGGCCATGCGGCACAACGTGTTGCCGCGCACCCTGCACGTGGACGAGCCGTCACCGCTCGTGGACTGGGACAGCGGCGCGGTGCGGCTGCTGACCGGGCCGGTCGAGTGGCAGGCGGAGCGCGGTCCGCGCCGGGCGGCCGTGTCGTCGTTCGGCATCAGCGGCACCAACGCGCACGTCGTGCTGGAGGAGCCGCCCGCCGCGCCGACCACCCTCGCCGAGCCGGACGACCGGATCACGCCGGTCCTGCTGTCCGCCCGCGTCCCGGCCGCCCTCGCCGCCTACGGCGCGTCGCTGCGCGACCGCGTCACCGGTGCGGACGTCGACCTCCCGGCGCTCGGCCGGTCGTCGGCCACGACCAGGGTGGCGTTCGACCACCGCGCGGTCGTCCTGGCCGCCGACCACGACGAGCTGCGCGCGGGCCTCGACGCGGTGGCGCACGGCCGGTCGCACCCGGCCGTCGTCACGGGCGACGCCGGTCGCGCCGGGAAGCTCGCGTTCCTGTTCACCGGCCAGGGCAGCCAGCGCGCCGGCATGGGCGCCGAGCTGCACCGGACCGACCCGCGGTTCGCCGCCGACCTCGACGCCGTGCTCGACGTGCTGGACGAACACCTCGACCGGCCGCTGCGGGAACTGGTGTTCGCCGAGCCGGGCTCCCCGGAGGCGGACCTGCTCACCCGCACCGGCTACGCGCAGCCGGCGCTGTTCGCGCTCGAAGTGGCGCTGTACCGGTACGTCGAGCGGCTGGGCGTGCGGCCGGACTACCTGACCGGCCACTCGGTCGGCGAACTCGCCGCCGCGCACGTGTCCGGTGTGCTCACCCTCGCCGACGCGGCGGCGCTGGTCGCCGCGCGCGGCCGGCTGATGCAGTCGCTGCCGCCCGGCGGCGCGATGGTCGCCGTGCAGGCGGCGGAGGCCGACGTGCTGGCGAGCCTCGTCCCGGGCGTCGACATCGCCGCCGTCAACGGGCCCACCGCCACCGTCGTCGCGGGCTCCGAGGAGGCGGTGCTGGCGCTGGCCGAGCACTGGACCGCGCGCGGCTCGAAGACCAGGCGACTGGCGGTCAGCCACGCGTTCCACTCGCACCTGGTCGAACCGGTCCTCGCCGAGTTCCGCGCCGTGGCGGAGGGCCTGACCTTCCACCCGCCGCGCATCCCGATCGTGTCCAACCTGACCGGCGAGGTGATCGGGGACGGGATCGCCACCGCCGAGCACTGGGTCCGGCACGTGCGCGAGCCGGTCCGCTTCGCCGCCGGGGTCGCCGCGCTGGCCGCCGAGGGCGTCACCACGTTCATCGAGCTCGGCCCGGACGCCGTGCTCACCGCGATGGCCGCCGAGTGCCTGGCCGACGCGCCGACGCCACCGGTGGTCGCGCCCGCGCTGCGCCGGGGCGCGTCGGAGGTCCGCTCGGTGCTCACCGCCGCGGCGACCGCGTTCGCCAACGGGGCCGCGCCGGACACCGCCGCCGTCTACGGGACGGGCCCGACCACCGACCTGCCGACCTACCCGTTCCAGCGCGAGCGGTTCTGGGTCGACGCGCCCGAGCAGCCCGCCGAGGACGACGACTTCTGGTCCGCGCTGGCGAACCGGGAGGAGTTCGCCGAGCTGATCGGCGTGCCGGACGACGACGCGCTGGACCGCGTGGTGTCCGGCCTGACCGCGTGGCGCTCGGGCCGCACGGGTCGCGGCGCGCTGGACACCACCGGCTACACCGCCACCTGGCGCCCGGTGCCGGACGGGCCCACCGCGCTCGACGGCACCTGGCTGCTCGTGGTCCCCGCCGCGCACGCGGGCACCGGTCTCGCGGACTCGTTCGCCGCCGGCCTGGCCGGGCACGGCGCGACCGTCCTGCCCGTGGTGGTCGACCTGACCTCGGTGGACCGGGATGGGCTGCGCGCCCAGCTGGACCGACCGGCGGCCGGGGTCGTCTCGCTGCTCGCCCTGGACGGGTCGCCGCACGTCGAGCACGGCCACCTCACGGCGGGTGTCGTCGGCTCACTGCTGCTCACCCAGGTCACCGACGCCCCGCTGTGGCTGCTCACCCAGGCGGCCGTGGGCGCCGATGACGGCGACCCGCTGGACAACCCCGACCAGGCGCAGGTGTGGGCGCTGGGCCGGGCCGCCGCGCTGGAGCACCCGAGCCGCCGCGGCGGGCTGGTCGACCTGCCCGCCGTCGTGGACGACCGGGCGGTGGCGCGGGTCGCGGCGGTCCTCGCCGCCGACACCGAGGACCAGGTCGCGGTGCGCGCGTCCGGCGTGCTGGCCAGGCGGCTGGTGCGGGCTCCGCGCCGGCGGTCCGGACGCGGCTGGACGCCGCGCGGCGCGGTCCTCGTCGCCGACGGCGCCGGCCCGACGGGCGCCCACGTCGCCCGCGTGCTGGCCCGCGCGGGCGCCGAGCGGCTGGTGCTGGTCGGCGAGGCGGACGCGTCCGAACTCGCCGCGTCGTTGGAGGCGGACGGCACGCCGGTGACGCTCGTCCGGGCCGACCCCGCCGACCGGGCCGTGCTGGCGGACGCCGTCGCGGGCCTGGACCTGCCGCTCACCGCGGTCGTCCACGTGGCCGAGGGGTACGCCGAGACGCCGCTGGCCGACCTCGACCCCGGGTCGTTCGCCGAAGCCGTGCGGTCCAGGGTGACCGGCGCGACGGCGCTGCACGACATCACGCGGCAGCACGAGCTGGACGCCTTCGTGCTGTTCTCGTCGGTGGCCGGGGTCTGGGGCGGGCACGGCCAGGCGGCGGACGGCGCGGCGGCGGCGCACCTCGACGCGCTGGCCGTGCACCGGCGCGGCCTCGGCCTGCCGGCGACGTCGCTGGCGTGGGGACCGTGGCGGGACGGCGACGACGCCCGCGCGGCGCGCATGTCCCGGCAGGGCATCACCCCGCTGGAACCGGACGTCGCGCTCGCCGCGATGACCGCCGCCGTCGGGCGGGACGAGCCGAACCTGGTGGTGGCGGACCTGGACTGGGCGCGCTTCGCGCCCGTGTTCACCGCCGCGCGGCCCAGCCCGCTGCTGGCCGAGCTGGTGCGGCCCGCGCCGGACGACGGCCCGCCGCCGTCGGTGGGCGAGCTGGCGGCGACGCTCGCCGGGATGTCCGAGGCGGACCAGGAGCGGCACCTGCGCGACCTGGTGGTCGCCGAGGTGGCCGCCGTGCTCGGGCACGCCGACAGCTCCAGGGTCGACCCGCGCAAAGCGTTGACCGAGCTCGGGTTCGACTCGCTGGCCGTGGTGAACCTGCGCAACCGCCTGTCCGAGGTGACCGGCCTGCGGCTGCCCACCACGCTCGCGTTCGACCACCCGACGCCCGACGCGGTCGCGGTGTTCCTGCGCGCGGTCGCCGCGCCGGACGGCCCGTCGGCGCCGCTCGACGTGGTGCTGGACGACCTCCAGCACGGGCTGCGCGCGCTGGCCGCCGACGACAGCGCCCGCGCGCGGGTCGCGACCAGGTTGCGGGCGATGCTCGCCGCCGTGGAGCCCGACGTCGCCGGCGAGCCCGCGGGCGGGTCGGTGGCCGAGCTGTTCGACGCCGGCAGCGACGACGACATCTTCGATTTCATCGACAACGAGCTCGGTCAGGTCTGAGGGGCGGCACATGTCGGACGACAAGAAGCTCAGGGAATACCTCAAGCGCGTCACGGTCGAGCTGACCGAGTCGCGCAACCGGGTGCGGGAGCTGGAGCGCGAGGCCACGGCGCCGATCGCGATCGTGGGCATGGCCTGCCGGTTCCCCGGCGGCGTCGGCTCACCCGAGGACCTGTGGGACCTCGTCGAGGCGGGCGCGGACGTCATCTCCGGGTTCCCCACCGACCGCGGCTGGGACGTGGACGGGCTCTACGACCCGCGGCCGGGCGTGCCCGGCAAGACCTACACCAGGCACGGCGGCTTCCTGCCCGACGCGGCCGACTTCGACGCCGGGTTCTTCGGGATCTCCCCGAAGGAGGCGTTGGCGATGGACCCGCAGCAGCGGCTGTTCCTGGAGGCGGCGTGGGAGGCGCTGGAACGCGCGGGCGTCGACCCGACGTCGTTGCGCGGCAGCCGGACCGGCGTCTACGCGGCCCGCGTGACCGACGATTACGCCCAGGTGCTCACCAGGGCGTCGTCGGACGTCGAGCCGTACCGGATGACCGGCATCGCGAGCAGCGTCGTGTCCGGGCGGGTCGCCTACGCGTTCGGCCTCGAAGGGCCCGCGGTCACCGTGGACACGGCGTGCTCGTCGTCGCTGACCGCGCTGCACCTGGCGAGCCAGGCGCTGCGCCGCGGCGAGTGCTCGCTCGCGCTGGTCGGCGGCGTGACCGTGATGGCCACGCCCGAGGGGTTCGTGGACTTCAGCCGGCAGGGCGGGTTCGCGGCGGACGGCCGGTGCAAGTCGTTCGCCGCCACCGCCGACGGCACCTCGTTCTCCGAGGGCGTCGGGATGCTCGTGGTGGAGCGGCTGTCCGACGCCCGGCGCCACGGCCACCGGGTGCTGGCGGTGCTGCGGGGGAGCGCGGTCAACCAGGACGGCGCGTCCAACGGGTTGACCGCGCCGAACGGCCCGTCGCAGCAGAACGTGATCCGGGACGCGCTGGCCGACGCCGGGCTGACGGCGGACGACGTGGACGTGGTCGAGGCGCACGGCACCGGCACGCGGCTGGGCGACCCGATCGAGGCGCAGGCGCTGATCGCCACCTACGGGCAGGGCCGGGCGGCCGACCACCCGCTGCTGCTCGGGTCGATCAAGTCCAACATCGGCCACACCCTGGCCGCCGCCGGCCTGGCCGGGGTGATCAAGGTGGTGATGGCGATGCGGCGCGGCGTCGTGCCGCGCACCCTGCACGTCGAGGAGCCGACACCGGAGGTGGACTGGTCGGGCGGCGGTGTCGAGCTGGTGACGGGCGCCGTGCCGTGGCCGGACCGGGACCGGCCGCGGCGGGCCGCCGTGTCGGCGTTCGGGATGAGCGGCACCAACGCGCACGTGGTGCTGGAACAGGCCGAGCCGGAACCGGCGGCGGACGGCGACCTGCCACCGGTGGCCGAGGGCGTCCCGTCCTCGGCGGTGCCGTTGCCGCTGTCCGCGCGTTCCGAGCCGGCCCTGCGCGCGCAGGCGGCCGCGATCCGCGACGCGCTGCCGTCGGCGTCGGTGCTCGACCTCGGCTTCTCCCTGGCCACCACGCGGGCCGCCCTGACGCACCGGGCCGTGGTCGTCGGGCACGGGTCCGAGCCGCCGCACGACGCCCTGGACGGCCTGGCGAACGGCCGGGTGGCCCCGAGCGGCGTCGTGACCGGGGTGGCGCGGCCGGTAGGCAAGGTCGCCCTCGTCTTCCCCGGCCAGGGCGCGCAGTGGGCGGGGATGGCGGTCGAGCTGCTGGACGCCGAACCGGTGTTCGCGCGGCGGTTGCGGGAGTGCGCGGCGGAGATCGAGCGGCACGTGGCGTGGTCCGTGGAGGACGTGGTGCGCCAAGCGCCCGGCGCCCCCGGCTACGACCAGCTGGAAGTGGTGCAGCCGGTGCTGTTCGCGGTCATGGTCGCGCTCGCGGAGCTGTGGCGGGCGCACGGCGTGGAGCCGGACGCCGTCGTCGGCCACTCGCAGGGCGAGATCGCGGCGGCCTGCGCGGCCGGCGCGCTCAGCCTGGCGGACGCGGTCCGGATCGTGGTGCTGCGCTCGCGGATGTTCACCGAGGAGCTGACCGGCAAGGGGTCGCTGGCGTCCGTCGTCGCGTCGGCGGACGACCTCGCGCCCTTCCTCGCGCCGCACGGCGACCGGATCTCCGTCGCCGGGCTGAACGGGCCCGCCCAGACCACCGTCTCGGGCGAGGAGGGCCCGGTCGCCGAGCTGGTCGCCGCCCTGGTCGAGGCCGGTTTCCGGGCGAAGGTGCTGCCCACCTCGGTCGCCTCGCACTCCGCCCAGGTCGAGCCGCTGCGCGAGCGGATGATCGACCTGCTCGGCGCCGTGCGACCGCGGGCGGGCTTGGTCCCGATGTACTCCACGGTGACCGGCGCGGTGCTCGACGGCTCCGAGCTGACCGCCGACTACTGGTACGCCAACTGCCGCCGGCCGGTCCGGCTCGAACCCGTGGTCCGGGCCATGATCGCCGACGGGTTCGACGTCTTCGTGGAGGTCAGCGCGCACCCGGTGCTGGTGCCGTCGCTGGAGGACACGGTCGCGGCCGTCGACGCCGAAGCGGTCGTCGTCGGCACGCTGCGCCGCGGCGAAGGCGGTCCGGCCCGGTTCCGGACGTCGCTGGCCGAGGCGTGGACGCGAGGGGTGCCGGTGCGCTGGCCGGAGGTGTTCGCCGGGTCGGGCGCGCGCCGGGTCGACCTGCCGACGTACCCGTTCCAACGCCGCCGGTACTGGGTGGACGAACCGATCGCGACCGCGGGCGACCAGCCGGTGGACGGCGAGTTCTGGTCGGCGGTGGAGAGCGGCGACGTGGACGGGCTGGCCCGCGCCATCGGCCTGACCGACACCGAACCCCTCCGCGCGGTGCTCCCCGCGCTGGCTGGCCGCCGCGCCCGACAGTCCACCGTGGATGGTCAGCGCTACCGCTCGCGGTGGCGCGCGCTGCGCGACCCGGCCGGGGCGAGGCTGTCCGGCACCTGGCTGGTCCTGGGCGACCACGAGCGGGTCGCCGAGGTGCTGCGCGCCGCCGGCGCGGACGTCGTCGCCACCGACGTCGCCTCGCTGGGCGGTCACGTCGACGCCGCCGGCGTCGTGGGCGTGCACCTGTCGCCCGAGGACACCGTGGCGGTGCTGGCCCGAACCCGCGCGCCGCTGTGGTCGGTGACCACGTCGGCGGTGTCCGTGGACGAGGGCGACCGCCTCGACCGGCCCGAGCTCGCCGCCGTGTGGGGCCTGGCGCAGGCCGCCGCGGTGGAGCAGCCCGACCGCTGGGCCGGTGCGATCGACCTGCCGCCGACCCTGGACGACCGGGCCGCCGCGCGGCTGGTCGCCGTGCTGGCGGGCGGCCACGGCGAGGACGAGGTGGCGATCCGCCCGGCCGGCCTCTACGGCAGGCGCCTGGTCCGCGCGATCCGCCCGGCGGCCGACTGGACGTGGGCGGACCACGGCACGGTGCTGCTCACCGGCGCGGACACGCCGTTGGGCGTCGCCACGGCCAGGGCGCTGGTCGCGGCGGGCGTCGGCCACCTGGTGCTCCTGGGCGCGGCGCCGGACCTGGCGGCCGAGCTGGGCGCGACCGCCGTGAGCGGTGACGCCACGTCCCGGGACGCGATCGGCGCGGCGCTGGCGTCGGTGCCCGCAGAGCACCCGCTGACCGCCGTGGTCCACGCCGCGGACCGGCCGGGGGAAGCGGCGCTCGACCGCCTGGCGCCGGGGCAGCTGGCCGAGGTCGCCCACACCAGGGTGACCGCCGCGCGCAACCTGCACGAGCTGACCCGGGGCCACGACCTCAAGGCGTTCGTCCTGTTCTCCTCGGCCGCCGCGAGCGTGCCGTGCTGGGTCGGCCTCGGAGCGGTCGCGGCGGCCGCCGCGCAGCTCGACGCGCTGGCCGTGCACCGCCGGGGCCTCGGGCTGCCCGCCACGTCCGTCGCGTGGGGCCCGGTGGCCGACGGCGACGCCGAGCGCGGCGCGCGGCTGGACCGGCGGGGGCTGCCGCCGATCGACCCGGCCGCCGCCCTCGTCGCGCTGGACCGGGCGCTCGCGGCCGGCGAGCCGACGTCGATCGTGCTGGACGTCCGCTGGGCCGACTACCGGCGCGCGTTCACCGGCGCCCGGCCGACGCCGCTGCTCGGCGACCTGCCCGAGGCGCGCCCCGCGGCCGACGAGGTGGAGCGCCCGGGGTCCGCGGCGGACCGGCTCGCCGCGACCCCGGCCGCCGACCGGGAGGCGCTGGTGCTCGACGTGGTCCGCGCGGAGGTCGCCGCGCTGCTCGGCTACGGCGACGCGGAGTCGGTCGACCCGCGCCGGCCGTTCCTGGAGCTGGGGATGGACTCGGTGTCCGCGGTGGGGCTGCGCAACCGGATCAACGCGGCGGTCGGCTCCCGCATCGCACCGCGCGACCTGGCCGACCACCGCACGCCGGAGGCGCTGGCCAAGCACGTGCTGTCCACGGTGGACGGCGCGCGGGAGCGGCCCGCCGACCTGATCACCGACCTGTTCGCCCGCGCCGCGGCCGAGGGGCGGGTGGCCGAGTTCGCCGACCTGATGGGCGTGGCGGCGTCGTTCCGGGAGACGTTCTCGGCGCCGTCACCGGCCGACCGGCCCGAGGTCGTGACGCTCACCAGGGGCGCCGAGTCGCCTCGGCTGGTGTGCTTCCCGACCGTGCTGGCCACCGCCGGCGCGCACCAGTACGCGCGCTTCGCCGCCCCGTTCGCCGGTGTGCGGGAGGTGGCCGCGGTGCTGCCGCCCGGCTACACCGGCGGCCAGCGGTTGCCGGCTTCCCTGGCGGCGCTGGTGGACGCCTGCGCCGAGGCCGTGCGGGCGCACGTCGGCGACGAGCCGTTCGCGCTGGTCGGCTACTCGTCCGGCGCGCCGCTGGCCGCCGCCGTGGCCGAGCGGCTGGAGGCCGACGGCCTGGCGTCGACCGGGTTGGTGCTGATCGACGCCTACGACGTCGGCGGAGGACCGCTGACCGAGGTCGCGCCCGCGCTGCTCGGCGGGATGGCCGAGCGGATGGGCGGCTTGGCGCCCGCCGACCCGGTGCGGCTGACCGCGATGGGCGGGTACCTGCGGCTGCTGGACGGCTGGCGCCCTCGCGGCCTGCGCGCGCCGGTCGCGCTGCTGCGGGCGGGCGAGCCGCCCGCCGGGTGGTCCGGCACGGGTGACTGGCGGGCCCACTGGTCGCTGCCGCACGAGGCGCTGGACGTGCCCGGCGACCACTTCAGCGTGATCGAGGAGCACGCCGCGACGGCCGCGAAGGCGGCGGCGGAGTGGCTGGCCTCGGTGGCGGACCGGGCGAATGCGTGAGGCCGGGGCGGCAGCCCGCGGCGGTGGATCGGACGAGCGCGTGACGGAGGAGCGAATGGTGGACAGGACCAGCGTCCTGATCGTCGGTGCGGGCCCGTGCGGGCTCACGGCGGCTTGCGAGTTGCTGCGCGCCGGTGTCCCGGTGCGCGTCGTGGAGGCGTCCGAGGAGCCGCACACCGGCTCCCGGGCCATCCAGCTGTGGCCGCCCGCGCTGGAGATCTTCCGGGGCCTCGGCTTCCTGGACGAGGCGTTGGAGCGCGGCGTCAAGGTGCGGACCATGGCCTACCACCTCGCCGGCCGCAAGAGGCTGGACGTGGTGCTCGGCCGCCGCAACGAGCCGTTGCTGCTGCGGCAGGAGGAGACGAGCCGGCTGCTGGAGGAGACCTTCGCCGCCCTCGGCGGCGTGGTCGAACGCGGGCTGCGGGTCGTGGACGTGGTGAACGGCGCGGACTCGGTCACCGTCAAGGTCGACAGCCCGCGCGGCGTCGAGGTGGTCGAGGCCGACTGGCTGATCGCCGCCGACGGCGTGCGCAGCACCGTCCGGGAGCGGCTGGGCGTCGACTTCCCCGGTGAGCGGGTCGGCGCCACGCTGCTGCTCGCCGAGGGGCGCGTCGACGGTCCGCTGGACGCCGGGGCGGTGCACTACTTCCTCGGCCGGACCGGCTCGCTGGTGTTCGCCCGGATGGCGGGCGGCCGGACCAGGGTGTCCGCGGCGATCCCGGCGGACGCCGAGCTGTCGCCGGAGTTCGTCCAGTCCCTGCTGGACGAGCGCGGACCCGGCGGCCTGGTGGTCCGCGACCTGGACACGCTGACCACGTTCAGCAGCTCCGAGCGGATCGCCGCGCGGCTGCGCCTCGGCCGGTGCTTCCTGGTCGGTGACGCGGCGCACACCCACTCGCCGCTGGGCGGCCAGGGCCTGAACCTGGGCCTGCAGGACGTGCACAACCTCACCTGGAAGCTGGCGGGCGTCGTCACCGGGAAGCTGGGCGAGGCCGTGCTGGACACCTACGAGCCCGAGCGCAGGCAGGCCGCCGAGCAGGTGGTGTCGACCACCAGCCGGATGATCAAGGTGTTCACCGTCGGCCCGTTCGCCGCCCGGGTCCGCAACGGCACGTGGGGCCTGCTCCAGGCGACCGGCGCGCTGCGCCGCTGGTTCGTGCCGCTCATGGCGGGCTGGCGGACGCCCTACCCGGACACGCTCGGCTGGGGTGGCGCGAAGTGGCTGCCCGCGCCGGGCACCCGCGCGCCGCACTGGGTGCCGCCGTCGGCCGACCGGGCGTTCCGGCTGGTCACGGCCGGACCGAGGGCGGGCGCGCTGGCCAAGCACGCCGCGAGCGCCGCCGCCGCCCACCCGGACCTGGCGCACCACCACGTGCACCGCCCGACCGCGGGCTTCCTGCTGGTCCGCCCGGACGGCTACGTGGCCGCGTCGGGTCGCACCGCGGCCGCCCTCCGCGCCGCCTGCGACAAGCTGGAACGCGCTTCCTGACCGGGCGGGCCCGGCCGATCACGCGGGTGATCGGCCGGGCCCGTCGGGATCACGCCAGGTCGAACCGGTCGAGCTCCATGACCTTCGTCCACGCCGCGACGAAGTCGGCGACGAACTTCTCCCGGGCGTCCTCGCTCGCGTAGACCTCGGCGAGGGCGCGCAGCTGCGAGTTGGACCCGAAGACCAGGTCGACCGAGGTGGCCGTCCACTTCAGCTCGTCGGTGGCCGCGTCCCGGATCTCGTAGACGTCCGCCTCGGACCCCGACGCCCGCCACCGAGTGCCCGGCGAGAGCAGGTTGGCGAAGAAGTCGTTGGTCAGCACGCCGGGCCGGTCGGTGAGGACACCGTGCCGGGCGCCGCCGTGGTTGACGGCGAGGGCGCGCAGACCGCCGACGAGGACGGTCATCTCCGGCGCGGTCAGGTCGAGCATGTAGGCGCGGTCGACCAGCAGCACCTCCGGCTGGAGCTGCACACCGGCCCGCACGTAGTTGCGGAACCCGTCGGCGCGCGGCTCCAGGACCCGGAACGACTCGACGTCGGTCTCCTCCTGCGTGGCGTCGGTGCGCCCCGGGCGGAACGGCACGGTGACCTCGAAGCCCGCGTCGGCCGCGGCCTGCTCGACGGCGGCCGAACCGGCCAGCACGATCAGGTCGGCCAGCGAGACCTGCGCGCCGCCGGCCTCGTTGAAGTCCCGCCGGATGCCCTCCAGGGCCTCCAGGACCTTCGCCAGCTGCTCCGGCTGGTTGACCTCCCAGCCGCGCTGCGGTTCGAGGCGGACGCGGGCGCCGTTGGCGCCACCGCGCTTGTCGGTGGACCGGAAGCTCGCGGCCGACGCCCAGGCGGTGCCGACCAGCTCGGCCGTGGTGAGGCCGGACTTCAGCACCGCCGCCTTGAGGGCGGCGATGTCGGTGTCGCCCACCAGCTCGTGGTCGACGGCGGGCACCGGGTCCTGCCACAGCTGGGCCTCGGGGACCCACGGACCCAGGAACCGGCTGACCGGGCCCATGTCGCGGTGCAGCAGCTTGTACCAGGCCTTGGCGAACGCCAGCGCGAACTCGTCCGGGTTCTCCAGGAAGCGGCGGGAGATCTTCTCGTACGCCGGGTCGACGCGCAGCGACAGGTCCGTCGTGAGCATGGTCGGCTTGTGCTTGCGGGAGGGGTCGTGCGCGTCCGGGATGATCTCCTCGGCGTCCTTGGCGACCCACTGCTTGGCGCCGCCGGGGCTCGTGGTGAGCTCCCACTCGTAGCCGAACAGGATCTCGAAGAAGCGGTTGCTCCACTGCGTCGGCACGTCGGTCCACGTCACCTCGAGCCCGCTGGTGATCGTGTCCGCGCCCTTGCCGCTGCCGTGGCTGCTCAGCCAGCCGAGGCCCTGCGCCTCGATCGGGGCGCCCTCGGGCTCCGCGCCCACGTGGCCGTCGGCGACCGCGGCGCCGTGGGTCTTGCCGAACGTGTGGCCGCCGGCGATGAGGGCGACGGTCTCCTCGTCGTTCATCGCCATCCGGCCGAAGGTCTCGCGGATGAAGTGCGCCGCGGCGGCCGGGTCCGCGTTGCCGCGGGGACCCTCCGGGTTGACGTAGATGAGGCCCATCTCGGTCGCGCCGACGTCGGACGCCATCTCGGCCTCGTTGACGTAGCGCTCGTCACCCAGCCAGGCGTCCTCGGGGCCCCAGAAGATCTCCTCCGGCTCCCAGACGTCCTCGCGGCCGAAGCCGAAGCCGAAGGTCTTGAAGCCCATGGACTCCAGGGCGACGTTGCCGGCGAGCACGAGCAGGTCGGCCCAGGAGACCTTCTGGCCGTACTTCTGCTTGACCGGCCACAGCAGCCGGCGCGCCTTGTCCAGGTTGGCGTTGTCGGGCCAGCTGTTCAGCGGCGCGAACCGCTGACCGCCGTCGCCCGCGCCACCGCGGCCGTCGTGGATCCGGTAGGTGCCGGCGGCGTGCCAGCTCATGCGGATCATCAGGCCGCCGTAGTGGCCGAAGTCGGCGGGCCACCAGTCCTGCGAGGTGGTCAGCACGTCGGAGATGTCCCGCTTCAGCGCCTCGACGTCGAGCTTGGCGAACTCCTCGGCGTAGTCGAAGCCCTCGCCGAGCGGGTTGCCCTTGGCCGAGTGGGCGTGCAGCACCGAGAGGTCGAGCTGGTTCGGCCACCAGTCCCGGTTCGTGCGGGGGCGGCCGCCGGTCTTCGGGGTCGGCGAGTCGATCGCCGGGTTCTCGCTCTCGCTGCCCTGCGCGGTCACGGAGTCGTGCGCGACTGGGCAACCG
Source organism: Saccharothrix sp. HUAS TT1 (assembly GCF_040744945.1). Lineage (NCBI taxonomy): Bacteria > Bacillati > Actinomycetota > Actinomycetes > Pseudonocardiales > Pseudonocardiaceae > Saccharothrix > Saccharothrix camelliae. The sequence continues at coordinate 6,755,303 of NZ_CP160453.1, read as the reverse complement.
GCCGCGGCCTTCTGGTCCACGCCCTGAGCGCTGGAGGTGGGCGTTGGCCTGGGGTCGCTCATCTACGTCCTTCCGACTGGCTGATCGTTGGCGGTGTGGTCGGCCGAGCAGTCGGGGCAGGAGCCCCAAAAGACGACCTCCGCCTCGTCGACGCGGAAACCGGCGTCGTCCGAGGCGGTGAGGCAGGGGCTGTGTCCGACGACGCAGTCGACGTCGGCGATCGCGCCGCACGAGCGGCACACGACGTGGTGGTGGTTGTCACCGACCCGGGACTCGTAGCGGGCGACCGCGCCGGCGGGCTGGATGCGTCGCACCAGGCCGGTCTCGGTCAACGCCCGCAGGACGTCGTAGATCGCTTGGTGGGACACCGCGGGGTGGTCCACCCGCACCAGGGAGATCACCGTCTCGGTGTCGACGTGGGGGTGGTCGCGCAGCGCGGCGAGCACCGCCAACCGCGGGCGGGTCACGCGCAACGAGACCGCCCGCAACTGCGCCTCGAAGTCGGACATCACCCTGCGACCTTAGACGCCTAGTCTGGATCGGATCAAAATTAGTTCCGTCACACCGCCCTTGTGGACACACTGCGTGGTCGTCCGGTCACGTAGGCGGAAAGTCTTGCGCGGTCGGGCAAACGGTGGCGACCAGTCCGGTGTGGGCTCTCACCTCCGGCGGTGGATGACCCATTCCGCCACCGCCAGGTTGACGACCCAGCCGGCGGCGATCAACACCGCCCTGGTGAACTCCGTTGGCGTCACACCGGCAACGGCCCACGGCAGGTGGGTGAACACCTGGGTGCCCGCGCCGAGACCGATGGCGTAACCGCGGGTGATCCACGCGCCGTGCGAGGTTACGTCACGTCTCCGGATCGCCAGGACGCCCAGTGCGATCGACACCGCCATGGCCGTGCCGAACACCAGCCGGAACGCGGTCACCAGCGGACCGTCGCCGGGCGGTTGCGGGTAGGTCAGCGTCATCCACAGGCCGGACAGCGCCGCGAGCAGACCGGCCGGCGCCAGGACCCGGCCGGACCGGCGGTGCCAGGCGCGGCGCCGGCGCCGGAAGCCCGGCGCGAACTGGAACGCGCCCAGCAGGCAGAAGGCGGTCGCCGACACGATGTGCAGCACCACCGGCAGGGGCGCGGCGAAGAAGCGCTCGTTGGCCGGGGTGATGTCGGCGGCGCTCGCCAGCTCGGCGACCCGCGCGGTCCCCGCGATCGCCGGCACCAGGGTCAACAGGATCAGGGACGTGGGCACCAGCCAGTCGGCCCGCGCGGTCGTCTTCGTCGTCATGGCTGAATCCTGGCGACGGGGCGGCTCCCGTTCATCGGGCGCAAGACCGGAACCGGTGTCGGCCGGAAGTACCGGGGACGGGCAGTGCTTCCGGCCGGGTCACCGGCCCCGGACGCGGTCGGTCTCGTAGGCCCAGATCGCGACCTCCACCCGGTTCCGGGCGCCCAGCTTCGCCATCAGGCTCGCCACGTGCGTCTTGACCGTGCTCAGCGTGATGTGCAGCCCGTCGGCGATCTCGTTGTTCGTCCGTCCACCCGCGACCTCCAGGAGCACCTGCTCCTCCCGGTCGGTCAACGGCTCCACCGGCTGCGCGGCGGGCGACGACGGGCCGCCGCGGGCGAAGGCGGTCAGCAACCGGGCGGTCACGCTCGGCGCGATCAGCGCGTCGCCCGCCGCCGCGGCGCGCACGGCCTGGGACAGCAGCGCCGGACCGGCGTCCTTGAGCAGGAAACCGCGCGCGCCGGCGCGCAGCGCGGCGTACACGTAGTCGTCCAGGTCGAACGTCGTGATGACGACGACCGCCAACGGGTCCGCGACGGTCGGCCCGGCCAGCAGCGAGGTGGCCTCGATGCCGTCCACGCCCGGCATCCTGATGTCGAACAGGCACACGTCCGGCCGCAGCCGCCGGGCCGCCTCCACGGCCCGCCGGCCGTCGGCCGCCTCGCCGACGACCTCGATGCCGGGCTGGGCGTCCAGGATCATCGTGAGCCCGGTGCGGACGATCTCCTGGTCGTCGGCCACGACCACGCGGATGCTCACACCGACGCCCCGGCGCGCGGCAGCACGGCGGTCACGGTCCAGCCCCGGCCGGGGTTCGGACCGGCCTCGCAGGTGCCGCCCAGCAGGCTCGCGCGCTCCGCCATGCCGATCAGCCCGTAGCCCGGCGTCCCGGCCGGGGCGCCGCCGTCGCCGTCGTCGCTCACCCGCAGCCGCACCGAGGTGTCGTCGGCCGCGACGCGGACCTCGATGAGCGTCGCGTGCCGGGCGTGCCTGCGGGCGTTGGTGATCGACTCCTGGGCCAGGCGGTAGATCGCGGTCCCGACCGGCGTCGGCAGGCCGTCCACGTCACCGACGATGCCCACCTCGACGGCCGGTCCGGACCGGGGCCGGCCGGCCAGCCGCTCCAGGTCGGCGACGCGGGGGTTGGGCGCCAGCTCGGCGGGCCCGTCGCGGCGCAGCAGCCGGACCATGGCGCGCATCTCCGCCAGCGCGGTGGACGCCTCGGACTCGATCAGCCGGAGCGCGTCGACCGCCGCGCCCGGGGTGGCAGCCGCGGTCGCCAGGCCCGCCTGGGCCCGGATCGCGATGGCCGAGACGTGGTGCGCGACGGTGTCGTGCAGGTCGCGCGCCAGCCGTTCCCGCTCCACCAGCTTGACCTGGTCGACCAGCCGGGCGCGGGCCCCGGCCCGGTAGCGGGTCGCCGCGCCCAGCGAGGCGCCGCAGAACGTCACGGCGAGCCCGGCGACGCCGTCCGCCGGGCTCACGTGGCCGAGCAGCACCGCGAGCACCGCGTGGCCGACGATCACCGCCACGCCGATCACGACCTCCCGCCCCGAACCCCACCGGAACAGCGCGTAGACCACGATCAGCAGGTACGCCAGCGCGTACGACTCGGGCGGCTGCCCGCCGGTCAGCAGCGGCGCCAGGGCGGTGGTGGCGAACGCGAACGCGAACGCGGTCAGCGGCTCGGTCCGCCGCCACAGCAGCGTCGGCGTCAGCGCGATCCCGATCGCCACCGCGAGCACCCGCCACGGCATGTCCGGCCGCAGGAACCCCTCCAGCAGCGCGAGCGGCACGAGCGCGCCGACGAGCGCCCAGTCCCGCCACACCCGCCGGGGCGCGTCGGGCGGGCGGGGTTCGGCCCACAGGGAGCGCAGCGGTTCCGGCACCCGACGATGGTACGAGCGCGGTGGCCGGGCCGGATCGGCCGGAAGTACGACCCGGTCACACCGCCGAGAGGTCCGCCGCCAGCCCCGCCAGCAGGTCGCCGATGATCTGCGGCCCGTTCCGGGTCAGCACGGACTCCGCGTGGAACTGGATCGAGGCGAAGTGCGCCCCGCGCAGGGCGTGCACCTCACCGGTCTCCGGGTCCCGGCACACCTCCACCCGGCCGGCCCCGTCGACGTCCAGCACGTCGTCCCGGCTGCGCGCGGCGAACGTGTTGTAGAACCCGACCCGCTCGCGCGCGCCGAACAGCTTGATCTCCCGCTGCGCGCCCTGGTTCGGCACGTCCCGCCGCACCAGCGGCAACCCCAGCCGCGCGCTGAGCACCTGGTGGCTCAGGCACACCGCCAGGAACGGCGTCCGGTCGGCCAGCAGCCGGTCCACCGCGCCGCGCAGGTGCGAGATCTTCGGGTGCGAGCCGTCGCGCGGGTCGCCCGGACCCGGTCCCATGACCACCAGGTCGGCGCCCGCCGTGTCGTGCGGCTCGTCGAAGCGGCACACCGACACGTCCAGCCCCAGCGCCCGCAGCTGGTGGGCGAGCATCGACGTGAACGTGTCCTCCGCGTCCACGACCAGCACCCGCCTGCCCGCCAGCGACGAGAGCCGCCGGGTGCCCTCCTCGCCGAGCCAGAACCGGGCGATGGTGGCGTTGCGCTCCTCCAGCGCGGCCCGCACCCGCGGGTGCTCGGCGAACCCGGTCCGCCGCAGCGCGGCCAGCAGCCCCGCCGCCTTGGCGCGCGTCTCGGCGGCCTCCGCCTCCGGGTCCGAGTGGCGCACCAGGGTGGCGCCGACCCCGATCCGCAGCGTGCCCGACCGGTCGATGTCGGCGGTGCGGATGAGGATGGCCGAGTCCAGCGCGTCACGACCGCGCTCGTCCCGGCCGATCAGGGCGATCACCCCGCTGTAGTAGCCGCGGCCCGCCGGCTCGTGCCTGCTGATCACCTTGCAGGCGCTCTCCAGCGGGCTGCCGGTCACCGTGGGCGCGAACAGCGTCTCGTGCAGCACGTCACGCGGGTCGCGGGTGGTGCGGCCCTCGATGAAGTACTCGGTGTGCGCGACCCTGGCCATCTCCCGCAGCCGCGGCCCGACCACGCGCCCGCCGGTGTCGCAGATGCGGCCCATCATCTTCAGCTCTTCGTCCAGCACCATGTACAGCTCGTCGGACTCCTTGACGTCGGCCAGGAAGTCCATCACCCCGCTCAGCGCGGGTCCCGACGACGGGTAGCGGTAGGTGCCGCTGATCGGGTTCATCACCGCCGTGCCCGCGTCGATGGTGACGTGCCGCTCCGGGGTCGCGCCGACGAACGTGCGGTCGCCGGCGTGCGCCAGGAACGTCCAGTGCGCGCCGCTCTCGCCGCGCACCAGCCTGCGGAACAGGGTCAGCGCCGTGGCCTGCGAGTAGTCGGTGATCTCGGCGACGTACGAGCGCTTGACCACGAAGTTCGCGCCCTCACCGGCGCCGATCTCCTCGGTGACCACCCGGCGGACGGTCTCGGCGTACGCGTCGTCGTCCACGTCGAAGTGCCCGCCGACCACGTCGATCGGCACGTCCGGCAACCGCCGCAGCACGTCGTCCAGCGGCAGCACGGCCTGGTCGGTGACGCTCAGCGCGATCAGCGGCTCGCCGTCGTCCACGCACGCGTACCCGCGCTCCGCGACCTGCCGGTAGGGGACGATCGCCAGCACCTCGTGCCCGCCGCCGGGCCGCCTCGGCAGGTCCGCCAGCCGTTCGGGCGCGGACAGGTCGCCGACCAGGACGTCCACCGCGTCCGGGTCCGTCCCCGGCCGGTGCAGCAGCGCGTACGCGGGCGACCGGGACGCCAGCACGTCGTCCAGCAGGTCGTGCGGCCGGCTCATCGCGCGACCGCCTGTCGGCGGGCGGGCGAGCCGAGGTGGTCCAGCACCTGCTCGGCGGTCACGACCACGGCGCACCGGTCGGCCGCGTACTCGACGGCCAACCGGTGGTGCTCGGGCGTGAAGTCGGCCACCGCGTCGGCCACCAGGAACGCCTGGATGTCGTTGGTGAACGCCTCCACCGCCGTCATCAGCACGCCGACGTGCGCGTACACCCCGCACAGGATGAGCTGGTCGCGCCCCAGCGCCCGCATCCGGTCCAGCAGGTCGGACCGGAAGAACGCGCTGTAGCGCCACTTGGTGAGCACCCAGTCGGCCGGGTCGGGCGCGAGTTCGGCCACCACCTCGCGGTCGGCGGGGTCGGTGCGCATGCCCGGACCCCAGAAGTCCTTGAGCAGGCCGCGCTGCCGCTCGTCCATGCCGCCGGGCTGCGCCGTGTAGGCCACCGGGACGCCGAGCGCCGCGCACCGGTCGCGCAGCCGGGCGGCGGCGTCGACCAGGCGCCCGCGCAGCGGGTCGGGGAACGGCGCGAGGAAGTAGCGCTGCATGTCGTGCACCAGCAGGACCGCGCGGTCCGGGTCCGGGGTCCACCGGGCGGTGTTGGCGGGCAGGTCGCCCGCGTTCGGCAGCGGGTAGGGTGCGATCGGGGGGATGCCGGTCATGTCCTTCGTCCTCCGGGTGCGGTCACGCGCCGAGCGCGGCCCCGCCGTCGACGGTCAGGGCGTGCAGCGTGATGTGCGAAGCGGCGTCGGAGAGCAGGAACGCCACGGCGTCGGCCACGTCCTCGGGCCGGGCCAGCTTGCCCAGGGGTATGCCGACCCGGAACTCCTCGGGCCTGCCCTCGATCGTGCCGCGCGGCCCGGTCTCGTCGTGCCACATGGAGCTGAGCATCGGCGTGTCGGTCGAGCCGGGCGCCACCACGTTGCACCGCACGCCGTGCCGGGCCACTTCGAGGCCGAGGCACTTGGTGAACATGGTGGCCGCCGCCTTGGACGCCGCGTACACCGCCATGTGCGTGCGCGGTGTGGCCGCCGCGTTGGACGCGACCGTCACGACGGCGCCCCGGCGGCGCCCGGTCATCCGGCGCACCACGGCCCGGGAGACCAGGAAGACGCCGGTGGTGTTGACCGCGATGGTGGTGTGCCAGTCCTCGTCGCCCAGGTCGACCACCTCGCCGAGGCGCAGCACGCCGGCCGCGTTGACCAGCTGGTCGATCGGCCCGAGGTCGCGTTCGACGGCGGCCACCACCTCCTCCACCCGAGCGGCGTCGCTCACGTCGGCCGGGTGGGCGCGCACCGCCAGCCCGTCGGCGTTCCACCGGGCCACCTGCCCGGCGAGCGCGTCGGCGTCGCGGTCCACGGCGGCCACCGCGGCGCCGCCGGCGGCCAGGGTCCGGACCACGGCGGCGCCGATGCCGCCCGCCGCCCCGGTGACCAGGGCGACCGTCCCGTTCGTCATCGTGTCCTCCCGCTCAGTCGCGCCAGGCGTGGATGGTGGCCACCGCCTGGTCCGGGTTGAGCCTCGGGTCGCAGAAGCTGGTGTACTTCTCGCCGACGCGGTCCACTTCGGACTCACCGGGCACGCACTCGGTGACGTGGTCGGGCGTGGCCTCCAGGTGCAGGCCGCCCGCGACGCCGCCCGCCGCCTCCACGGCGACCCGGAAGGCGGCCACCTCGCGGTTGAGCGCGCTCAGGTACCGGGTCTTGAGGCCGTCGGGGGTCACGACGGTGTTGGCGTGCATGGGGTCGCACAGCCAGATCACCGGGTGGCCCGCCGCGCGCACCGCCTCCACCAGCGGCGGCAGCAGGTCGGCGACGGCGTCGGCGCCCATCCGCGCGATCAGCGTGAGCCTGCCCGGCTCGCGGTGCGGGTCCAGCCGCTCGCACAGCGCCAGGACCTCGGCCGCGGTCGTGGTCGGCCCGACCTTGCACGCCACCGGGTTGGCCACCCGGGCGAGCAGGTCGACGTGCGGCCCGTCCACCTGGCGGGTGCGCTCGCCGATCCACGGGAAGTGGGTGGACGTCAGCACCGCCTCGCCACCGCCGTCCCGGCGCACCAGCGAGGTCTCGTAGTCCAGCAGCAGCGCCTCGTGGCTCGTCCACACCACCGGGTCGATCGGGCCGCGCTGCCGGCGGCCGCCCCAGCCCAGGTGCCGCATCACGGCGCTGGCCGCGGAGTAGCCGACGAGCATCCGGCGCGGGTCCGGCCGCCGCCCCTCGGGGTCCGGCTCCGGGCTGTTCACCATGTGCCCCCGGTACGCCGGCAGCTCGACCCCGCCGACCAGCTCGGTCGGCTTGGACCGCGGCTTCGCGAACTGCCCGCCGATCCGCCCGACCCGCACCACCGGTCGACGGGTGATCATCTTCATGGTGCCCGCGAGGACGTCCAGCAACGCCGCCTTGCGGGCCACGTAGCCGGCCTCGCACTCCACCGGGTCCTCGGCGCAGTCACCGGCCTGCACCACGTGCGCGCCGCCGGTGGCCACGAGCGCCAGCGCCGCGCGCAGGTCGCGCACCTCCTCGCCGGTGACCAGGCCGGGGGAGCGGGCCAGGTCCTCGCGGACCCGGCGCACGGCCGCCGGGTCCGCCCAGTCCGGTTGCTGCAGCGCCGCGGCCCGCCGGAAGTCGAGCAAGGCGTTGTCCACAGGAGTCTCCCATCACGGTTGAGTGAGTGCGACTGTCGTTGTGCCCCAACGCTCGTGGAACGGCAGGCCATCGTTCGGCACGGGTTTCCGCCGTGTTCCCATGATGTGCCGACGGGACGGGGGAGCACCACGCGCGGTGGTGGAATCCGTCAGGTGGCGCGGGAACCGCCGGCCAGCGCGCGGTCCACCATGGACCCGGCCGCGCCGGTGTAGCGGGTCGGGTCGCACCAGTCCGCCCGATCGGCGGGGTCGACCGACCCGGCCGGCTCCGGCGCGTCGGCCAGCACGTCGGCCAGCGACCGGCCGGTCCGGTCGGCGAGCGCGGACCAGTGCGCCAGCAACCGCTTGGCCTCGGCCCGGCCGAGGTGCGGCGCGAGCAGCGCCGCGATCCGCTCGGAGACGACCTGGCCGCCGGTGAGGTCGAGGTTGCGGCGCATCCGCTCCGGCCTGACCTCCAGCCCCTCGGCGAGTTCCACCGCGGTGTGCGCCGCGCCGCCGGTCAACCGCAGGCACTCGCGCAGCGGCAGCCACTCGGCGTGCCACGCGCCCGCGGAGCGCTCGTCCTCGGCCAGCAGGCACTGGGTCACCGCGGTGGCCAGCGGTGGCACCTGGAGCGCCGCGCTGCGCAACAAGGTCGTCAGGACCGGGTTGCGCTTGTGCGGCATGGCCGACGAGCCGCCCCGGCCGGGCCGGTGGGGTTCGGCCACCTCGCCGACCTCGGTCCGGGCCAGGGACTGCACGTCCACCGCGATCTTGCCCAGCACGCCCGCGGTGAGGGCCAGCGCGGCGGCCAGGTCGGCGAGGGGCGCGCGGGCGGCGTGCCAGGGCAGCGGCGGCGCGGCCAGGCCGGTCTCGGCGGCGAACGCCTCGACCAGCCGTTCGGCGTAGGCCGCCGGGTCGTCGAGCGGTCCGGCGTGGACCAGGTAGCCGGCCAACGTGCCCGCGGCCCCGCCGAGCGACACGGGCAGGGCGTCGGCCACGGCCGCCAGGCGCCGGTCCGCGTCGAGCACCGACTGGCGCCACCCGGCCGCCTTCAGGCCGAACGTCGTCGGCACGGCGTGCAGCGCCAGCGTCCGGCCCACCATGGGGGTGTCGCGGTGCTCGCGGGCCAGGTCGGTCAGCGCGTCCGCGCAGCGGCCCAGGTCGGCCCGGATGGCGCGCAGGACGCGCCGCGCCACCAGCATCGCGCCGGTGTCGAAGACGTCCTGGCTGGTGGAGCCGCGGTGCACGTGCGGCGCCGCGTCCGCGTCCACGGCGGCGGTGAGCGCCTGGACCAGGCCGACGACCGGGTTGGCGGTCTCCCGCGAGGCCACGGCCAGGGCGCGCACGTCGAACGCCTCCACCCGGGCCGCGCGGGTGATCGCCTCGGCCGCCGACCGCGGCACGGTGCCCAACTCCGCCTGCGCCCGGGCCAGCGCGGCCTCCGCGTCCAGCATCGCCTGCACCCACGCCTCGTCGGACACCAGAGCCTCCACCGGTGTCCCCGCGCGCACGGGGGAGAGCAGGCCGGTATCCGACCCGGTCACACGATCACCCCCTCCGGCACCGGCTCCAGCCCACCGACCGGCAGCACGGTGAACGGCGCGCGCGACGCCCTCGTCAGGGACAGCACGGCCTGCGCGATCGCGTCCGAGTCGCCCAGGGTCACCGAGTCGACGCCCGGCCTGATCCCGGCCGCCGTCACCCAGTGCACCGACTCCGTCGGCACCCCGTACGCGAAGCGCCGCGGATGAGCGCGTCCCTTGGCGTCGAGCACGTGGTACGGCCGCTCGGTGACCGACAGGCCACCGGTCTCGTAGTGGGAGCCGGACGAGGTCGGGACCCGGTGCGCCCGGATCTGCTCGGTCGCCAGGAGGTGCCGCATCAGCGGGTCCTCGGTGCGCCGCAGGTCCGGTTCCGGCAGCCGCGCCTCGATCAGCACCCGCGCCCGCACCGGCGGACCGGGGACCTCGCGCGACTCGGCGACGAACGCCGGGTCCTCCCCGGTGTCCAGCCACAGCACGGCGCCGGGCCCGGTCAGCTCCAGCACACCGGCCTCGACCAGGGCGATCATCTCCTCGACGCGCCGCGCCGGCGGGCCGATGGACAGGAACGCGTTGAGCGGGGTGTACCAGCCGTCGAGGTCGTCGCGGTGGGAGCCGCCGTCCAGGCCGCAGTGGTCCACCACCAGCCGGATCTCGTTGCGCAGGTCCCGCAGCACGTCCAGGGCGGCCTTGAGCGGGCCGTCGACGTTGCCCCGCCTGGCCTCCTCGACGTCGCGCGCCAGGTGGCCGAGCAACCAGTCGCGGAAGTCGGCGCGGTCGGCGAAGCGCCGGTCCCCGTGCGGCCGGGAGATCGACTCCCAGTCCCACCGGTCGGCCCGCGCGACGCCGTGCTCGTCCAGCAGCCGCGACCGCGCCGTCGCGGTGCGCGCGGCGGCGTACCGCTCGGCCAGCCGGTCGCCGTCGGCCGGCCGCCCCCGGGACCTCAGCAGCGTGCCGTAGTAGACGCTCTCCACCTCGACGGCGATCCGCGGCCACACGTCCACCCCGAAGGACACCCGGTCGTCGGTCGCGGCACGTCGGCGCAGCTCGGCGACCACGTCGGCGGTGAACACCCTCGGCGTGTGCCTGCCGTGCGCGCCCTTCTGGTTCTCGCCGCGCGCGTGGTACGGGATGCCGCGCCGGGACGTCGCGACGAGGTGCGGTTCCCGCCCGGACGGCCGGTACACCAGCCGGTCGCCGTCCCGGGCGAACGCGCCGCCGCGACCGAGGGTCAGCAGGGCCATGTGGTCGAAGAAGTTCAACCCCAGACCGCGCAGCAGGACCGGCTCGCCCGCGGGCACGACGTCGAGGTCGACGTCCGCCGGGTTCGCCGGGGTCAGGTAGGTCAGGCCGTGGATGCGGGCCAGGCTGGCGGTGCGGGCCTCGCGCGGCGACGGGCGGGTCGGCAGGTGGCCCTGGGCGAGCACGACCGCGTCCAGGTCGTGGACGCGGGTGCCGTCCTCCAGCCGGACGCCCTGCGGTCCGCCGGACGCGCCGTGGGTGTCGGCCATCGCGACCGCCCGCGAGCGGTGCACCCGCACCGTGACGCCGGCCGGCGCGGTCGCCACCACCCGGTCGAACGCCGCCGCCAGGTAGCTGCCGTAGAAGGCGCGCGTCGGGTAGCTGTCCGGTCCGAGCGCCTTCGCCTCGGCCAGCACCTCCGGGTCTTCGTGCCGGGTGAGACCCCGCGCCCACTCGTAGAGGGTGGGACCGGGTTCGATCGGACCCTCGATGCGAGTGCTCGCGTCGGTGTGGACGGTGATCTGCGACGCGACCGTGTTCATCAGCAGCAGGCGCGACTGGGTGGTCCGCCACACCGAGCCGGGCCCCGGCGGCGCCGGGTCGACCACGTGCACGGTGACCGCCTCGTGGCGCGGTCGCGCGCGTTCGTTGGCGCACAGGCGTTCCAGCACGGACAGGCCGCGCGGTCCCATCCCGACGACGCACACCGCCAGCGACCCGTTCACCGCGCCACCGCCGTCCCGGCGCCGGCGGGCACCGCCGCCCGGTGCAGCCACGCGACCCGGTCGTGCAGCTCGGTGGGCGTCAACGCGGCGAGGGCGGCGTTGCGCGCCCGCGCCCGGGCGCCCTCCGGGTGCCACAGCACCGTGCTGCGCCGGGACACCCGCTGCACGTCGGCGGTCCGCTCCCGCCGCACGGCGTTGTACCGGCGGAACCGCTCCGGGAACGCCTCCGCGCCGCTGTCGAGCAGCCCGCCGAGCACCACGGCGTCCTCCAGCCCCTGGCAGGCGCCCTGCGCGGCGAAGTGCAGCATCGGGTGCGCGGCGTCGCCGAGCAGCACCACCCGGCCGTCGACCCACGTGTCCACCGGGTCGCGGTCGACCAGTCCCCAGGCGCGGAAGTCGTCGCCCAGCGCCAGCAGCCGCCGGGCGGTCGGCCCGAACCCGTCGAACAGCCGGCGCACGTGCGGTGTGCCCACCGGCACGCCGTTGACCGCCTCGGTCGCGCCGTCCTCGTGGATGACCGCGAGGTTCAACGTCCGGCCGCCGTTGATCGGGTAGTGCACGAAGTGCCGCCCGGGGCCCGCCCACCAGGTCACCGCGTTCCACCGCAGCTCCGGCGGCACGTCGGCCATCGGGATCAGGGCGCGGTACGCGGTGTGCCCGGACACCACCGGCTCGCCGTCGCCGACGAGCTGCCGGCGGATCGCCGAGCGGATGCCGTCCGCGCCGATCACCGCGTCGCCGGTGACCCGCTCGCCGCCCGCGAGCACGACGGTGGCCCTCGCGCCGTCCTGCTCGTAGCCGACCGCCGCGCAACCGACCCGCAGCCGCACGCCCGGCATCGAGCGGCAGGCGTCCAGCAGGGACGCGTGCAGCTCGGCGCGGTGCGCCACCACGTAGGGGTTGCCGAACCGGGCGCGGTACCCCTCGGTCAGCGGCATGCTCACCACGTGCTCGTCCGTGGTGCCGTCCATGAACCGCAACTCGTCGATGTAGACGGCGGTGGCGCGCACCGACGCGCCGACACCGAGCGCGTCGAGCGCGTGGATGCCGTTGGGCGCGATCTGGATGCCCGCGCCGATCTCGGCGAACCGGTCCGCGCGTTCGAGCACGACGACCCGGTGCCCCCGCCGTGCCACGGCGGTGGCGGCGGCCAGTCCGCCGATCCCGCCACCGACCACTACTACCTCTGCCATGGTCTGCTCCGCCCGTCGTGGTCGACCGGGGTCACCGGTCGGCGCCGTTGGCCAGGATGCGGGCCAGTTCCAACCGCTTGACCTTGGTGGTGGCGGTCTGCGGCAGGTCCGCGAGCTTCCACTGGACCGGCTCGCGCATCTCCGGCATCCCGGTGACCGCCGCGCGCCAGGCCCACTGGTCGAGTGGCTTGTCGTCCTTGGTGCACACCACCGGTTGCGCCCGGCCGTCCGGCGCCGGGACGATGATCACCTCGGTCAGGTCCGGCAACCGGTCGAACAGGGTGTCCTCGGCGGCCAGGGTGCTGCCGAAGCCGTCGATCACGTCCACCTCGCGGTCCAGCAGGTGCAGGCAGCCCCACCGGGTGCGGTAGCCGACGTCGCCCATGCGCCACCACCCGTCGGTGACCTGCCGGTCGTAGCGGCCCTGCTCGCCGAGGTAGGTGGCGATCCGGCCGTCGCTGCGGACCTCGATGAAGCCGGGGTCCTCCTTCGACGCGCGCCGCCCGTCGCGGCCGACCACTCGGACGCCGGTCATGCCGGGGAACGGCATCCCGACGCAGCGGCCGTCGGCCTTGGGCGAGCGGCGGCGGGTGAAGCCGCGCACCACCGCGGGCCCGATCTCGCTCTGGCCGTAGAGCTGCCCGAACACCGGCAGCCGGCGCTCCGACGCCCCGAGCAGCCGGTGCACGGTCCGCGGGTGGATCGCGTCGAACGTGCTGCTGAACAGCTTCACGTTCGCCAGCGGGCCGCGCGGGTCGTCGGCCAGCCCCTCCCAGTCCATCAGCGAGTTGGGGTGCGCTTCGAGGATGCCGGGGCGCACGCGGGCGAACAGGTCGGCCGTGCGCGCCGGGTCGGCGTCCGCGAGCACGACGACCGGCCACCCGCGCAGCAGCGAGATCGCCAGGGCGGTGACCAGTCGCGAGTGGACGAACGAGACGTGGATCGCGATGGTCTCCCGGCCGGGCAGCAGCGGCTTGGTGATCGCCGCCTGCGGCCGGTAGCGCGCCTGGAGCGTCCGTCCGGTGTGGACGGCCAGCTTGGGCGTCCCGGTGGTGCCCGAGGTGTGCGTGATGAGCGTCGGCCGCCCGGGCGGCAGGATCGTCGGCGCCACCCGCGGCGCGCCCGCCAGCGAGCGCAGCTCCACCGCGCCGGCGTGCGAGCCCTCGGTGAGCAGCACCTGCCGGGCCTCGTCGAAGACCGACGGCGGCAGGTCGTGGTCCAGCTTGGCCTGGTCGGTCACCAGGTGCGGGTGGCCGACGCGCCGCACCAGCTCGGCGACCGTGCCGCCGTCCAGCTGGGGCGAGAGCAGCACCGGCACGGCGCCCGCCCGCGCCGCCGCGCAGGCCAGCAGCATGATGTCGAACCCGTCGGACTTGTGCACCACCACCCGCTCGCCGGGGCGCACCCCGGCCGCGCGCAGCCGGGCGGCGTAGTCGTCCACGAGGTCGGCGACCTCGGGGATGGTGGCGCGCCTGCCCAGTTCCGGCGCGATCTGCAGGTCGTGGTCGAGGATCAGGACGTTGGTGGGGTGCCGGGCGGCGGCGCGTTCGAACAGCGTGCCCAACCGGATGCCGCGGTTCGCCCATCGTTGCAGGAACATCTGCTCACCTCGCGAAGTGGGTGGGGACGTGCGGTCGGCGTCCTCCCGGGCGGCGCCCGGTCAGCCGCGCTCGATGACGGCCTTGACGCGGGCCGCGGTGGTGGCCAGGTCGCGCTCCAGCTTCGCGCCCCAGTCGGCGTAGAAGCGCCGCACCGCGGCCTCGTCCATGTCGGCGGTGATCTGCCGGATGCCCTCGGTCGGCGCGCCCATCCGGAAGTGGTGCACGAGGACGCTCCCGCCGTCGGCGGGCAGCACGTCGAAGCCCCACACGCTGTCCTGGCGCTCACCGGCCCTGGTGCGCATGGCCCAGCGGAACGTCCGCCCGCGCTCGGCGGCGACGACCTCGGCCTCCGTGTGCCACCGGCCGCGCACGACCGGCGCCCACGCGACGACGTCCGCGGCGCGCTCGTTCTCACCCCGGAAGACGGCGCCGACGGTGCGCGGTTCGCCTGAGACCCATTGCCCGCCAACGCACTCCACGCTCCACTCGGCGCTGCGCGGCAGGTCGCTCACGACGTCGTAGACCCGCTCCGGTGGGGCGGCGACGAACTCCCGTGCCTCGGTTCGGAAGATGACGGCTCGCTCGGTTCCCGCATTGGTCATGGCGACGAGCGTGTCAGCGGTGCGGAGGTGGCGGTCAAGCGACGGGGCCGGGGGTAAGTCAGGTCAGGCGGCCGACCTGACGGAAGCGGCGGCGCGTGGTCGGCGGGCGCGAGCCGCGCGGCCACAATGGGTTCCCATGCAGGCGGCGTTCATCACCAGACTGGGCGCGCCGGAGGAGATCCGCTCCGGCGAGCTGCCCGACCCCGTCCCCGGTCCGACCGACGTGCTGGTGGAGGTCTCGGCCACCACGGTGAACCCGGTCGACACCTTCGTCCGCTCCGGGGCCTTCCGGACCCCGGTCGACTTCCCGTTCGTGATCAGCCGCGACCTGGTGGGCACGGTCGTGGCGAGCGGTCCGGGCGTCGCCGGGTTCGCCGTCGGCGACCGGGTGTGGTGCAACAGCCTGGGGCACGGCGGTCGGCAGGGCGCCGCCGCGCAGCGGGCCGTGGTGCCGGCGGACCGCCTCTACCACCTGCCGGAGGGCGTGCCCGACGCGGACGCCGTCGCGGTCGTGCACCCGGCGGTCACGGCCTACCTCGGCCTGTTCACGCACGGCCGCGCCCGCCTCGGCGACACCGTGCTGGTCGCGGGCGCCGGTGGCAACGTCGGCAGCGCGATGGTCGTGCTGGCCGCGGCCGCGGGCGCCCGGGTGATCGCCACCGCCTCGGCACGGGACGCCGAGCGCTGCCGGGAGCTGGGCGCGGCCGAGGTGTTCGACTACCGGGACCCGGCGCTCGCGGACGGGGTGCGCCGGGCGTGCCCGGACGGCGTGGACGTCCAGCTGGACTGCTCCGGCCACAACGACCTGCGCACGGCCCTGGACCTGGCGGCGCACCGGGGTCGGGTGGTGGTGCTCGCGGGCGCGCGCACCGAGCCGGTGCTGCCCGCCGGCGCCCTCTACACGGCCGACCGGTCGGTCGTCGGCTTCGTCATCTCGCACGCGACCACGGCCGAGCTGGCCGAGGCGGCGCGGGCCGTCAACGCCCTGCTCGCGCGCGGCGCGCTGCGCCCGCGTGAGGTGGAGGAGCTACCGCTGAGCGCCGCCGCCCGGACGCACGCCCGGATGGAACGCGGCGAGCTGCGCGGCCGGCGGGTGGTGCTGCGGCCGTGACCATCGTGGTGGCCGGGACGCACCGTCAAACCACTTCGGCGGGTGACGAATTGTGATGTAGATCACGTGTGCGACGCCGTTGTGGTGGCGCGTCACCACCCACCCCCGGATTGTGGTGCTCCGCCTACCTAGGCAGTGCCGCCGGCCGCGCGGGACCTTGGAGACCCAGAAGAGTCGACCGGGTTTCGGAAGGGTTGAGATGCTGTTACCGCGCAACGGCGCGCAGCGCGAGGGAACGTGGACCGGACCGCGTGAAGCACTCCTGGCGGAGCTGGGCTCCGCCCTCTTCGCGTCCTTGCCCAGGAGGGACCAGCGGGGCAAGGGCCTGGAGTACGTCCGCGGCCTGCTGACCGCCGACGGGCGCAAGTCGATCAGGAACATCGCCGCGGCGGTCGGCAGGCCCGCGGCCGAGCAGTACCTGCACCACTTCGTCAGCGATTCGACCTGGGACGTCGCCCCCGTGCGCCGGGCGCTGGCGAACTACGTCCGGCGGGTCGTGCCGCTGCGGGCGTGGGTGGTGCGGCCGACCGTCATCCCCAAGGCGGGGGTCCACTCGGTGGGTGTGGGCAGGCGGTTCCGGCTGGAGCAGGGGCAGTCCCTCAACGCGCAGCAGGCGTTCGGCGTGTGGCTGGCCTCCGACGAGGTCGCGGTGCCGGTGAACTGGCGGCTGTACCTGCCGCGCACGTGGCTGGACGACGAGCGGCGGCGGCGCCGGGCCGCGATCCCCGACGACGTGCGGCCGGAGACGTTCACCGACTGCGCCACCGAGGTCTACCTGGGCACCGGCGCCCGCAACGACTTCCCGGTGCGACCGGTCGTCTTCGACGGCCGCGACGTGGACGTGGTGGCCATGGTCCGCCGGCTGCGCGCCGCCCGGACGCCGTTCCTGGTGCGGATCTGCCCGGGGCAGCACCTGCTCGCGGCCGACGCCGGGCTGGCCGGGCACAGCCACGAGCCCAACCCGGCGGACCGGATCGCGAGCGCGGTCCGCGACCGGCGGGCCTTCGTGCCCGCGCCGCGGCCGACGGTGGCGGCGACCGCCCGCGTCGCGCTGCCACACGGCCCCCAGCCCGCGGGCCCCGGCGACCTGGCGCTGCTCGGCGTCGGCCGGGTCGACCGCGAGTGGCCGGGCCAGCTGTGGCTCACCAACCTGGTGACCGCCAAGCCCGCCGCGCTGGCCCCGCTGACCCGCCTGGTGGACGTGGTGGACCGGGACTTCACCCGGTACTCCGAGCGGGTGGGCATCCGCGACTTCGCCGGCCGCTCGTTCGCCGGGTGGAACCGGCACGCCACGCTGGCCTCCGCCGCGCACGCGGTGGCCGCGCTCACCGACCTGACCGGGCACGAGCTGCGGCACGTGTCCTGACCGGAGAGTGGAGGGACCGGAATGGACCACGGCACGGCGCAGGCGTACCTGGACCGCATCGGCGCGGTGCGGCCGGAGCGCCCCGACCTCCCGGCCCTGCGCCACCTGCAGGAGCGCCACGTCCGGGCGGTGCCGTTCGAGAACCTGGGCTACCACCTGGGCGAGGACGTCCACACCGACGAGCGGGTGCTGGACAAGATCGTGCGCCGCGGGCGCGGCGGCGGCTGCTACGAGACCAACCCGGCGTTCGCCCTGCTGCTGCGAGCGCTCGGCTTCACCGCCGACCTGGTGCCCGGCCGGGTGTACCGCGACGGGGTGCTCGGCCCGCCGCTGTGCCACCTGGCGGTGCGGGTCCGGCTGGGGGACGAGCGGTACCTGGTCGACACCGGCTTCGGCCGCAACAGCCTGCACCCCCTCGCGTTCGACGTGCGGGAGGAGCAGCAGGACCCGCACGGCGCCTACCTGCTGGTCGACGCGGGCGGCGGCGAGGTGGACGTGCTGCTCGACGGCCGGCCGCTGTACCGGGTGGACGACCGCCCGGTGACGTCCGAGGACCTGGCGCCGACCCTGTGGTGGTACCGCACCGCACCCGAGTCGCCGTTCCTCCAGGAGGTGTTCTGCGCCTTGAACACCGACACCGGTCGCGTGGTCATCAAGGGCAACCGGCTGACCGTCGTGCACGACGGCGAGAAGTCCACAGAGGACTTGACGAGCGCGGCGGAACTGCTTGCCGCGTACCGGAAGTGGTTCGGCTTCGAGCTGGACCGCGCGCCGGAACCGCCCGCACCGGGCGGCGCGGGCGTGCACCTGCCCTGACGAGCTGACAGACTCCCGCCGCCGACCTGGACCGCGCGCCGGCGACCGCCCGACGATGGTGGGGCGCCGCTGCTGTCGCGCGACCGCCCGTCCCGGAAGGAGAACCGTGGCCACCGTCGAATCCGTGCTAGACCTGCCGCACGACGTCCAGCCCGATCCCGACGAACTGGTGCGAGCCGCGATGCGGTGGCACTTCTCCCCGGAGACCGGGTCGCCGTTCTGGCTCGCCCGCGCCGGGTCGCTCGGGTTCTCCCCGGTCGACGACGTGCGCGGGGTGGACGACCTCAAGCTGTTCCCCAACGTCGCCAACGAGCTGCGCCACGTCCGGGCCGAGGACCTGGTCCCGCGCGGCTACGGCCCGCGCCCCGACGTGGTCGGCGTGTACGAGAGCGGCGGCACCACCGGCGCGCCGAAGCGGGTCGTGCTGATGCGCGACTGGCTGGACCGGCTCATCTCCTGGAGCAGCGCGCAGCTGGACGGCCACGGCGTGCCGCACGGCGTCAACTGGCTCAACGCCGTCCCGAGCGGGCCGCACATGGTCGGCCCGGTGATCGCGCACCAGACCGCGCACCGCGGCGGCGTCGCGTTCGCCATCGACCTCGACCCGCGCTGGGTGAAGCGGCTGATCTCGGCGGGCCGGGCCGAGGAGGCGGGCGCCTACGCCGAGCACATCGTGGAGCAGATCGGGTACCTGCTGGAGACCCAGGACATCGGCGTGCTGATGATCACCCCGCCGGTGCTGGACCGGGTGGCCCGGCGCGACGACCTGGTCAAGCTGGTCAACGAGAAGGTGAAGGCCATCAACTGGGTCGGCACGCAGATGGACCCGGACACGCGGCACCTGATGCGCACCGAGGTCTTCCCGGGCGTGGTGCTGTACAGCGGTTTCGGCAGCACGATGATCCTCGGCAACGCGAGCGAGCGACCCGGCCTCACCGACGACGACCCGTGCGTCTACGACCCGTTCTCGCCCTACATGACGTTCCGGGTGGTCGACCCGGACACCGGCGCGACCGTGCCCTACGGCACGCGGGGGCAGGTCGTGATGAACCACGTCAGCAAGAGCCTGCTGCTGCCGGAGAACCTCGAACGCGACACCGCGATCCGCGTCGAGCCGCTGCCCGGCCAGGTCGGCGACTCGGTGGCGGACGTGGCGCCGGTGCGCGAGTTCGACGACGAGGCCGTCATCGAGGGCGTGTACTGACCCGCCCCGACCGGGCAACCACCGGAGGTAGTCGATGACCACCGATCCCATCCAGCTGGACGCGCTGGGCCCGACCGGGCCCTACCGCGCGCGCAAGCGGCTGACCGTGAACGACCTGGCGGGCACGCCCGTGGCCGAGCTGAGCCTGGTGCCCGCGATCTACGTCAGCCGGGCGCTGGCCGCACTGCGCGCCGCCGACACGCCGCCGGTCGAGGAGCGGGTCACAGCGCTGGCCCGCGCCGGGCGGATCTTCGCCGAGGAGGTGGTCGACGGGCTGACCTTCGCCGAGTACCAGCACCTCGTCAGCCGCGTCTCGGGCGTGCCGATCTCCGTGGTCCGCTACGCCACCGAGGGCATCGTGGAGGCGGCCGGGAAGGCGGGCGACAGCGCCTACCAGGCCAGGCCCGCGGGCGCCGCCGACGACTGGCACGACCCGGCCACGCGGGGCGGCAGCGCGGTGTGGACGCGGCGCGGCGACGTCTTCGCGGTGCACGCGGCCGGCAACCACCCCGGGCCGCACGCGCTGTGGCTGGAGGCGCTGGCCCTGGGCTACCGGGTGGCGGTGCGGCCGTCCCGGCGCGAGCCGTTCACCCCGCACCGCCTGGTCACCGCGCTGCGGCTGGCCGGGTTCCGGGACGACCAGGTCGTGCTGCTGCCGACCGACCACGACGTGGCGGGCGAAGTGCTCCGGGGCGCCGACCTCGGGCTGGTGTACGGCGGCGACGACGTCGTGCGCAAGTACGCCGGCAGCCCGCACGTGCTGCCGCAGGGGCCGGGCCGGTCGAAGATCCTGGTCACCGCGGACGTGGACTGGCGCGACCACCTGGACACGATCGTCGACTCGATCAGCCACCAGGGCGGCGTCGCCTGCATCAACGCGACGGCGGTGTTCGTGGAGGGCGACCCGGCGCCGCTGGCCGAGGCCGTGGCCGAGCGCCTGGCCGCCATCCCGACGCTGCCGCCGCAGGACGAGAAGGCGGTGCTGTCGGTGCAGCCGCTGGAGACCGCCCGGACCGTCGAGCGCTACCTGCTGGCCCAGGCCAAGGGTTCCCGGGCGTGGTTGGGCGGCGACGGGATCGTGGACGAGCTGGGCGACGGCAGTGCCGCGCTGCGGCCCGCGGTGCACCAGGTGGACCGGCCGGACGCGCCGCAGACCGGCACCGAGCTGGCGTTCCCCTGCGTCTGGATCGCGCCGTGGACGCGGGAAGCGGGCGTGGCGCCGCTGCGGGGCTCGCTGGTGCTCACGGCGCTCACCCGCGACGAGGAGCTGGTGGGCCGCCTGGTGGACGAGCCGAGCATCAGCAACGTCCACCTCGGGGACCACGCCACCTACTGGACCCGCCCCGGCGTGCCGCACGACAACTACCTCGGTGAGTTCCTGATGCGCACCAAGACCGTCATCCGGGACTGACCGCCGCGTCGGCGGGCGTCATCAGCGGGCGCCCGCCGACGCACCCCCGTCCGCGCCGGGGCCGAGCAGGGACCCGCGCACGCGCAGCAGCCGCAGCGCCAGCTGGAGGTCCAGGGCGCGCTCCGGCTTCTGCCACTCCGGGCCCAGCAGCTCCTTGATCCGGTCCAACCGGCGGGTGACCGTGTTGGTGTGCACGTGCAGCCGCCCGGCGGCGTAGGTGGGGCTGCCGCCCTCCTCGAAGTACGCCTCCAGCGTGGGCACCAGGTCGGTGTAGCGCTCCTGGTCGTAGTCGAGCAGCGGTCCCACCGCGGCGTCGATGAACCCGGCCACGTCGTGGTCGTCGGACAGCAGCACGCCGACGAAGCCCAGCTCCCGGGTCGACGCCGCGCCGCCGATCGCGCCGAGGGCGGTGATGGCGTCCACGCACCGCACCGCCTCCTGGTAGCCGTCGTGCACCGCCGCCGCGCCGGACAGCGGCCCGGCCGCGCCGACCGACACCGGCGAGCCCGCGGCCTCGGTCAGCTCGGCCGACACCCGCTTGGCCGTCTCGCCCGGCGCTTCACCGGGCACCAGCAGCACCACGTGGTCGCCGCGCGAGTTCCGCAGGCCGCCTGCGCGCAGCGCGTACGCCGACGTCCAGGCGTCGACGCGGCCCGACACCCCGCCCTCGGGCCTGGCGACCAGCAGCACGTGCGACCGGTCCAGGTCGACCCCGGCCCGCCGCGCCCGCTCGTCCAGCTGCCGCGGCGCCTGGTGCCGCGCCGCCAGCATGTCCTCCAGCAGGCACTCGTGCAGCTGCGCGCGCGGACCGTTGGCCACGTCCTCGCGCAGCAGGAGGGCGACCGACCGCGCCACCGCCCGCAGTACCTGCCGGCCGCCGGCGTCCGGTCCGGAGCCCGACGGCACCAGCACCGAGCCGACGCACCGCGCGCCCGCGCGGACCGGCGCCACCCACAGGCCATCCCCGAGGGGCACGGGCTCGTCGCCGCCCGCGTCGAGCGCCGCCGCGACCGCGAGCGGGTCCGGCTCGCCGGGCAGCGAGCCCGCCGCCGCCAGCACCCGCCCGTCCACCGAGCAGACCGCCACGGCGGCCCCGAGGCAGCCGCGCGCCTCCACGACCAGGTCGTGCAGGTTCGCGCCGGCGAGCACCAGGTCGACCATCCGGTCCCGGACCTCGCCCACCTCCCGGGCCTCCGCCTCCCGCGCTCGCGAGCGGTCGAGCCGCACCTCCAGCTCCTTCGCCCGCTCCTCGGCCTCGGTGCGCAGCCTGGTGTGCTCGATGAACATCCCGGCCAGCGTGCCCAGGGACGCCAGCAGCGAGCGCTCGTCGGCTGTGAAGTGGCGGACGTGCCTGCTGGCCGCGTAGAGCACGCCGCTCGGCACCGAGCAGTGCAGCCGCGCGCCGTAGTTCAGCGGCGCGGCGACCAGGGCGTGCAGGCCCTCGGCCCGCACCAGCTCGTCGAACGCCTCGTTGTGCTCGACCCGGTCGTCGGCGAGGAAGTCGGAGGTCCAGTACGGCCCGGCGCCGGACTGGCCGAGCACGCCGAGGCCGTTGGCGGCGGGCAGCCGGGCGCCGACGCTGAAGGAGGAGGTGTGGCCGTCGGCGGCGTGCACGCGGACGTAGCCGTGCTCCTCGTCCAGCAGCGCGATGTAGGCCATGTCCATGCCGAGCAGGTGGCGGGCGCGCCGGGTGGTCACCTGGAGCAGCGTGTCCAGGTCGTAGGGGACCGCCAGCTCGCGGGCCGCGTCGACCAGGGCGTCCAGCCCGGCCTCGCGCCGCCTGCTGCCCTCCGCCTGCGCGGCGATGCGCAGGCACTGCCGGGCCGCCGCCTCCAGCCCGGCGAGCTCGTCGTCCGGGGCGCCTCCCAGCCGTGCCTGGTCGATCATTCTTTCGAACTCGCTCATCGGCGCCTTGTGCGCCAGCAGGTCGATCAAATCGCCGATGCGGACCTCGGTAACGGTCTGGTACACCAGATACCCCTTCACCACCGATAAGCGAACTCCTCTCAGCGTACCGGCCGTCCCGAACGCCCGACGCGGCCGGGGATTCGATCACCCGAACAGGGTAGGTAATTCCTGGTGAAGGCGCATTCATGGCATTCAGTTTGACATCGGTGAAAAGTGGGTAATGCGAATTGGAACCGAATTCGGGCACCTGACAGAGTAGGTGTCCGGGGCTTCGCCCACCACGCGCCGACCGCGCATCCTGGTGCAATGGAGCTGCGACGACTCGGAGCAACCGGACCCAGTGTTTCCGCATTGGGCCTCGGGCTCATGTCCATGTCGGATTTCTACGGTCCCGCCGACCGGGCCGAAGGCATCGCCACCGCGCACGCCGCGATCGAGGCGGGCGTCACGCTGCTGGACACCGGCGACTTCTACGGCAGCGGGCACAACGAACTGCTGCTGCGCGAGGTCCTGCGCGAGCACGACCGCGACCAGCTCGTGCTCAGCGTGAAGTTCGGCGTCCTGCGCGACCCGGCCGGCGGCATCCTGGGCGTGGACTGCCGCCCGGCCGCGGTGAAGAACTCGCTGGCCCAGACGCTCCAGCGGCTCGGCGTCGACCACGTCGACGTCTACCGGCCCGCGCGGCTGGACCCGGACGTGCCGATCGAGGAGACCGTCGGCGCGATCGCCGAGCTGGTGCGGGCCGGCTGGGTCCGGCACATCGGCCTGTCCGAGGTCGGGGCGCACACGCTGCGCCGCGCGGCCGCCGTGCACCCCGTGGTGGACCTGCAGATCGAGTACTCGCTGCTGTCCCGGTCGATCGAGGCCGAGATCCTGCCCGCGGCGGACGAACTCGGCGTCGGCATCACCGCCTACGGCGTGCTCGCCCGCGGCCTGCTGTCCGGCCGGTGGAACCACCGGCGGGCCGCGTCGGCCGACGACGGGCGCAGCGGGTTCCCGCGGTTCACCGGCGAGAACCTGGACCGCAACCTCGCGCTGGTCGACGCGCTGCGCCGGGTCGCCGACGAGGTCGGCGCGACCACCTCGCAGGTGGCCATCGCCTGGGTGATGTCGCGCTCGCCGGGCATCGTGCCGGTCATCGGCTCGCGGCGGCGCGACCAGCTCGCCGAGTCCCTGGGCGCCCTGGACCTGGCGCTGGACGAGGGGCAGCTCGCCGCCGTGGAGCGAGCCGTGCCGTCCGACGCGGTCGCGGGCACCCGCTTCGACGCCGCCAACATGGCGATGCTCGACAGCGAGCAGCGGTCCACGCCGGTCGCCTGAACGAGGGGAGCGAGATGCGCACCGAGGACCAGTGGGAGGCCGACCGCCTCGACGTCGACGCCTACCTCGAGCGGCTCGGCGTCGGGTGGCCGCTGCCGCCGACGGCGGAGACCCTGCGCCTGCTGCACCGCGCCCACGCGCTGGCCATCCCGTTCGAGAACCTGGACGTGGTGCTCGGCCGCGGTGTCGACCTCGACGTGGGCGTGATGCAGGCCAAGCTGCTCCGGAGCAGCCGCGGCGGCTACTGCTACGAGCACAACATGCTGTTCGCCGCCCTGCTGGAACGGCTCGGCTACCGGGTCACCCGGCTGTACGCCCGGCCGGACCTGGAGTACCGCAAGACGCTGCCGCGGACCCACCTGGCGCTGCGGGTGGAGCTGGACGACGGCACGGTCCAGCTCGCCGACGTCGGCTTCGGCGACGACGGGCCGCTGGAGCCGCTGCCGTTCGTCGACGGCGCGGTCTCCGAGCAGGGCGGCTGGGTGTACCGGCTGGCCCACGACGGCGAGCGGGAGCAGCCGTGGGGCGTGCACCTGCGGCGGGGTGACGCCTGGTTCCCGCTCTACCGGTTCACGCTGGAGGCGCACCACCACATCGACTGCGTGGTGGCCAACCACTACATCTCCACCCACCCGCGCTCGCCGTTCGTGGGCCGGGTGTTCGTGGAGCGGTTGGCCGAGGACCAGCGGCTCAACCTGGACGACCGCACCCTGACCCTGCGCCGCGCCGACGGCGCCCGCGAGGTGTCGCGGGTCGAGGACGACGGGTACGCCGACCTGCTGGCCGACCGGTTCGGCATCGAGCTGACCGAGCCGGAGCTGAAGGCGGTGCTCGCCTCGCTGCCGGACTGAGACCGACGACTCGACGACTCGACGACGGGAAGGGGCTCCCGGACGGACCGGGAGCCCCTTCTCGTCGTCGCGGGTCAGTCGATCTGCATGACGATCCGCTCCGCCGGGTCGATGCGCGGTTCGGTCGGCAGCCGGTCGAGCACGATGCCGAAGTGCTTCTCGTAGGCGTCCCGGACGGCGTCCTCGCCGACCAGGCGCTCGGTGCGCCGCCCGTCCCGGTCGGTGCGGGTCAGCTCCTCGCCGTTCAGCGTCACCCGGCCGAAGTCGGTCTGCAGCGTGGTGATCAGGTTGTGCCGGAACACCGAGTCCGGCGCGGTCCGGTACCACCAGAACGTCGGCAGGTAGTCGGTCAGCTCGGTCGGCCGGTTCTCCAGCCGGTACTGGCGGTCGCCGTTCAGGAAGGCGTCGATGTCGCCCTCCTCCGTCACCTCCACCCGGTAGTCGCCGTGCGGGTCGTGCTGCACGCCCGTCTCGCCGATCCGCAACGGGCGCCGGCTGCCCTTGCCGAAGCCGACGTCGACCAGGTACGGCTCGTCCAGGTCGACCCGCAGCGCGAGGTGGCACAGCGGCGGGCCGAACCGGCCGCCCAGGTAGACCCGGCCGGGCAGCATCGAGACGGTGAACCCCAACGCGCCCAGCAGGGTCGCGAACGCGGGGTTCAGCTCGTAGCAACCGCCGCCGCGCCGCCGGTCCACGATCTTGTCGAGGATGCGGTCCCGGTCGAGGCTGACCTCCGCGCCCTCGACGTGGTAGTCGACGTTCTCGAACGGGACGGACAGGACGTGCCGCTCCTGGAGGTGCCGGAGCGCGGCCAGGTCGGCCCGCTCCGGGCGCTGCGCGCCGATCCGCTCCAGGTAGCGGTCGACCTGTGCTGCGGCGATCATGTGCCCTCCTTCATCGGTTGCGGATCTTCCGTTCCAGGGCCAGCAGGAGGTCCCGCAGCAACGCCGCCGACACCTCGTCGGTCAGGACGCCGTCCTCGAACCGCTCGTGGCAGCGGAAGACGGCCACCTCGGGCTTGACCACGACGTCGCAGTCGGTCCACAGGAACACCTGGCGCAGGGCCAGCTGCGCCCGTGCCGTGCCCATCGCGGTCGGCGAGGCGCCCGCGATGGCGACCGGCTTGCCCTGCAGCGCCCACCGCGGCAGCGGCGTGCTGGCCCAGTCGAGCGCGTTCTTCAGCGCGGCCGGGATCGAGTAGTTGTGCTCCGGCGTGGCGATCAGCAGGCCGTCGGCCGCGGTGATCCGGTCGCGCAGGTCCGCGACGGCGGCCGGCGGCTCGTCGGTGTCGAGGTCGGCGTTGTACAGCGGCAGGTCGCCCAGCCCCTCGTACAGCTCGATCGCCATGCCGCCGGGGTTGACCTTCCGGGCCGCGTGCACCAGCGCGGTGTTGTAGGAACCGGCCCGCAGGCTGCCGGACAGGGCCAGGATCTTCAGTTCACGCACGGTGTTCACCGCTTCCTCCACCGGTCCACCCGGTCGGTGGGATGTTGTGGTTGAGCCGCAGCAGGTTCTCCGGGTCGTGCGCGTCCTTCAGCCGCACCAGCCCCTGGTAGGTCTGGTGGTCGTAGGCCGACCGCATCGCCTCCGGGGTGTTCTCCCGCGCGCTGATGAAGCTGAGGAACGGGCCGCCGATGCGCCACGGCAGCATCGCGTCGACCAGCCGCTGCTGGTGCCCGTGCACCTCGTCCGCCTCGCCGGGACCGACCGGCATCCCGGTGAACAGGGTGTACTCGGCCTCGCGGAACGGCAGCGCGTTCGGGTGCTCGGGGTGGCGGCCGAGCGCGCCGCCCAGGTGCCTCAGCTCGATGCCGGGCCGCACGCCGTCGGCCATCTCCTCGACGAACCCCAGCAGGGTGTCGAGGGCCGCGTCGTCCAGCGCGCGCAGCCGCGCCGACCGCTCGAAGTAGACGCCGGGCCGCGTCGGGTCCATGTTGATCTCGGCGACCCGCGCGTACGACATGTCGCGCACCAGGTCCAGCACCGGCGGCCGGATCTCCCGCAGCGGACGCACCAGGCGCTCGCCCTCCTCGGCGGGACCGTTGAAGGCCAGCCGCAGGTGGGCCAGGAACCGGCCGCGCATCGGCTCGGGCAGCCCCGGGTCGTCCGGGAACCGCATGAACGCCAGGCCCGACTGCATCCGGTCGGGCATCCCGCGGGTCCAGTCCCGCCAGGTCCGCAGCACGTCGCCCGCGGCCTCGCCGGGCAGCAGCAGCGCGCCGCCGTAGAGCCGGGGGACCACCACCAGCTCGATCTGGACCGACGTGACCACGCCGAAGTTGCCCTTGCCGCCGCGCAGCCCCCAGAACAGGTCCGGGTGGTGCCGCGGCGACACGTGCAGCGCCTCGCCCTTGGGCGTCACCACTTCGAGCGAGCGCACCCGGTCCGCGCCGTAGCCGTAGGACCGGCCGAGGTGGCCCAACCCGCCGCCCAGCAGGTACGAGACCACCCCGACCGACGGCGAGGCGCCGTTGAGGGGCGCCAGGCCGAACTCGGAGGCCCTGCGCACGACCTCGCCCCAGCGCGCGCCGGCTCGGACCACGGCGGTCCGCGCGACGGGGTCGATGCGCACCTGGTCCATCGCCCTCGTGCTGATCAGGACCGCGCCGTCGAACGGCAGCGCCACGCCGTGGCCGGTCGCCTGCACGCCGATCGGCAGGCCCCGGTCGGCCGCGTGCCGCACCGCCTCCAGCACGTCGTCCGGGCCCGCGGCGGCCACGAGGGCGGCCGGCCTGCCCGCCGGCACGATCAGGTTGAACCCGACCTGCTCGGCCTCGTGCTCGGGGGCGCCGGGCGGGATCAGCGACCCGCCGGACGGCAGCTTCAGCTCGTGCACCTGTTCTCCTCCTCCCATCCCGGCTCAGGCGAACCGGGCCCGGCGCGCGCCCCACAACGCCAGGAGCGTGACGAGGACCAGGACGCCGCCGAGGACCAGCACGGCGGGCAGGGCGACCCGGTCGACCACGACGCCGCCGACCAGCGCCCCCAGGGCGATGGAGAAGTTGAACACCGCCACCCACAGCGACGTGGCGGCCTCCACCGCGTCGGGCGCGGCCTTGAACATCCACGTCTGGAGGGTCACCGACACACCGCCGTAGGCCAGTCCCCACAGCAGCAGCAAGGCGATGCCGCCGACCGGGCCGCGGCCCAGGACGGGGAACAGCAGCATCACCGCCGCCAGCGACACGGTGATCACCAGGACGGTCCGCCGCACCCCGCGCGCCACGGCGGCGCCCGCGATGAAGTTGCCGATGAACCCGGCGGCGCCGAACCCGAACAGCAGCGCCCCGACCACGCCTTCGCCCAACCCCGAGATCCGCTGCAGCAACGGGCTGACGTAGGTGAACGCGGCGAGGTGGCCGGACACGATCAGGAACGTGGCGACGATGCCCGCGCGCACGCCCGGGTCGCGCAGCTGCGCCACGAGCTCGCCGACCCGGACCGGTCGGTCGGGCGGCAGCCCCGGCAGCAGCAGGAACAGCCCGACCAGCACCAGCAGCGCCAGGACGCCCAGGGCGATGAACGCCGTGCGCCAGCCCGTGGCGCTGCCGATGAGCGTGCCGAGCGGGACGCCGAACACGTTCGCCGCCGCGACCCCGCCGAAGATGACCGCCGTGGCCCGGGTCACCGCGTGCGCGGGCACCAGGCGGACGGCCAGCCCGCCCGCGATCGCCCAGAAACCGCCGATCGTGACGCCGACCAGCACCCGGGACGCGAGCAGCACGGCGAAGTTCGGCGCGACCGCGGACAGGGCGCTGGCCGCCGTCATGAGCGCCATCAGCACGACCAGCAGCACCCGCCGGTCCAGCCGGCCCACCACCACCGGCACCAACGGCGCGGAGATGGCGGCGACGACACCCGGCACGGTGACCATCACGCCCGCCGTGCCGACCGACACGTCCAGGTCGGTGGCCACGGGCGTCAGCAGCCCGATCGGCAGCTGCTCCGCCGTCACCAGCAGGAAGATGCCCAGGGACACGGTCAGGACCGCCGACCACGTCTTCAGCGGCACCCGCGCGCGATCCTCCTGAACAGGGCTGTCCGCTCTCGTCATGTCGATCCGACCTCGCTCACCGTGGTTGAACAACCGACCGCCTCCGTGCGGCCGGGCGTGTGGTCAGGCCCTGGGGATCCAGCCCGCTTCGTCCCAGAACCGCAGTTGGCGCGTCTTGGCCACGTGCCCGATCGCCGCGACCCGCTCGCCGCCCAGCACCAGCGTGGTGGGCGCGGCGGGGTCGTGCACGGGCCACTCCGGCACGGCGGCGCTGGTGGGCGCCTCGCCGCGGGCGAAGGACGCGACCAGGTCCATGAAGTTCTCCGCCACCGCGGCGGCGGTCCCGTCCACCGCGAACACCTGCGGCTCCACCGGGAGGTTCCAGCACTCGCGCAGCGCCTCCCGGTCGGCGTAGGTGCCGAACAGGTGCGGTGACGTGGCCTCGTGCGGCGTGCCGAAGTACGGCGTCAGCACCGGGTGGGCGAACTCCATGACGTACTGGGGCGTGCGCCCGTCGCGGGCGTGCCGCTCGGACAGCCGCACGATGTGGTAGCGGAACAGGGCGTCGCCCCAGATCTCGGTCCACAGCCACAGCGGGTCCGCGGGGCGGCCCTCCGCCAGCGCGGCCTCGCGGTAGGCCGAGACGCACCCCTCCACCAGGGAGTCGGGCACGTCGGCCGCGCCCTTGTCCAGCACCGCCCGGATCGCCGTGCGCAGTTCCGCGTCGGTGGTCGGCGCGGGCGTGGGCGCGGGCTGCGGCGGGTTCGGGCCGGTGTAGAACGAGCCCTCGGTGGACGTGTGCACGACCATCATCGGCAGGTCCGGGGTGGGCAGTTCGTGGTCGTGACCTAGCACCCACCGCCCGTCGACCACCGGACCCCGGAACTCCCGGCCGCTGGCCACCTCCCGCCGGCGCGGGTCGCCGGAGAAGAACTTCTCCCAGGCGTCCGCCAGCACCTCGACGGGCGCCTCGCGCAGGCCGCGCACGGTCGTCCCGAGCTGGTCGGCCAGCGCCTCGTAGGTGGCGCGCGCGTCGGCGTGGTCGAGCGAGGTGGCGGGCGACCACACGTGGCAGGCGCTGATGGGGATGATCCGCCGGATCAGCGCCCGCACCTCCGGCAGCAGGGCCAGCTGCCAGGCGCTGGAACCGCCCGCCGACGTCCCGGCCAGGGTGATGTTGTCGGGGTCGCCGCCGAACGCGGCCGCGTTGTCCCGCACCCAGCGCAGCGCCGCCGCCTGGTCCTGGAGCCCCCAGTTGGCGTGCGAGCCGGTGTCCGGGTCGGTCAGGTCCTCGTGCGCGCCGAACCCGAGCACGCCGAGCCGGTAGTTGAAGGTCACGACCACCAGGTCGCCCCGCTCGGCCAGGCGCGCGCCGGCGTAGGCGCCCAGGCTGCCCGCCCCGACCTGCCAGCCGCCGCCGTGGACGTAGACGAGCACCGGCCGGTGGCCGTCCGGGCCGGGCGACCACACGTTCGCGTACAGCGAGTCCTCGGAGCTGCCGGGGATGATCGACTGGAGCGACGCGGGCGCGAACGCGGTGGCGTCGCGCACCCCGTCCCACGGTCGCGGCGGGCGGGGCGAGGCGAACCGCAGCGCCCCGACCGGCGGCGCGGCGTAGGGCACCCCGCGCCAGACCACCACCCCACCGGTCCGCTCACCCGCGACGGCGCCCGCGGTGGTTCGGGCGACGACGCCTTCGCGCACTGGCATCACGACCTCCGGCCATGGGTACGGACAACGGCACCGCGATCGTGTTACGGGTCCCGTGCCACCGGCAAAGCCGCGTTCGACAATGTGTCAGGTAGCGCGGGACCGCCAGGTGGAGTAGTGGCCGCCGTCGGCCCGACCGCCTGGGCGCGTGGTCGGATGACCGGATCGGACCGGGGCGATCGGGCGCGGCCGGGGCGCCGTCGACCAGGGTTGACGTCGAAAGGGGGGCCTCATGATCTCGGCGCTCAACCGGCTCGTAGCCCTGGTCGAGGAGCACCTGGCCGAAGAGCTGGACGTCGGCGACCTGGCCGCGGCGCACGGCACGACCGAGTACCACCTGCGCCGGATGTTCTCGTCGCTGGCGGGGATGCCGCTGTCGGAGTACGTGCGGCGGCGGCGGATGACCGTCGCCGCCGGCGACGTGGTCCGGGGCCGGGGCGACCTGCTCGGCATCGCCGTCCGGCACGGCTACGGCTCGGCCGAGGCGTTCGGCCGGGCGTTCCGGTCCGTCCACGGAGCCGGGCCCGGTGACGTCCGCCGCGACGGAGGCCCCCTTCGCGCACAACCGCAGCTCAGGTTCCGCCTGACCGTCGAAGGGAGCACCCCCATGGACACCCGCCTCGTGGACCGGCCCGCGTTCCGCCTGGTCGGCCACGCCGCCCGCGTCCCGCTCATCCACCACGGCGTCAACCCGCACATCCAGCAGCACATCAGCGCGCTGCCGGCCGGGGAGCACGCCCGGCTCAAGGCGTTGGGCGACACGGAGCCCGCCGGCCTGCTGCAGGTCAGCGACGACGTCGACCCCGACGCCGCGGAGGGCAGCGAGCTGACCTACCTGCACGGCGTCGCCGTCACCGGCGGCGCACCGGTCCCCGACGACCTCGACGCCATCGAGGTCCCGGCCGGCCGGTGGGCGGTCTTCCGCACCTCGGGACCCCACCCGCAGGTCCTCCAGCAGACCTGGGCCGCGACCGCGACCGAGTGGTTCCCCTCCAACCCGTGGCGCCTGCGGCCGGGTCCCTCGATCGTCGCGGTCCTGGACCGCGCGGCCGACTTCAGCACCGCGACCTGCGAGCTGTGGCTCCCGGTCGAACCGTCGGCCGACGTCGTCCGCTAGGCGTGGTCCGCCACCCGGCGAGGTTCACCCTTCAGGATGAACCTCGCCGGTCAGGAACGCCGTCAGCCCGTCAGCCTCCTCGGTGACGGCGGCGTGCTCGGCGCGGGTGAAGCGGCGCAGCGGGGTGACGGTCACGGCGCCGGTAGCCGCGGTCCAGGTCGCGGCGACCCGGCCGTCGACCAGCACGACGCGCTCACCGGCGACCGACAGGCCGCGGTGGGCGTGGTCGATGATCCGCTCGCGGTCGTGGTAGCCGAGGACCGCGTTGTCGAACGCGGGCAGGAACCGCACCGGGGCCGGTGTGCCGGGGTCGGGGCGCGGCGCGTCCGGCAGGTCCAGCAGTTCCCGGCCGCGCTCGTCGCGGAAGGCGACCAGCTCCGGGCGGGTCGCGGCGACCGCGCCGGGCAGGCCGGCGAGGCCGCACCAGGCGCGCAGGTCGGCCGTGGCGGCGGGGCCGAACGCGGCCAGGTAGCGCAGCAGCAACGCCCGCCCGACCGGGTCGGAGCCGGCCGGGGCGGGCGGGTCGACCTCGCGGCCGAGCCACGAGGCCAGCGGCGCCGTGCGCGCGCCCGCCTTCCGGCGCCACAGCCCGCGCGGCGGCAGCTGCACCGTCGGGACGAGGGCGGCGATCGCCATCTCGCCCAACGCCCGCGGCCCGGCGGTCGGCCAGCGGGTGGCCAGCGCCCGGCCCAGCTCGGGCATCGTGCGCGGCTCCCCGTCGGCCAGCTCCGCCCGTGCCGCCGCCGCGAGTTCGTCGAGGTCCACCCCGTCGAACTCGCGGCGGTACACGCCGAGCACCCGTTGCCGCAGCATGGGGCCGTGCCGGGCGCGCCAGGCCAGCGCGTCGTCGGCGGTGACCAGGTGGACCGTGCGGCGCATGAGGTGGGTCCGCACCACGCGCCGCCCGGTCACCAGGTCGTCCAACGCGGCCGGGTCGAACGCGCGCAGCCGCGACCAGAGCCCGACGAACGGCTCCTGCGGCTCCTGCGCCTGCATGCCGCACAGGTGCGCCACGGCGTCGACCACCGGCAGGTCGGCGCGCTCCAGCAGCAACTGCCGGGCGAGCGTCGCCCGGTTGAGCGCACGGGTGCTCAGCAGCACGTCGCGGTCCCGATCAGGAGTGGGGGACGACGTCGACCACCCAGACGACGCCGAAGCGGTCCCGCAGCATCCCATAAGCGGGCGCCCAACCGGCCGGGCTCAGCGGGACCACGACGGTCGCGCCGTCGGACAGCGGCTCCCAGTAGCCGGTCACCTCCTCGACGGTCTCGCCGCGCAGCGAGACGAAGAACGAGTTCTCACCCCGGTCGTGGGCCATCGACGCGGGCACGTCGTAGGCCATCACGTGGAAGCCGCCCTCGGCGAGCACCTGGCCCCACATCACCTGGTCGGGCTCCCCTTGGACGTTCCCGGCGTCCTGGTACGTGACGACGGCGAGGTGGCCGCCGAACACGGATCGGTAGAACTCCAGCGCCGCGCGGGCGTCACCGCGGAAGTTCAGGTGGGTGGTGGTCGTGACGGACAAGGTCGCTCCTCAAGTCGACTGCTGTGGGACAACGGTCGCAGCAGAAGCGGACAGGGTGTGTCCTCTTCTTCGGGCAGGATGGGGGACGTGCCGAAGACCTCCGCTCGACTGCTGGCGCTGCTGTCGTTGTTGCAGGCGCGCCGGGACTGGCCGGGGACGCTGCTGGCCGACCGGCTGGAGGTAAGCCCGCGGACCGTGCGCCGCGACGTCGACCGCCTGCGCGAGCTGGGCTACCCCATCGTCACCACCAAGGGACCGGACGGTGGTTACCGGCTCGGCACGGGCGCGCAGCTGCCGCCGCTGCTGTTCGACGACGAACAGGCCATCGCCCTCGCCGTGGCGCTGCGGATCGCCACCGGCGCCGGCGTCGGCATCGAGGAGGCCGCGGCGCGCGCGTTGCACACGGTCCGCCAGGTCATGCCCGCCCGGTTGCGCCACCGCATCGACACCCTCCAGGTGACCTCGGTCGAACCGGCCGCGGCGCGGCTCGACAGCGGTGTGCTGACGGCGATCAGCGCCGCCGTGCACGCCCGCGAGGTGCTGCGCTTCGACTACCGGCCGGTGTCCCGGACCGACGCCGGCCCGCCGCGCCGGGTGGAACCGCACCACCTCGTCACCAGGGGCGGGCGCTGGTACCTCGTCGCGTGGGACCTCGACCGCGACGACTGGCGGATCTTCCGCGCCGACCGGGTCGACCCGCGCACCCCCACCGGCCCCCGGTTCGCGCCACGAGAGGTGCCCGGCGGTTCCGCGGCCGCGTTCGTGACGAGCAGGTTCCGCGGCTCCGACGGCACCGGCGACTGGCCCTGCCGCGGCGAGGTGGTCCTCGCCCTGCCCGCCGCCGAGGTGTCGCCGTTCCTGCCGGACGGCGTGGTCGAAGAACTCGGCCCGGACCGCTGCCGGCTCACCCTCGGCTCGTGGTCGTGGCCCGGACTGGCGGCCGCCGTCGGCAGGTTCGACGCCGACGTCGAGGTCGTCGGACCGGCCGAGCTCAGGGCCGCCTTCGCCCGACTGGCCCGCCGCTACGCCGAGGCGGCCCGGGAACGCTGACCGCGCTACCAGCCGGCGTCGGGCTGGACCACGTCCGGACCACCGGTGTGGTGCGTCGGCACGTGGTCGCGCGCCGGTTCCGGCAACGCCGCCACGCACGCCGCGGAGCACGCGTTGACCAGCAGCGGCAGCACGTCGGTGCCGACCCGGCCGGAGATCCACACCTGCCGCAGCTCGCGGACCGGGCCGTCGCAGACGCTGCAGGTCCGCACGGCGGTGGCGCCCCACACGCCGGGGTCGAGCGCGGCGAGGTCCGCCCGACCCGCCTCGGTCACCGGTCGCAGGGCCGGGAACGGCGGCCGGAACTTGAAGTTGCCGTAGAGGGCGCGCGTGCTCACCGTGCTGTTGGCGAGGCGCGCGCACCTGGTCAGCTCGTACGGGTACCAGTGCAGCCGGTACGAGGTGTAGGGGTCGAACACCTCGAGGCTGCTCATCGCGCCGATCTCGGGCGGGACGCGCACCAGGTTCGTGCCGTAGAGGACCAGCCGCTTCACCGCGGTCAGCTTCGCGATCGCGGCGGGCAGGGTGACGACCTGCCGCCGTTCGGCGGCGCTCATCCCGGTGAACGGCGCGAACTCCGCCCGCCCGTCCGCCGCCGCCTCGTCCACCAGCCGCAGCAGCCGGAGCCACCCCGCCGCCGTGACGTCCTGCCGGTCCCGGTGGAAGGACGTGGTCGTCGGCGGGGTCCCGGTCCGGAGGCCGAGGCAGTCGCACCGGTCCTGGCTCGGACCGTCCGAAGCGGGGCCGACCGCGTCCGCGAACCGGTTGGGCGTCGCCCGCGGGGTGCCGTCGTCAGCCATCACCGGCGCAGCGTACTTCGGCGATCACCGGGCTCGGTCGCCGTTCCCGCACCGACCCGGACGACGGGACGTGCCCGGTCCGCTCAGAACGCGTAGCGGACGCGCAGGTAGGGGGCGTGCAGGCGGATCAGGTCCAGCAGCTCGTCCAGCAGCCCGCGCTTCAGGCCCCGCCGGTAGCGGACGTTGACGCCGCCGCCCTCGCTGCGCTTCGACTCCTGGAGGTCGGGCCGCCACAGGACGTCCTCGGCCCGCGGGTGCCAGCGCAGGTTCACCTCGTGCAGCGCCTGGTTGTGGGTGAGCATGATGACCTCCGCCGCCAACTGGTCGCGGGTGGCGGGGGACGTCGCGTCGCCCAGCGCCCGCAGCAGTTCGCGCCAGTCGTCCAGCCAGCCGTCGTGCACCACGACCGGGCTGAGGTTGACGTGCACCTCGTACCCGGCGGCGCGGAAGTCGTCCAGGGCGGCGAGGCGGTCGGCGATCGGGCTGGTGCGGATGTCGAGGAGCTTCGCGGTGCGCTCGGGCATCAGCGAGAACCGCACCCGGGTGCGGCCACCCGGGTCCCAGCCCAGCAGGCCCCGGTTGACGTGCTTGGTGGCGAACGACGCCTTGGCGGTGGGCAGGCCGCGGAACAGCTCGACCAGGTCGCGCACGTTGTCGCTGATCAGGGCGTCCACCGAGGCGTCCGAGTTCTCCCCGATGTCGTACACCCACGCCGCGTCGTCCACCTGGCCCGGCTCGGTCAGCGGGCCCTGCCGGGCGACGTGCCTGGCCAGGTAGCCGGTGATCTGCTCGATGTTCGCGAACACCGTGATCGGGTTGGAGTAGCCCTTGCGCCGCGGCACGTAGCAGTACGCGCACGCCATCGCGCACCCGTTCGCCGTGGACGGCGCGATGAAGTGCGCCGAACGCCCGTTCGGCCGCGCGCTCAGCGACTTCTTCACGCCCAGCACCAGCGCCTCCTGCTTGATGCGCACCCAGCGGCGGGCGTTGGCCTCGTCACCGTGCAGCTCCGGGATGCGCCAGTGGCTGTCGACCTCGACCCGCTCGGCGTCGGGGAACCGGTCGAGCACGGCGCGCCCGCGTGGCAGGTCCGCGGCGGCGGGCTCCACGTAGATGCGGGTGGGCGAGATCAGCGGCTGGGTGGTCACACCTCCAGTGTCCGAACAGGACCGACGAAACCGCATGATGAACGGCGCCCTGTGGGCCGGCTCACCACGCATCGCCGCCGAAGCGGGCACGGAGGGTGATCACGTGACGTCCCTCGATCCGTCGGCGGACTCGCCCGATCGAACCCGGATCGACCGGTGCTGCCGGTAACGCCGTCACTGGCAGTAGGGGAGCGGTTGCGAAGCGCGTGACTGCATGGCCGGGCCGGCGGACGTGGTGGTGCTGGTCGGCGTCAGCCTGAGCGCCTTCGCGACCGATGCCGTCGAGCACGCCGACCTCGGGTGGACCAGGCCCCTGGTCACGTTCGCCTGCGCGACCTACCAGTGGCGCACCTCGCTGCGGACGGGCGTCGTCGCGGCGCTGGTGGTCGACGGCGGTCTGATCGCCGTCATCTCTGGCCGAGGGTGCGGATGGGGACCTGCTGGTCCCGCAGGCGTGGGTGCCCGAGGGGGGCTGCGGGAGTCCGTGCGCGGCCGGTTGAGCCGGGTCGGCGGCACGGCGGCGGTCACCTCCGCCGCCGGCGCGGGAACCGTGGTCCGGTTGGAGTGGAGCGACCCGTCCAGGTGCCCGCGTTCGCCGTGCTGGCCGCGGTGCTCGCCGCGTTCGCGCCGGCCACCGCGGACCTGCCCGACGGGCGCACCGCGACCAGCGTGGACTGGGCGTTCGGCGCGGCCAACCGGGTTGGCCTGGTCGTGCTGCTGAACCGTCCTCTTCGGACGGTGGTGGGGGTCCTGTCGGCGCACGGGTTGATCGCCCTGACCGGTCTGCTGCTGGCCTTCGTGCTGCACCGACTCGCCGCGACCGCGGCCACCGAGGGCGAGCGGGCACGGAGGCCGTGGCGGCCGAGTCCCACCGCCGCAGGCAGCAGCGGATCGCCGACCTGTCCGCCGGCGCGGTGCCGCTGCCGGCGGGGCTCGCCGACGGCTCGCTGAGGCCCGAGGACTCCCTGGTGCAGCGGCGGAACGCGATCGAGGCCGCCCGGATGCGGCGGCTGTGCGCGGAGACGGACGTGGTGACGAACCTGTTGCTGCACGAGCTGCGCCCCCGCTGTAGGGCGCCCACCGCGAAGCACCCCGCGCTGTAGCAGGCGGTCAAGATCATCGACGCCCGTTCACCCTCATGGCTGTCGGACGCCCTGATCGGCGCCTGCGGCCCGGACCGCCCGCGTTCCCCGGCCTCGACGTCATCTGACCGTTCCAGCAGGTCAGGTGGCACCACGCGACGCTTGAGCGCGCCCGCTCGTCATTCGGTGAGCCGGTCGCATCGGACCGACCGGATGGGTGAGTGATGTTCGTGGCCCAGGTGGGTAATACCGGGTGGATGAGCCGGGAGGACACGGTGGACGGTGAGCTGGGGTTGGGAGACGTGCTGGCGGCGGCGGAGCAGTCGCCACCGGTGGAGTCGGTCGACGTGGTGGCGCGGAACCTGGAGAAGCGGTTCGGCGCGATCAGTGTCTCCTTCCTGCTGGTCGACCTCGTCGGGGAGCAGCTGGTGCGCCTGACGTCGACCGACGGGGACGAGCACGGGCGCGTCCCGGAGCGGATACCGCTGCCGGGCAGCGCCTACGACGAGGTGCTGCGCACCCAGCAACCCCACTGCGGCGACACCGGCGCCGAGGGCACGTGGGTCGTGCTGCCGGTCACCAACCGCGGCGACTGCGTCGGCGTGCTGGAGATGACCGTGCCCGGCCTGGACGAGTCGACGCTGGCCCAGCTCGGCGAGGCCGCGCACGCGCTGGCCTACATCATCGTCACCGACCGCCGGTTCACCGACCTGTACCACTCGGGCAGGCGCACCACCGGGATGAGCCTGGCCGCCGAGATCCAGCACCAGCTGCTGCCGACGGCGTCCTGCTGCGAGGCGGCCCAGTTCACCGTCGCCGGCGGCCTGGTGCCCGCCGACGACATCGGCGGCGACACGTACGACTACGCCCTGGACCACGACGTGCTGCACCTGTCGATCACCGACGCCGCCGGGCACGACGTCGCGTCGGCCCTGACCGCGACGCTCCTGACGGCTGCGCTGCGCTGCGCCAGGCGCGCCGAGTGCGACCTGGTCGCCCAGGCGCGGCAGGCCAACGAGTCGCTGGTGGAGCACGGCCGCGGCGCGCTGGCGACCGGTCTGCTGCTGTGCGTCCACCTCGACCAGGGCCGGGCCGAGGTGGTCAACGCCGGCCACCCGCAGCCGCTGCGCCTGCGCGACGGCGTGGTCGAGCCGGTCGCGCTGGAGGTGGACCTGCTCTTCGGCGTGGACCGGGAGGCCCGGTACCGCGCGCAGACCCTGGACCTGAGACCCGGGGACCGGCTGGTGCTGCTGACCGACGGCATGGTCGAGCGCGACGCGGCGAGCGTCGACCTGCCCGCGCTGATCCTCGACACCGGGGCGCTGCACCCGAGGGAGGTCGTGCGGGCGTTGACCAGGGCGGTGCGCGCCGCCAGCCGGGGCGCCCTGCGCGACGACGCCACCGTGCTGTGCCTGGACTGGCACGGCACCCACCACACCGATCGCCGGGCGGGCACCGGCGCCGACACCGCCAGCGCCTCACCGCTGGAGTGGCACGCCCGGGAGGGCCGTTGACCGCGTCGGGTCAACGGCGGTGCACGAGCACCTGCCACTGTTCCGGCAGGGGAGGGAGGGCGATGCCCTCTTCGCGCGCGAAGTCCGGCAGCCACCGGTTCCTGCGGGCGTAGTACCGGTAGCTCAGCGCGCCGGCGGCGAGGCGGAAGGCGACCGCGACCACCGCGACCACCTGCGCGAGCGGTCCGGTCGACCACGCCTGGAACACGACCACCGCGAGCAGGGCGACCAGGGCCAGCTGGATGGCCGCCCACAGCACCAGCGCCCAGCGGGGCGTGGGGGCGTCGTGGCGGAGGGCGGCCAGCGTGTCGGCCGCGTCCGCGCCGTGCTCGCGCAGGCGTGCCGCTCCCGCGTTGCGCCTGCGCACCTCCTGGAAGCGCTCGATGACCGCGTTCGCGCCCACCATGCCCACCCCGACGCCGGTCATGGTGGTGAGCCCGGAGTCCGGCCCGAGCGCCACCGCCGCCGCCGCCGCCGAGAGGTCCAGCACCCCCGCCGCCACCGTGAGACCCAGGTCCCGCCGGAGGAGGCGCGGGGGTAAGCCCTGCCCGTCCGGAGCCGCTTCCGGCCGCTTCTCGACCACCCGGTCCACCTGATCACGAGCCCGCCGGACGTCCTCGGCCACCGCCACCCCCACTGCTCGATCCACAAGCGAACCGGTTCCCGAGGCGACCCCGGGCGAAACGCCGGCGGCAACGCGCCCCGCCGGGCGTTCACGGACCCATGGCCCTCAGCGCCCGGCGCGGTGCACGTCGGGGGCTGATCGGCGAAGATGGATCACGGAGGTGGTGTGACGTGGCGGAGAGCGTGCCCCGGCTGCGGCAGGTGGTGCTGGACAGCACCGACGTCCGGGCGCTGGCCGAGTTCTACCGGCAACTGCTGGGACTGGTCTACCGGCCGGGCGACGAGCCGGGCGAGGACGACAGCGGCGTCGACTGGCTGGTCCTGCGCGACCCCGCGGGTGGTGCGCAGGTGGCGTTCCAGCAGGTCGACGACCTGCCGGAGGCGACCTGGCCGGACGGGCCGGCGCCGCAGCAACTGCACCTGGACCTGACCGTGACGTCGGTCGAGGAGCTGGAGGCGCAGCACCGGCGCGTCCTGGAACTCGGCGGCCGGCTGCTGCGCGACCGCAGCGACGACCCCGACGAGCCGCTGTACGTGTACGCCGACCCGGCGGGCCACCCGTTCTGCGTCTTCGTCGCCTGAGCCACCCGGCCCCCGCCGGGCGTCACGCCGTGAACGGCACCGGTTCGTCCGCCTCGTGCAGGAAGCCGCCGGACTGGTGTCGCCACAGCTTCGCGTACGCGCCGTCGGCGTCGAGCAGTTCGGCGTGCGTGCCCTGCTCCACGATCCGGCCCTGGTCGAGCACGATCAGCCGGTCCATCCGCACCACGGTGCTCAG
This sequence comes from Saccharothrix sp. HUAS TT1, assembly GCF_040744945.1. Taxonomy (NCBI): domain Bacteria; kingdom Bacillati; phylum Actinomycetota; class Actinomycetes; order Pseudonocardiales; family Pseudonocardiaceae; genus Saccharothrix; species Saccharothrix camelliae. Next base: position 6,715,357 of record NZ_CP160453.1, on the reverse strand, counting down.
CCGGTGCGCCACGACGAGCGCGGTGCGCCCCTCCATGAGCTGCCACAGCGCCTCCTGGACCAGCACCTCGCTCTCCGAGTCCAACGCGCTGGTCGCCTCGTCCAGCAGCAGCACGGGCGCGTCGCGCAGGATGGCGCGGGCCAGCGCGACCCGCTGCCGCTGCCCGCCGGACAGCTTGATGCCGCGCTCGCCGACCATCGTGTCGAACCCGTCGGGCAGCGCGTCGGCGAACTCCGCCACGTGGGCGGCCCGCGCGGCGCGGCGGATCTCGGCCTCGGTCGCGCCCGGCCGGGCGAACGCGATGTTCTCGCGCAGCGTCCGGTGGAACATGGCCGGGTCCTGGGGCACGTACGCGATCAGGCTGCGCAGGTCGGTCTGGCGCAGCCGCGCGATGTCCTGGCCGCCGATGAGGATGCGCCCGCCGTCGACGTCCATCAGCCGCAGCAGCAACCGGGTCAGCGTGGTCTTGCCGCCGCCCGAGCGACCGACCAGCCCGATCCGGGTGCCCGCCGGGATGTCCAGGTCCAGTCCGGTGAACAGCGGCTCGCCGCCGCCGTGCGCGAACACCACGCGCTCGAACCGGACTCGGGAGTCCTTGACGCGCAGCGGTTCCGGCTCCGGCGGGTCGACCACGGTCGGCGGTTCCAGCAGCAGCTCGGTGAACTGGGCGGCCTCGGTGAGCGAGCTCTCCAACCGCCGGTAGATCTGGTTGAACTCGAACATGATCCGCGTCGCGTTGGTGAAGTACGCGAACGTCACCACGATCGCCTCCACGCCGAGCCCACCGCTGACCCCGACGGCCACGGCCAGGCCGAGCGCGTTGGTCAGCACGGACAGCGGCGCGACCACGGTGTCGATGCGCAGGTTGCCGTAGTCCCACGACCGCAGCGCCAGCACCCGGTTCTCGGCGGTCCGGACCCGGTGCTCCGCGCCCTCGCGCCGCTCGGCGGCGAACGCCCGCACCGTCTCCATGTTCGACAGCGTGTCCGCGACGTGGCCGGACACCCGCGCGTAGGAGGCTTCGCGCTCGTCGACCAGCTGCTGGCGGCGGCGGACGAGTGGCGCGACCACGAACCCGGTGACCAGGATCAGCCCGAGCAGCACCACGACCAGCAGCGGGTGGTAGGTCCACAGCACGACGCACGCGAAGCCCAGCGGGATCAGGTTGCCGCCGATCTTGAACGCCATCGTGTCCACGAACTCCTCGAACCGGCCCGAGAAGCTCAGCACCCGCTTGGTGAGCGATCCGGCGAAGTTGTCGTGGAAGAACGCCGCGTCCTTGGCCAGCAGCGCGTCCATGCCGAAGATCGACAGGTGCTCGATGCCGCGCGCGTCCGTGCGGTTCAGGCAGTGCACGCCGACGCGCCACAGCAGTTCCGCGAACAGCATCAGCCCGACGAACGCCAGCAGGTACGGCAGCACGGCGGTGAGACCGGTGTCGCCACCGCCCGCGAGCCGACCCGCCAGCGCGCCGACCGCCAGCGGCGCGAGGTAGAGCAGGCAGGTGTTGCCGAGGGCGGGCAGCACGAGCGCGCCCACCCCGAGCGACCGGTGGCGCCACAGCTCCCGGCTGTAGAGGCGTAAAGCGAGCAGCACCGCCTTCTTGCGGTTGTTCGGGGTTTCACCAGACCTTGGCGCAGCCATCCGACTCCCTTCGGGGGCACCTTGGCGCGATCGATGTTGCCGTACCGGACCGGGCGCCGGCGATCGAATAACGACCGCCCGCCGCGCTCCCGCGCCCGGCCGGTTGAGGCGGGCGCGGGCGGGTAGCCCACGTGCTCCGGGATGTCGAGGAGTCGTCGTGCGGGTGACCTTGTCGGGTCGGGCCGAGATCGGGCCGTTGCTGCGTGAGCTGCGTGGGCGTGGGCTCAACTACGACCCGGCGGAGGTCCGGGAGCCGTGGTGGACGTTCGACGTGCACCGGCACGAGCTGGGGCGGGAGGCGCCCGGACCGCCCGAGCCCGACGGCCTGTGGCAGCGGGCACGAAGGCTCGTCGCGGACTACGAGTTCACCCCGCCCGAGATCATCCGGGCCTACTACGAGGCCGGGTCCGACCTGCTCGGCCGGGACATGGTGCTCCAGGCCAGGCTGCCCGGCCTGCGGTTCCTGATGGGTGTCCGGGTCACCGACGTGCGTGACGAGGCCTCCGCCGAGCGGACGCTGTGGGGCTGGAGCTACGAGACGCTGGAAGGTCACCTGGAACGCGGTCGGGTCGACTACGAACTGGTCAAGGATCACCTGACCGGTGAGGTGGAGTTCAGCGCGCGCAGTCACTCGCAGTTGCACCCCCGCGCGCCGTGGTGGATGCGGTGGGGGTGGCGGGCGTTCGGCCGGCGCGTGCAGCTGCGCTTCTACCGGCGTGCCGGTCAACGCCTGCGGCTGCTCAGCCGCGGCCTGCGGCCACCGGTGGCGGTGGCGCCCGTCGCGGTGGAGCGCACCGGCCGGTGGAGCCTCAGCCTGCGTGACCCGATCCGGTGAGGTTGGGCGCCTCCCGGTCGGGTAGCCCGGCGGGAGATCCCAAGTGGACGGAGAACCCGCCGTGCGAGTCGTGATCACCGGGGCCTCGGGCAACGTGGGCAGCGGCGTGCTGCGCGCGCTGGCCGCCGACGGCGAAGACCACCAGGTCGTCGGCATCTGCCGGCGCGCGCCCGGCCACGTGCCGCCGTTCGACGGCGTCACCTGGCTGTCGTGCGACCTGGGGGAGGAGAGCGCGCGCGACGTGCTGGACGAGGCCATGGTCGGCGCGGACGCCGTGGTGCACCTGGCGTGGATGTTCCAGCCGATCAGGCAGGGCGAACGGCTGCACCGCACCAACCACAAGGGCACCGCGGCCGTGCTGGAGGCGGCGCGCCGGGCGAACGTGCCGCAGGTCGTGCACGGGTCGTCGATCGCGGTGTACGCCCCGGCGGGCGACCGGCCGGTGGCCGAGAGCTGGCCCGCCACCGGCATCCCGGGCTCGGTCTACGGCACGGGCAAGGCCGAGGTCGAGGCGGCGCTGAGCCGGTTCGCCGAGGAGAACCCGGACACCGCCGTCGCCTCGATCCGGCCGACGCTGGTCGCCCAGAGCGCGGCCTCGGCGAGCTTCCTGGCCCTGTTCTTCGACCCGCTGGTGCCGCAGTGGCTGATCCGCCTGCTGCGCGACGGCAAGCTCCCGCTCCTCCCGCTCCCGGCGGGCATGAAGGTGCAGCTGGTGCACGCCGACGACGTGGGCGACGCGATCGTCCGAATCCTGCGCCGCCGCGGCCGGGGCGCCTACAACCTGGCCGCCGACGTCCTCACCGCCGCCGACCTCGCCCGGGTCGTGGACGCCCGCGCGGTGCCCGTGCCCGCGACCGTGATGCGCTCGACCGTGGGCCTGCTGTGGGGACTGCGGGCGATCGGCATGTCGCCGGGCTGGTTCGACGTGGGCACCCGGTCACCGCTGGTGGACACGTCGCGAGCGCGCACCGAGCTGGACTGGTCACCGCGGTTCACCAGCACCGACTGCGCCCGCGAACAGCTCACCGGCCTGGCCGCCGGCACCCCCGGCGGCAGCCCCGCCCTGAGCCGCGACCGACTGCGCACCGACAACCGCGCCACCCGCCTCACCTGAACCCCGCCGCCGGCCAAACCCACCGGCCAGACCTGCCGCCCCACCCCCTGCCGCGCGACGTCCATCTCCCCGAGCCCACCCACCGGGCGCGGGGTTCGGCGGCCGGTCGGCGCGCTAGGCGATCCCGGCGGCGATCAGCTGCTGCCAGATCACCCCCTGGTCCACCACCTCCACCCCCAGCTTCTCGGCCTTCGTCAGCTTGCTCGCACCGACGTCGGCCCCCGTGATCAGGTAATCGGTGTTCGCCGACACCGAGGACGCGGTGGTCGCGCCCGCCTTCTCGCACAGCCGCTGGAACGTGGGCCGGGGCACCTTCTCACCTGAACGGGGGTCGTTGATCGCGCCGGTGACCACCACCGTCTTCCCGGCCAGCGGCGCGTCCGAGGCGACCACCGGCGGCAGGTCCTCCTCCCGCACGTCCAGCGACACCCCCCGCTCGCGCAGCCGTTCCAGCTCCGGCCGCAGCCGGGTCAGGTGCTCGATCAGCGAGGCGGCGACCTTCGGGCCGATGTCCTCGACGGCCACCAGGCGCTCCTCGCCGGCGTCGGCCACCTCTTCGAGCGAACCGAAGCCCGCCCGGCACAGGCGGGTGGCGGTGCCCTCCGACGCCATCGGGATCGCCAGGCCGATCAACGCCCGCCGCAGGCCCACGGCACGGCTCGCGGCGATGGAGTCGATCATCCGGGCGGCCGAGGTCTCGCCGATCCGGTCGAACTCCAGCAGCTGCTCCTTGGTCAGGGTGTAGAAGTCGGACGGGTTCTCCAGCAGCCCCGCCTCGGCGAGCCGTTCGATCCACACCGGACCGACCGCCTCGATGTCCGCCGCCGCTCGCGACGCCCAGTGGATCAACCGCCGCACGGTCTGCGCCGGACAGGCCACGTTGGTGCAGAACAGCTCCCGGCTGTTGCCCTGCTCGGTCAACCCGTGGCCGCACGACGGGCACGCGTCGGGCGGCACGATCTCCCGCTCCTCGCCCGTGCGCTTGGACTCGTCCAGCACACCGGCCACGAACGGGATCACGTCACCCGCCCGGCGGACCAGCACCGTGTCGCCGATCCTGATCCCGCGGGCCCGGATCACCTCCTGGTTGGCCAGCGTGGCCCTGGTGACCGTCGTGCCGCCCACGAACACCGGCTCCAGGTGCGCCACCGGCGCGATCTTGCCCGTCTTGCCCACGTCCCACACCACGTCGGCCAGCACCGTGGTCTTCTCCTCGGCGGCGAACTTGAACGCCAGCGCCCCGCGCGGCGAACTCGACCGCGTGCCCGCCGCGGCGAAGGCGTCCCGGTTCGCCAGCCGCAGCACCGCGCCGTCCAAGTCGTAGTCCAGGTCGTTGCGCCCGGTCTCGATCCCGCCGATCACCGCCTGCGCCGCCTCCGCGTCGTCGCAGTGCCGCATGTCCGCGACGCCGAACCCGAGCGCGCGCAACCCGTGCTCCAGGTCGGCCGCCGCCCCGCCCTCGGAGGTGTCGAGGTCGAAGGCGAAGAACCGCAGGCGCCGCTCGGCCACCACCGCCGGGTCCTTCGCGCGCAACGTGCCCGCGGCGGCGTTGCGCGGGTTGATCAGCGGCTTGTCCGGGTGCGCGGTGTTGTAGGCGGCGAACGTGGAGCGCAGCATCACCGCCTCGCCCCGCACCTCCACCCGACCCGGCGCGTTCACCCGGTCGGGCACCCCGTCGGTCAACGCCCGCACCAGGAAGGTGACGTCATCACCCGTCGTGCCGTCACCCCGCGTGATCGCGCGCGTCAACCGGCCGTCCTCGTAGACCAGGGCCAGCGACAGCCCGTCCAGCTTCGGCATGACCACCACCGGCTGGCCGGGGAAGCGGTCGAAGAACGCCACCACCTGCTCCGGCCTGGTCGCCTTCTCCAGCGACAGCATCGGCCGCGAGTGCCTGATCGGCGCGTGCAGCACGGCCGGCGCGCCCACCTGCTCCAGCGGGTTCGGGTCGGGGGTCAGCTCCGGGTTGGCCTCGACCAGGCCGCGCAGCTCGTCCTCGATGGCGTCGTACTCCGCGTCGGCCACCAGCGGCGAGCCGCGGTAGTAGGCGTCACGCAGCACGACGACCTGGTCGGCGAGTTCCTGGATGCGTTCCCGAGCGTTCACGGCTGACAAGTTACCGGCGACCACCGACAAACCGAGCGAATCTCGCTCGCGGCGCGGCTCGCCGACCCCTAGCTTTGGCGCGTGGAGCAGATCAACGAGCGACTGGTGAACTGGGCGTCCATCCTCGACCCGGGCACCCGCGAGCAGGCGGAGAAGACCTCGCGCCTGCCCTTCATCTTCCCGCACCTGGCGCTCATGCCCGACGCGCACCTCGGGAAGGGCGCCACGGTCGGCAGCGTCATCCCCACCCTGGGCGCGATCATCCCGGCCGCCGTCGGAGTGGACATCGGCTGCGGCATGATCGCCGTGCGCACCCAGTTCACCGCCGACGACTTCCGCTCGCGCCCGCTCGCCGGCCTGCGCGTGGCGATCGAGAACGCCGTGCCGCTGTCGGCCGGGAAGTACAACACCCGGCTCACCGGCACGGCGCGCGACCGGGTCGACGCGCTCGCCGCGCGGGCCGAGCAGGCCCGGTTCGAGCCGCGGGACTACGCGGCGAACTGGCAGCTGCAGCTCGGCACCCTCGGCAGCGGCAACCACTTCATCGAGGTCACGCTGGACGAGGCCGGGCAGGTGTGGCTGTTCCTGCACTCCGGGTCGCGCGGGGTGGGCAACAAGATCGCCCAGAAGCACATCCGGATCGCCCACGAGCAGTGCGAGCGCCGGTGGATCAGCCTGCCCGACCGCGACCTGGCCTACCTGGTCGAGGGCGAGGACGAGTTCTGGCGCTACATCCGCGAGATGCGCTGGGCCCAGGAGTTCGCCTGGCTGAACCGCGAGGAGATGATGGACCGGGTGGTCGACTGCGTGGCCGAGTGGACGGGCCGCGACGTGGAGCGCCGGGAGGTCGTGAACTGTCACCACAATTACACGGAGCAGGAGACGCACTTCGGGAAGCAGGTGTGGCTGTCCCGCAAGGGCGCCATCAACGCCGAGGAGGGGCGGCCCGGCCTCATCCCCGGCTCGATGGGCACGGCGTCGTACGTGGTGGTCGGGAAGGGCAACCGGGTCGCGCTGAACTCGTCGCCGCACGGCGCCGGCCGTGAGTACTCGCGCACGGCCGCGCGCAAGGCGTTCAACCGGGACGACCTGCGCCAGGCCATGGTCGGCATCGAGTACCGGGACACCGACGCGTTCATCGACGAGATCCCGGCGGCGTACAAGGACATCGACGTCGTGATGCGGGACGCGCGCGACCTGGTGGAGGTGCGCCACACGCTGCGGCAGATCGTCAACGTGAAGGGCGATTGAGCAGGTCCGCGACGCGAGTGGCGGGCAGCCCGGGTCGGTGGTCGAACGAAGGCCGCCGACCCGGGCGCGCGGGTCGCCACCACCCCTGACGGGGCGACTTCGACCCCCGGTTATGAATGGTCATGCAGCGTCGTGCATACTTCTAGTCGTGTCCAAGGTGCTCACTTACCTCCCCGCCGGCGAACACGTCGGCATCGCCTTCTCCGGTGGTCTCGATACGTCCGTGGCGGTGGCCTGGATGCGTGAGAAGGGCGCCGTGCCCTGCACGTACACCGCGGACATCGGTCAGTACGACGAGCCCGACATCGCCTCCGTGCCCGGTCGGGCCGCGGTCTACGGCGCGGAGATCGCCCGCCTGGTCGACTGCCGCGCGGCCCTTGTGGAGGAGGGCCTGGCGGCGCTGGCCTGCGGCGCGTTCCACATCCGGTCCGGCGGCCGGGCCTACTTCAACACCACGCCGCTCGGCCGCGCGGTCACGGGCACCATGCTGGTGCGCGCGATGCTGGACGACGACGTGCAGATCTGGGGCGACGGCTCCACCTACAAGGGCAACGACATCGAGCGGTTCTACCGCTACGGCCTGCTGGCCAACCCGGCCCTGCGGATCTACAAGCCGTGGTTGGACGCGGAGTTCGTCGGCGAGCTCGGCGGTCGCACCGAGATGTCGGAGTGGCTGCTCGCGCGCGACCTGCCGTACCGGTCCAGCACGGAGAAGGCGTACTCCACCGACGCCAACATCTGGGGCGCGACGCACGAGGCCAAGGCGCTCGAACACCTCGGCGCGGGCATCGAGATCGTCGAGCCGATCATGGGCGTGCGGTTCTGGGACCCGTCGGTGGAGATCTCCACCGAGGACGTCACGATCGGCTTCGACCAGGGTCGGCCGGTGACGATCAACGGCAAGGAGTTCTCCTCCGCCGTGGACCTGGTGCTGGAGGCCAACGCCATCGGCGGTCGGCACGGCATGGGCATGTCGGACCAGATCGAGAACCGGGTCATCGAGGCCAAGAGCCGCGGCATCTACGAGGCGCCGGGCATGGCGCTGCTGCACGCGGCCTACGAGCGGCTGGTCAACGCCATCCACAACGAGGACACCCTGGCGTCCTACCACAACGAGGGCCGCAAGCTGGGCCGGCTGCTGTACGAGGGCCGCTGGCTGGACCCGCAGGCGCTGATGGTGCGCGAGTCGCTGCAGCGCTGGGTGGGCATGGCGATCACCGGCGAGGTGACGCTGCGCCTGCGGCGCGGTGACGACTACTCGATCCTGGACACCACCGGGCCCGCGTTCAGCTACCACCCGGACAAGCTGTCCATGGAGCGCACCGAGGACTCGGCGTTCGGGCCGGTCGACCGCATCGGCCAGCTGACCATGCGCAACCTCGACATCGCCGACTCGCGCGCCAAGCTGGAGCAGTACGCCGGGCTCGGCATGGTCGGCAGCAGGCAGTCGACGCTGATCGGCGCCACGCCGGTGACCCCGACCAAGCTGATCGGCACGATGCCCGAGGGCGGCGCCGAGGCGATCGCGTCCCGCGGCGAGGTGCCCGACGACGAGCTGCTGGACCACGCGGCCCTGGAGGCCGGCAACGACTGACCGGTGACGCGCCCGCGCCGCTCGACGTGAGCGGCGCGGGCGCGCACTGAGCACGTCGGAAGAAGAACCGAGCCACCCCCCGGTGTGAGGATCAGGCACCTCACATCGAGCGGAAGGCTGGGTGGGTCATGAACAACTCCACGGTACTCCTGCTTTTTCCCATCACCGTGGCCATCATCATGCTCGGGCTCGGTCTCACCCTGACCCTGGAGGACTTCCGCCGGGTGGTGAAGTACCCGCGGGCGATGGTGGTCTGCCTGGTCGCGCAGATGCTGGTGCTGCCGGCGATCTGCCTGGGCCTGGTGGTCGTGTTCGGGCTGCGGCCCGAGCTGGCGATCGGCATGATGCTGCTCGCCGCCTCCCCGGGCGGCAGCACGGCCAGCCTGTACAGCCACCTGTTCAAGGGCGACCTGGCGCTCAACATCTCGCTGACCGCGGTCAACTCGGTGCTGGCGATGTTCACCCTGCCGGTGATCGTGAACCTGTCGGTCGCGGGCTTCCTCGGCGCGGACAGCTCGATCGGGCTGCAGTTCGACAAGGTCGTCCAGGTGTTCGCCATGGTGCTGATCCCGATCGCGGTCGGCATGGCGGTGCGGGCCAGGTTCAGCAACTTCGCCCAGCGCATGGAGCGCCCGGTGAAGATCCTGTCGGTCGTGGTGCTGCTCCTGATGATCACCAGCGTGATCAGCGGCCTCGGTGAAGAGGTGTTCGCGATCCTCGGCGAGGTCATCCTGGTGGTCGTGCTGTTCAACCTGTTCAGCATGTCGGTCGGCTACTTCGGGCCGCGGCTGCTGCGGGTCGGCAGGCGCGAGTCGATCGCCTCGGCGTTCGAGATCGGCCTGCACAACGCCACCCTGTCGATCGCCATCGGGATGAGCCCGACGCTGCTCAACAACACCGAGATGGCGATGCCGTCGGTGGTCTACGGGTTCGTCATGTTCATCACCGCCGCGCTGTTCGGCATGGTCATCTCCCGGCGCGTGTCGGCCGCGACCACCGACCAGGCGGTGACCCCGAACCGGGGGTGAGCCCCGGCCCGGCGGTCGTCCGGGGTCACAGGCCGTGGCGGCGGTCACCCGCCACGAGTTCGGCGACCCTGGCCTCCGACTCGGCGGAGAACGGGTCCCGGCGGGCGTCCACCGCCCGCCGGGTCTCCTCCGCGACCAGGTCGGCGTTGATCTGGGCGCCCGCGGCGGCGCCCGCCGCCGCGGAGGCCCCGACCTGGGCGGACAGGTCGGTGACGTTGCCCGCGACCCACACCCCGGGCACGTCGGTGCGGCCGGTCGGGTCGGCCGGGACGTGCTCGCCCATCCCGGACGGGTGCTCCACCGGCTTGAGCCCCAGCTCCGCCAGGAAACCGGCGCGCGCCACCATCCGCGTCGCCACCGCGACCACCTCGCGCCCGACGACCCGGCCGTCGGCCAGCCGCACGCCGACCACCCGGTCGCCGACGACCTCCAGGGCCGCGACCTCGCCGGTCACCACGTCGACGCCGCGCGCGGCCAGCTGCTCGGCCTGCTCGGCGGTCGGCGGCGCGGTGTGCGCGAAGAACGTGACGTCGGCGCTCAGCTGCCGGAACAGCAACGCCTGGTGCACCGCCATCGGACCGGTGGCCAGCACGCCGATGGCCTGGTCGCGGACCTCCCAGCCGTGGCAGTACGGGCAGTGGACCACGTCGCGGCCCCACCGCTCGCGCAGGCCGGCCACGTCCGGCAGCTCGTCGACCAGGCCGGTCGTCACCAGCAGCCGGCGGGCGCGGACCGAGCGGCCGTCGGCCAGCGCCACGGCGAACGCGTCGCCCTCGCGGGTCAACGCGTCGCCCTCGCGGGTCACCGCGTCGACCCGGCCGGTCACCACCCGGCCGCCGTAGCCGCGGACCTCGGCCCGACCGCGTTCCAGCAGCTCGGACGGCGGCACGCCGTCCCGGGCCAGCAGCCCGTGCACGCCCTCGGCCGGCGCGTTGCGCGGCGCGCCCGCGTCGACCACCAGGACCGACCGCCGTGACCGCGCCAGCATCAGCGCGCCGTTCAGCCCGGCGGCTCCGCCGCCGACCACCACCACGTCGTAGCTCTTGTCCAGCTCCAGGGTCATCAGGACCACCTCCGCGACCAACGATGCGCGTGGTCCGGACGAAGTGGCAAACCCTGTTGCCGGTTTGGCAACCTCGACCCGGCGCGGAGGCCGACCCCCGGCTCCCACCGGGCCGGCCTCCCCACCGGTGCTCAGGTCAGAACGCCACCGTCGCGCAGCCGACCCGCGGCCCCGCGGTGCCCGCCTTGCCGGGCTCGGTGGCCGTGCGCTGGGCGTGCACCACGACCGAGCCCGCCCGGCGGTCGGCGAACCGCCACGGCACGACCGCGCCGACCACGGCGCGGCCCCGGTCGTCGGTGGTGAAGTCGAGCCAGATCTCGTTCTCCGGGTTGGCGTAGGCCGGGTCGACCGACGGCTGGTCCGGGTCCACCACGTGCTGGTGGTGCGCGCCGGCGTCGGTCGGCAGCGCGCCGCACGGCAGCTGGTGCGCGTGGGCGCCGTAGGTCCGGTTGGGGACCAGGCCGTACACGGTGAGCAGGGTCTTCGTGGAGCGCCGCACCGGGGTGGCCACGACCACCACCGCCGCGCCGGGCGCGATCAGCGCCGGGTCGTAGGTGAAGGCCCGGGTGGCGGTGTCCGGGGTGGCGAAGCGGGCCACCGTCACCGCGACCCCGGTGGCCCGCGGGCTGTCGGCGGACGCGGAGGGCGTCACGGTCGTCGCGAGCAGTCCGACGACGACCAGGGGAACCAGACGTTTCACACTTCTGCCTTTCGCTGGAAAAGGCGGCGTGCCCCGAAGCTAGCACCTGCGGGCCCGCCGGGCTTTCACAGTGAAAGCCCGGTAATTCGGCGGCGGGAGGGGGTGTCGGTCGTCCACACTGGACCGCGTGCTCCTCACCCTGACCACGACCCACCGGCCGGCGACCGACCTCAGTCACCTCCTGCACAAGCACCCGGAGCGGGCGCAGTCGTTCACCACCTCCTCGGGCGTCGCGCACGTCTTCTACCCCCGTGCGGACGAGGAGGAGTGCACGGTCGCCCTCCTGCTGGAGGTCGACCCGGTCGCGCTGGTGCGCGGTCCGGGCAGCACCCTCACCCAGTACGTCAACGACCGCCCCTACGTCGCGGGCTCGCTGCTGACCGTCGCGCTCGGCTCCGTCTTCCGGACCGCCATGAACGGCCGCAGCGAGAGCCGCAAGGAGGTCGCCGACACCCCGATCCCGCTCACCGTCCACGTGCCCGTCCTGCCGCACCGCCTGGTCGAACGGCTGTTCACGCCGCTGGGCTGGACCACGACCACCACGCCCGTCCCGCTCGGCGACGGCAGCGGTGAGGACTCGCGGTACGCCGACGTCACGCTCACCGGCACCCTCAGGCTGTCCGATGCGCTGAAGCACCTCTACGTGCTGCTGCCCGTCCTCGACGGCGACAAGCACTACTGGGTGTCCGAGGACGAGGTGGACAAGCTGCTGCGCGCGGGGGAGGGGTGGCTGGGCGCGCACCCGGACCGGGAGCTGATCACCACCCGCTACCTGATGCGCCGCCGCCCGCTGGTGCAGTCCGCGCTGTCCCGGCTGGCCGACGTGGAGGAGGTCGAGCCAGAGGAGCTGGACAACGCCCTCGCCGAGCCCGAGGTCTCGCTGGCCGCGCAACGCCGGGACGCGGTCCTGGACCAGCTCCGGCAGGCCGGCGCGCGCAGCGTCCTCGACTTGGGTTGCGGCGGCGGCGCGTTGCTGCGCGCCCTGCTGGAGAACCCCGAGTTCACCCGTGTCCAGGGCGTCGACGTGTCGGTGAAGGCCCTCGCCACCGCCGAGCGCAAGCTCAAGGTGGACCGGATGTCGGACCGCCAACGGGCTCGGCTCACGCTGCGCCAGTCGTCGCTGACCTACGCCGACCCGGAGCTGAAGGGCTACGACGCCGCCGTGCTGATGGAGGTCGTGGAGCACCTGGACCCGGACCGCCTGCCCGCGCTGGAGCACTCGGTGTTCGCCGTGGCCCGGCCGCGCACGGTCCTGGTCACCACGCCGAACGTCGAGTACAACGCGCTGTTCGAGACGCTGCCAGAAGGCAGGCACCGGCACTCCGACCACCGCTTCGAGTGGACCAGGGCCGAGTTCGGGGAGTGGGCGGGCGGCGTGGCCCAGCGGCGCGGCTACACCGTGCGCCACCTGCCCATCGGACCGGTCGACGCCGAACGCGGCGCGCCGACGCAACTCGCGGTCTTCGACCTGGGGGACGACAACTGATGGAGCTCACCATCCCGGACCTGTGCCTGGTGGTGCTGGTCGGCGCTTCCGGATCGGGCAAGTCGACGTTCGCGCGCCGGCACTTCGCGCCCACCCAGGTGCTGTCCAGCGACTTCTTCCGCGGCCTGGTCGCCGACGACGAGAACGACCAGTCGGCGTCCGCCGCCGCGTTCGAGGCGCTGCACTTCGTGGCGGGCAAGCGCCTGGACGCGGGCCGCACCACTGTCATCGACGCGACGAACGTGCAGCGGGCCGACCGCGCGCACCTGGTCGAGCTGGCCCGTGCGCACAACGTGCTGCCGGTCGCGATCGTGCTGGACCCGCCCGAGGAGGTGTGCCTGGCGCGCAACGCCGCCCGGCCGGACCGCGACTTCGGCCCGCACGTGGTGCGGCGGCACCGGGCCGCGCTGCGCAAGTCGCTGAAGTTCCTCGGCAAGGAGGGCTTCAAGCGGGTGCACGTGCTGCGCTCGCAATCCGAAGCGGACGAAGCGGTGATCGTGCCGGAGCGGCTGCTCAACGACCTGCGCCACGAGACCGGGCCGTTCGACGTGATCGGCGACGTGCACGGCTGCCGCGCGGAGCTGGAGGACCTGCTCGTCGCGCTCGGCTACGCGCTGGTGCGCGACGAGGACGGCCGCCCGGTGGACGCCGTCCCGCCGACGGGGCGGCGGGCGGCGTTCGTCGGCGACCTGGTCGACCGCGGCCCGGACACCCCCGGTGTGCTGCGCCTGGTGATGGGCATGGTCGAGGCCGGGCACGCGTTCGCCGTCTGTGGCAACCACGAGCAGAAGCTGGTGCGCGCCCTGCGCGGGCGGAACGTGCAGGTCAAGCACGGTCTGGCGGAGTCGCTGGCGCAGCTCGCGGCCGAGCCGGAGGAGTTCCGCGCCCGCGTCGAGCGGTTCTGCGACGGCCTGGTCGCGCACTACGTCCTCGACGGCGGCGACCTGGTGATCGCGCACGCGGGCCTGCCGGAGAAGTTCCACGGCCGCGCGTCCGCGCGGGTGCGCAGCTTCGCGCTGTACGGCGACACCACCGGCGAGACCGACGAGTACGGCCTGCCGGTGCGCTACCCGTGGGCGGCGGAGTACCGGGGCCGGGCGACAGTGCTCTACGGGCACACGCCCACGCCCGAGGTGGAGTGGGTCAACAACACCCTGTGCCTGGACACGGGCGTGGTGTTCGGCGGCAAGCTGACCGCGCTGCGCTACCCGGAGCGCGAGGTCGTGTCGGTCGACGCGCGCGAGGTCTGGTACGAGCCGGTGCGCCCGCTGGTCGCGCCGGAGCCGGAGCGTGATCCGGACGTGCCGGCGCTGTCCGACGTCACCGGCCGCCGGTTCGTCGAGACGGCCCACCGCGGCCGGATCGGGGTGCGCCCGGAGCAGGCGGCGTCGGCGTTGGAGGTGATGAGCCGGTTCGCGGTCGACCCGCGCCGGCTGCTGTACCTGCCGCCCACGATGGCGCCGACGGCCACCTCGCGGCGGCCGGACGTGCTGGAGCACCCCGAGGACGCCTTCGCGGAGTACCGGAACGCGGGCGTGCGCGAGGTGATCTGCGAGGAGAAGCACATGGGGTCGCGCGCGGTGGTCCTGGTGCGCCGGGACGGCGGCGGTGTGGTCCACACGCGCACCGGCCGGGCGTTCTTCGACCCGCCGCTGGGCGACGAGCTGCTGGCGCGGGTGCGCGAGGAGGTGACGAGGGCCGGCCTGTGGGACGAGTTCGACACCGACTGGCTGCTGCTCGACACCGAGCTGCTGCCGTGGAACGCCAAGGCGGCCGGGCTGATCAGGGAGCAGTACGCGTCGGTCGGCGCGGCGGCCACCGGGGCCCTCGGCGCGGCGGTGGACGTGCTCGCGCGGACCGCCGCGCGCGGCATCGACATGGGCGGGTTGCCGGCGCGGACGCAGAGCAGGCTGGCCAACGCCACCGGTTACCGCGACGCCTACCTGCGGTACGTCCGGCCGACCGACGGGCTGGCCGGCGTCAGCGTCGCGCCGTTCCAGCTCCTGGCCGCGCGCGGCCGCACGTTCCACGACCGGGACCACTCGTGGCACCTCGACGTGCTCGGGCGCCTCGGCGGCGAGGTGTTCACCCGAACCAGGAACCTGGTGGTCGACACGACCGACGACGAGCAGGTCGCCGCGGGCGTCCGCTGGTGGGAGGAGCTGACCGCGGCCGGTGGCGAGGGCATGGTGGTGAAGCCGCTGGCGAACCTGGTGCGCGGTGAGCGCGGCCTGGTGCAGCCGGGCGTCAAGGTGCGCGGGCGCGAGTACCTGCGGATCATCTACGGCCCGGACTACACCGAGCCGGAGAACCTGGAGCGGCTGCGCAAGCGCGGTCTGGGCGCCAAGCGCTCGCTCGCCCTCCGCGAGTACGCGCTGGGCCTGGAGGCGTTGGAGCGGGTGGCCCGCGGCGAACCGCTGTGGCGCGTGCACGAGTGCGTGTTCGCGGTGCTGGCGCTGGAGTCGGAGCCGGTGGACCCCAGGCTCTGAGGGGACTCCCGGCTCCGAGGACCCGGCGGCTCAGGCGAGCCTGGGCTGCCGGACCCGCCGGACCCGCCGGACGACCGGGTACGCGACCACCACCAGCAGCGACATCGCCGGTACCCCCGTGCCCAGCACGAGTTGGCCGAAGGCGTAGTCGAACGCGGGCACGGCCAGGCACAGCGCGAAACCCCACGGCGGCGCCGTCCTCGGCTTGGTCGGCGCCGCCCACGGCGTCCGCTTGAACGGCTTGGCCACCGACAGCCACACCTGGCAGGCCAGCGCCGACGCCATCAGCAGCGAGCCGACCCGCATGAGCAGCGGCGAGCCGTCCGGGTGCAGGTTCGGGCTGAGCACGAAGATCCCGACGTACAGCTGGGTGAACGTGATCACGAACTTGACCAGCACCCACCAGTGCCGGAAGTAGCCCCACGCGGTCAGGCCGGACAGCATCAACCCGCTGAACGCCGACGTGGTGGCCATGAACTGCAGCACCTGCACGTCCAGCAGCAGCGCCGCGTCGAACGCCGCGCGCCGACCGGGTGCGGACAGCGCGTGGTCCACCACCACGAACAGGGCCAAGGCCATGAACATCCAGCCCGTGGACGAGACGACGTGCGCCCAGACCAGCAACTTCCGCGTCATGAAGAGCCCCCACTAGTAGCCGCACTACATATAGTACGGCTACTAGTGGGGTGCGGACCTCAGACCCGGCAGGGGCTGCCGCCGGGCTCGGTCGGCTCGATGTTGGCCTTCGCCTCACCGAGGACCACGTCGGTCAACAGGGTGTCGAGCGCGAACGCCCGCTGCACCACGCTGGTCGGCGTGGTCGTGGTGCTGTTGAGCTGCAGCGAGCCGATCACCAGCGGGATGGTCAGCGGCGCGCTGCCGACGTTCACCGCGACCCCGTTGATCCGCAGGCTCGCGATCTGCGACGAACCGGCGAACCGCGGGTTCAGGTTCGCGTCGCACGTCACCGACGCGTTGGCCTCGATGACGCCCACTTCGATCGTCACCAGCAGGCTGCTGATCCGCGTGTAGTCGACCCGGGCGTTGGACACCGAGCCGTCACCGGGCGCCGGCGGCAGGGCGAGCAGGTCGTCCGGGGTCTGGTTGGTGCTCGCGGTCAACGCGTTCGCCCGCACGGTCAGGATGCCCGCCGAGAGGTTCACGTTGGCCACGTTCTCCGCGTCGTCCACGCACGGCACGTCCGGCGGGTTGGCCTGCGCCACGACGATCCCGGCCAGGTTCAGCGCGGTCGCCTGGCAGGAGAACACGCCGGTCCGCTCCGACGTCGTGATCCGCAGGTCCGACAGCACCGGGGTGTCGCCGGACGGGCTCGCGGTCAACGTCGCCCGCACCTCGATGTACCGGCCGACCCGGGCGAACTCCACCCCGTTGGCCACCGGGGTGAACGCCTCGCCCGCCAACCCGGCCTCGGTGTCGGACGTGCGCGCCTCGACCGTGATCGAGGTGCCCGGCGGCACGGCGCCCTGCGCCTCGGTGTTCCAGGTGACGGTGCCCCAGGTCTGGCCCGCGACGCCGCCGTCCTGCACCACCGCCCACGTGCCGATCGGCGCGGTGATCTCGCCGAGCACCGAACCGGTCATGTCGCTGTAGTTGTACGGACCGGCGCCCGCGCCGAGGTCCACGGTCAGGTCGACCGCGCCGACCGGGAACCCGCCGCCGCCGATCGGACCCGCGTCCGGGTCGATCCGCTGGGCGTTGTTGGAGTTGATGTTGGCGACCCACACCTTGCCGTTCGAGTCGACCGCGACGCCCGTGGGGCCGTCGCCGCCGGGCAGGGTCACGTTGCCGACGTAGGTGCCGTCGGTGCGCAGGTGGCCGACCGTGGTGGTGCCGGCGTCGAGCGAGTGGGCGACCCACACGTTGCCCTCGGTGTCGACCGCGACGCCCTGCGAGCGCGGGTTGCCGTGCGGGAAGGCGCCCAGCACGTTGCCGTCGGCGTCGAGCTTCACCACCACGCCGCTGTTGACCGCGGTGTGCCAGATCTCGCCGGTCTGCGGGTCCATGCCGAGCCCGTAGTCGCCGTGCGAGGTGTCCAGGCACGCGCCCGTGCCGCTGTCCGGCTCGTAGCGCAGCAGGTTGCTGCCGTACCGGGCCGACCACAGCGTGCCCGCCTGGTCGACCAGGCCGCCGTACCCGCCGCAGCCGAAGCTCACCGGCGCGGTCAGCGCCGAGCCGTCGACACCGGAGATCAGCTGGTGCTGCGTGTTCGACCCGCCGGTCCACAGGTTGTTGTCCGAGTCCACGGCCACCGTGCGGGTGTTGGTGCCCGCGACCCGGCTGTAGGTGATCAGGCACTCGTCGGCCGCGGTCGCCACGCCGCCATCCGAGTCGACGCCGCCCGCGTTCGTCCACGGCCGGATGTCGCCCAACCCGCGCGAGGTGGCGAACAGGCCGTCGTTGTCGCGGTCGACGCAGGTGTTGTAGCCGAACGGCCCCTGGAGGTAGGCGCCGTCCGGGTTGGCGGTGCCGTCGGCGTCGACCCGGGTGCCGCCCCGGATCACGCCGACGCGGGTGACCGAGCCCTGACCGCCGGACGCCTCGTTGCGGTTGGACAGCCAGGTGTTGCCGAGCTTGTCCACGGTCGTGCGGGACGGGTTGCGCCCCTGGCCGTCCGGTGCGGACTGCCACTCGCCCAGGATCTCGCCGGTGTCCACGTCGATGCGGATCATCGTGCCGCGCGCGGACGCGGCGACGTTGACGTAGGGGAAGAACACCGTCTGCCGGTTGAGCTGCAGCTGGTTGTTGTTGGGCGAGTCGTGGTTGACGTCCTGGAGCACGCCCTGGTCGAAGTCGGCGTCCAGGGTGTAGAGCACGTCCTCGCCGGGTACAGGCGCGGCGGAGGCGGGTGGAGCGCCGATCAGGGGGAGCAGCAGCGCGCCCGCGGCGGCCAGGCACAGGGATCTTCTTCGGTGACGCATGGATCTGCCCTTCCGGGTGGTGGGGAGTCATTTCGGGCATTTCCGTCACGTGACAACCGGATGTCGAGGCCGTCTCGAACCGCGTTACCGACCCGAAAAATGCGAGTAGTCAAATGGGCAGAAATCGGGTCCGCGGTTCAGCCGTTTCCGAGGAAACGCCGCCCCAATGGCGCACCGAAGCGATCCGGAGGGTCACCGGCGACGCCGTCGCAGCGTCCGGACGGCCCAGTAGCTGGGCTGATACGGGTCTATTCGGACGAAGTCCGCGTTAACCGAACGGCGACCTCCGGACCACCCGGAATTCGTCCGAGCAGTCGTGCGGGTCTCAGTCAGAACACTGTCGCTTGACAACCGCGCAGCGTCCTGAATCCTCCGCTGGTCCGAACGTTCTGGTCGTCCGCGGACAAACCCCCGCCCCACCCGGGGAAGGTTCGACGTGGACCACAACCGAATCCTGCGGTCGGCAGGCGTCGGCGTCACCGCGCTGGCGCTGGTCGCGGCCCTGCGGCACACCGCCGCCCGAGGACGGCGCCGCGAGCGACACCCCCGCCGCCACCGCGAAGTCCGCCGCCGACCTCGGCGGGTTCGACGAGCTGGTCGCGCCCGCCAAGCGGCTCAAGGGCGGCGACCGCGCGCCGGACGTGTTCGACCTCGGCCTGAACGTGGCGCTGGCCAAAACCGACGTGTTCGCGCCCTACCAGGTGCGCACGTGGGCCGACATCCCTGACGAGCTGAAGGAGCCGTCCGGGCTCTACTACGGCGACTACGGCGGCTCCTGCACCGGGCGCGACCGGTTGCGAAGGGCCCGCCGCTGCGCGCGACGGGCCCTCCGGTGTTCCTCGGTCCTACGGGACTACCTGGGGAACAGGTCCCGGTAGGAGCCCTGCGTCTGGACGTTCAACTCGCCGACGCGGACGAGCTTCCCGGTCAACGTCCTCGGGTCGCGGACGTCGAGCACGTCCAAGCCCTTGGCCATGTCGGAGGAGAAGATGTAGCCGTTGTAGTAGTAGGCCGACCACGAGCCGCCGCCCTTGCCGTCCGGCAGCGGGCCGCGCTCGAACCAGCCGATCTCCTTCGGGTTGCGCGAGTCGGTGAAGTCCCAGATCGAGATGCCGCCCTGGTACCACGCCTGCACCATGATGTCCCGGCCCTGCACCGGGATCAGCGAACCGTTGTGCGCCACGCAGTTCTCGGTGTCACCCTGGGTCCGGGAGATCTTGTAGTACGAGCGGAACTCCAGCTCGCGGCCGTCACCACGACCGGTGATGTCGTAGATGCCGTCCGCGCCGCGGTTCTTGCCGATCGTCTCGTTGCACGTCGGCGCGCCGCCGCCGCCCAGCTCGTCGGTGAAGACGACCTTGGTGCCGGCATTGTTGAAGGTGGCCGAGTGCCAGAACGCGAAGTTCACGTTGTCCTGCACGCGGCTGATCTCGCGGGGCTTCTCGCGGTCGGAGATGTCCCACAGCACGCCGTCACCCATGCAGGCGCCGGCCGCGAGGTCCTTCGACGGGTACACGGTGATGTCGTGGCAACCGGAGGTGGCGCGGACGTAGCCCTGCTCGATCGTGCCCTCACGACCAGGGTTGCCGCCGTCCGGGAACAGCACGGTCTCCGAGAGCAGCGAGGCCGCGGCGGGGTTCTTCAGCGGCACCTTGACGACCGAGATCAGGTCGTGCGGCGGCTGGCAGTCCGGGAAGCCGGCGGACGGGCCGTAGGACGAGACGTACAGGTAGACGTCCCGACCCCGCTTGTCCGGCACCATCGTGTGCGTGTGGGAACCGCACTTCGTCTCGACCGCGGCGACGTACTTCGGGTTCTTCTTGTCGCTGATGTCGAAGATCTTGATGCCCTCCCACGCGGCCTTGTTGGTCGCGGAGAGCGGGGTGCTGCTGCAGGAGTTGTCGCTGCGCGACGAGTCGGTGGACAGGAACAGCAGGTTGTCCTTGACCGAGATGTCGTTCTGCGAGCCGGGGCACCAGACCTTGCTCACGACCGTCGGCTTGCGCGGGTTGCGCACGTCGTAGACGACGAAGCCGTCGTAGTTGCCGTCGAACGCGTAGCCGTTCTGGAACGCCAGGTCGGTCCACGTCGAGGACTCGGTGAACGGCTCCGGCTTCGGCAGGTTCGCCAGGTGCTTGACGTTGCGGCTGTTGCGGATCTCGTCGACGCCCGGGATGCCGGTGGCCGGCTGCTCCTGGCTCGAGAGCTGGGTCTCCGACAGCCCGGCCAGGTCGGCGTCGTCCGGCGCCGCGGTCGCCTGGGGCGCCCAGGCCAGGACCGACAGGCTCAGCGCGAACGCCCCCATGACCGCCACCGGCGTCCTGCGCCGGCGGGTCGAATCGCGTGGTTCCACTTCAGGTTCCCCTTCCAACCCAGTGCGGGGTGCGCAGTATCACCCGTTCGCAACGCTAAGGACCAGACCCATCCGTCGGGTATTTTCTTGCTTCCGGCTGCTGAGGTCGCCGGGTACGTTGGCGGCCACCGGAGGCTCTAGGGGGTAGCGGGATGCGGATCGGGTTCGTCGCGTTGTTGATCGCCGTCCTCGCGGGGTGCACGGCCCAGTCGGACGACCAGTCACCGATCATCGTGCCGCAAGGGCCCGGTGAGCAAGCGCGAACGATGTCGCCGGAGGATTTCGGCACCGATCGCTGGGTCGCGCCGAGCGAGGCCGACCTGGAGTACGTGGCCCGCATGATCGTGCACCACAGGCAGGCGCTGGACATGTCCGCGCTCGCGCCGGAGCGCGCGCAGAACGAGACCGTGCGCGGCCTGGCCTCGCGCATCTACGACACCCAGGGCCCCGAGATCGCCGCGATGGAGCAGTGGCGGCGCCAGTACGCCGAGAAGGCCCCCGCGCACGGTCACAGCGGCGAACTGCCGGACGTCGACCACGCCGCCATGCCCGGCATGGCCACCGACGAGCAGCTGGCCGCGCTGGAAGCGGCCAGCGGCGCCGACTTCGACCGGCTCTACCTCCAGCTGATGATCGCCCACCACGAGGGCGCGCTCCGGATGGCGATCGAGGTGCTGTCCTCGGGCACCGACGTCCGGGTCGAGGAGATGGCCAACGACGTCTCCGCCTCCCAGACCGACGAGATCGACCGCATGAAAGCCATCACCATCCCCTGACCCCCGCGCGAGTCGTACCTCCACGTCCCGCGTGTCCTACGTTCCCGACCACCGTGTCCTACGTTCAGGACCCCCGAGTTCAACGCTCAGGTACCTCCCTCAGGGGGTCCCGGAGCGGTCTACGGGAGAGTCAACCGATCGGTTGATGCGAGGTCTGACCTGCCGTGGGATCCCGGCGGACGTCCCCGCGACGACGCTTGTGGCATGGCAATCATCGAGGTGGTCGACCTCGTCAAGAGGTACGACCGGAAGGTCGCGGTGGACGGTGTGTCGTTCACCGTCGACGAGGGGGAGATCTTCGGCATCCTCGGCCCGAACGGGGCGGGGAAGACCACGACCGTCGAGTGCGTGGAGGGCCTGCGCGCCCCCGACGGCGGCACGATCACGGTCGACGGCCTCGACCCGCGGCGCGACCGGGCGGCGTTGCGCGCCCGACTGGGCGTGCAGTTGCAGCAGAGCGAACTGCCGGACCGCATCCGGGTCGGGGAGGCCCTGGACCTCTACGCCTCCTTCTACCGCGACCCGGCGGACTGGCGTGACCTGCTGGAACGGCTGGGCCTGGCCGACCGGGCGAAGACGGAGTACCGCAAGCTCTCCGGCGGCCAGAAGCAGCGCGTCTCCATCGCGCTGGCGCTGATCGGCAAGCCCAGGGTCGCGGTGCTGGACGAGCTCACCACCGGCCTGGACCCGCAGGCGCGCCGCGACACGTGGAGCCTGGTCGAGCAGATCCGCGACGCCGGCGTCACGGTCGTCCTGGTCACCCACTTCATGGAAGAAGCCGAACGGCTGTGCGACCGGATCGCGCTGATCGACGCGGGCAGGCTGGTCGCGGTCGACAGCCCGGCCGGGCTGGTCTCCCGCCTGGACGGCGAGCAGCGGGTCCGGTTCCGCCCGACCACGCCGCTGGACGTGCGGCTGCTGGAGGAGCTGCCCGAGGTCACGCAGGTCGAGCGGCACGGGCCGCAGCTCGTCGTCACCGGCGTCGGGAACCTGCTGCACGCCGTCACGTCGGTCCTCGCCCGCAACCACGTCGTCGCCGCCGACCTGCGCATCGAGCAGGCCGGCCTGGACGACGCCTTCATCCGCCTCACCGGCCGCGCGCTCACGGAGTAGTCAGATGCTGAAGATCGTCAACACCGAGTGGAAGCTGTTCCTGCGCGAGCCGAGCATGGTCGTGTTCGCCGTCTTCTTCCCGACCATCCTGCTGCTGGTGCTCGGCGCGATCCCCGCGTTGCGCACGCCCGACCCCAAGTTCGGCGACCTGCGGTTCATCGACGGCTACGTGTCGACTCTGGTCGTGATCGCGCTGGCGTTCCTGGGCCTGAACAAGCTGCCCGCCACCGTCGCCACCTACCGGGAGAAGGGCGTGCTGCGCCGCTTCTCCACCACCCCCGTCCACCCGGCACGCCTGCTGGTGGCGCAGGTGGTCGTCAACCTGATCGCGGGCGTGATCTCCGTCGTGCTGCTGATGGCGGTGTGCCGGCTGGTGTTCGACATCGACCTGCCGCACCACCCGTTCGGCTTCCTGGTGACGTGCCTGCTGGGCATGGTGTCGCTGTCCGCCCTGGGCCTGCTGGTCGCGGCCTGGGCCCCGACCGCGCGGTCGGCGGGCGGCTGGGCGGCCGTGGTGTTCATGCTGGTGATGTTCTTCGGCGGGGCCTACCTGCCCCGGTTCCTGCTGCCGGAGTTCCTGAACCGCGTCGGCGAGTACCTGCCGCCGGGCGTGGAGGCGCTGCAGCAGGCGTGGCTCGGAGCCGCGCCGGACCCCCTCCAGCTGGGGATTCTCGCCTTGATCGCGCTGGCGGCGGGTACCGTCGCGGCGAAGTCGTTCCGCTGGGAGTAGGGGAGCAGGCGTGACGGACGCGCTCGACGGGTGGGAGCGCCGGCTCGACGCCGCGGCCCGCGCCATCCCGTACCTGGTCCTGGTGCTGTCGACGACGATGTACCTGGTGATCGGGACGGACCCGTGGCAGACCGAGGCGGTCAACGTCGGCATCGCGGTGGCGGCCGGCCTGTGGATGCTGTGGTGGTTCACCCTGCACCCGGGCTGGCGCTCGCGGACCGGCCTGATGGCGGTGTTCTTCATCGGGGTCCTGGTCGCGTACGCCGTGCTGGGGCTGCGCGACCCGCTGTTCGGGTTCTACTCCTTCGCCGGGTACGTCTACGCGTTCGAGGTGCTGCCCGGCCGGTGGAAGTTCGCCGGCGTGGTGGCCAACGGCGTGCTGGCGGCGACGTCGCTGCACGGCGGCCTGCCGCCCGCCCGGGTCGGGCCGATCGCGATCTACCTCGGGGTCGTGCTGGTGATCGTGACGATCGCCTGCACGTTCACCATGGTCGGCCACGTCACCTCCGAGCAGTCCCGGCGGCGCAAGGAGATGGTCGCCGAGATGGCGGCGATGATGGAGGAGAACGCGGGCCTGCACGCCCAGCTGCTCGTCCAGGCGCACGAGGCGGGCGTGCTGGACGAGCGGCACCGGCTGGCGCGGGAGATCCACGACACCCTCGCCCAGGGGTTCACGGGCATCATCACCCAGCTCCAGTCGGACGAGGACCCGCCGCGGCACGTCGAAACGGCGTTGCGGCTGGCGCGGGAGAACCTGGTCGAAGCCCGCCGCTCGGTGCACGCCCTGCGCCCGCCCGCGCTGGACGGCGCGAACCTGCCGGACGCGTTGGCCGAGGTCGCGGCGGGGTGGACGGACCACACCGGGGTGGCCGCATCGATCAGCACGACGGGGACGGCGCGCGCTCTGCACCCCGAGGTCGAGGTGACGTTGCTGCGCGCCGCGCAGGAGGCGCTGTCGAACGTCGCCAAGCACGCGCGCGCTTCGCGGGTCGGGTTGACTTTGTCGTACATGGAGGACGTGGTGACGCTGGACGTGCGCGACGACGGCGCGGGCTTCGACCCGGAGCTCCGCACGGACGGGTTCGGGCTGGTCGGGATGCGTCAGCGGGTGTCCCGCCTGGCGGGTGAGCTGGTCGTGGAGTCCGAGCCGGGCGGTGGCACGGCGGTGTCGGCCTCGGTGCCCGCGATCCCGGCGGAGGTGGCCCGGTGATCCGCGTGGTGATCGTCGACGATCACCCGGTCGTGCGTGACGGGCTGCGCGGGATGCTCGCGAGCGCGGGTGACGTCGACGTGGTCGGCGAGGCGGCGGACGGCGGCGAGGCGGTGACCGTGGTGCGGGCGCTGCTGCCGGACGTCGTGCTGATGGACCTGCGGATGCCCGGCGTGGACGGCGTCACGGCCATCGAGCGGCTGCGCGGCTGCCCGGCCAAGGTGTTGGTGCTGACCACGTACGACACGGACAGTGACGTGCTACCGGCGATCAAGGCCGGTGCCACCGGGTACCTGCTGAAGGACACCCCGCGTGAGGAGCTGTTCCGGGCGGTGCGTTCGGCGGCCAGGGGAGAGGCGGTGCTGTCACCGTCCGTGGCGACCAGGCTGGTGGGGCAGGTGCGGCAACCCGCGGCGGAGCCGTTGAGCGACCGCGAGGTGGAGGTGCTGGGCCTGATCGCGCGCGGGTGCACGAACCGGGAGGCGGCGGCGAAGCTGTTCATCAGCGAGGCGACCGTGAAGACGCACTTGGTGCACGTCTACACGAAGCTCGGCGTGAAGGACCGTGCTGCCGCCGTCGCGATGGCCTACGAGCGGGGTCTGCTGGGCGCTTGACACTTGTCCACAGGTCCGCGGACGGGCTGCGTATCGCCAGTCGTGACGTGATATCGCAGGTAGTTCCACTGTGGAGGCGGCGCCTACCGTCCTGGACACAGGAGATTCCGGCACCGGTCCGGAGGACCCCGCAGGGGCAGTTGTCCACAGCCAGCGAAGAAGTTGCTGCGGCTGCCTTGACTTCCGCCGAACCTGTGTCCATGACGAACGCCCGCCAAGTCCCCAGCCCTCGGGCCCCTCTCCTCCTCCGCCACCGCTTCCCGTGCCGCCACCGCCTAGTAGTCGACCCGATCTGCCCGGGACAACCACGCGGTGAACGGGGCGTTGTCCTCGCCGGTCGAGATCCGGTCCACCGGCATGCCCCACGTCTCACGAGGCCGCCCGAACAGCTCGTGGAACTCGCGGTCGTCGAACCCGGCCGCGGCGGCGTCGTGCCGGTCGGCGGCGTAGACGACCCGGTCCACCCGCGCCCACAGCGCGGCGGACAGGCACAGCGGGCAGGGCTCGCACGACGACACCAGCACGCAACCGGCGAGCCGGAAGTCGCCGACGGCCCGGCAGGCCGCCCGGATGGCGACCACCTCGGCGTGCGCGGTGGGGTCGAGCGTCGACGTGACCTGGTTGGCGCCGGTCGCGATCACCCCGCCGTCCCGGACGATCACCGCGCCGAACGGGCCGCCGCCCGTGGCGACGTTGCGGGTGGCGAGGTCGATCGACTCGCGCAGCCAGGCGTGGTCGGGGGAGACGGACGTGGTCATGGGGTGCTCCTCAGGGCGTGCGCCCACCCGCCACGGCGGTCGTGGCGAGGGTGGCGGGCGCGGGGATCAGGTGCCGGTGATGTGCTCCGGTCGCACGGGCACGCGGGTCAGGGCCAGGCCGGTGGCGGCGCGGATGGCCGCGACGATGGCCGGGGTGGACGAGATGGTGGGCGGCTCGCCGACGCCGCGCACGCCGTAGGGGGCGTTGGGGTCGGCGAGTTCCAGCACGTCGATGCTCATCGGCGGCATGTCGAGCACGGTCGGGATGAGGTAGTCGGTGAACGACGGGTTGCGCACCTTGCCGCCCGAGGTCTGGATCTCCTCCATCACCGCGAGCCCGAGGCCCTGCGCCGACCCGCCCTGGATCTGCCCCAGCACGGCCTGCGGGTTCAGCGCCTTGCCCACGTCCTGCGCGCAGTCCAGCTCGACCACCTTCACCAGGCCCAGCTCCACGTCCACGTCCACCACGGCGCGGTGCGCGGCGAAGCCGTACTGGACGTGCGCGTTGCCCTGCCCGGTCTCCGGGTCGATCGGCTCGGTGGCCCGGTGCCGCCACTCCACCGTCTCGTCGACCACCTCGTCGCCCAGCAGGTCCGCCAGGTCCGCGGTGGACGGGTCACGCCCGCCGGCGAGCTTGACCAGCTTCTCCCGCACGGCCGCGCACGCCGCCTTGACCGCGCCGCCGGTCACGTAGGTCTGGCGGGACGCGGAGGTGGAGCCGCCGTTGCCGATGCTGGTGTCCATCGGCAGGATCGTCACCCGCTGGACGCCCAGCTCGGTGCGCACGATCTGCTGCATGATCGTCACCAGGCCCTGGCCGACCTCGGCCGCCGCGGTGTGCGCCGACGCGACCGGCTCGCCGTTGATGACCTGCAACCGCACCCGCGCGGTCGAGTAGTCGTCGTAGCCCTCGGAGAAGCAGATGTTCTTGATGCCCACGGCGTAGCCCACGCCGCGCACCACGCCTTCGCCGTGCGTGGTGTTCGAGACGCCGCCGGGCATCTCCCGCAGGTCGACCGCGGTGGACAGCGGCGGCATCGGCTTGTCCTTGACCAGCTTGAGCAGCTGGGCGACCGGCGCGGCCGAGTCGACCACCTGCCCGGTCGGCATGACCGAGCCCTCGCTCATCGCGTTGGCGATCCGCACGTCCACCGGGTCCATGCCCAGCGCTTCGGCGAGCTTGTCCATCTGCGACTCGTAGGCGAAGCCCGCCTGCACGGCGCCGAAACCGCGCATCGCGCCGCACGGCGGGTTGTTCGTGAAGACGCCCCAGCAGTCGACCGTCACGTTGGGCACGTCGTAGGGGCCGATGCCGAGCGTCGCGGCGTTCGCCACCACGGCCGACGTGCTGGAGGCGTAGGCGCCGCCGTCGAGGTGGATCCGCGCCTTGACGTACACGAGCTTGCCGGTGCGGTCCGCGCCGTGCTCGTAGTGCAGCACCGCCGGGTGCCGGTGCACGTGGCCGTAGAACGACTCCTCGCGGTTGTAGACCATCTTGGTCGGCTTGCCGGTGTGCAGCGCCAGCAGGCAGGCGTGCACCTGCATGGACAGGTCCTCGCGCCCGCCGAACGCGCCACCGACACCGGACAGCGTCAGCCGCACCCGCTCCGCGGGCAGGCCGAGGGCCGCCGCGACCTGGCCCTGGTCGACGTGCAGCCACTGGGTGGCGATGTAGAGGTCCACGCCGCCGTCCTCGGCGGGCACGGCCAGGCCGGACTCGGGTCCGAGGAACGCCTGGTCCTGCATCCCGACCTCGTACCGCCCGGTGACCACCACCTCGGCCTGCGCGTGCTGGTCGCCGCGCCGCACGGGCACGTGCCGCACCAGGTTGCCGCCGGGGTGCAGCGGCGTGTCGTCCACCGCCGTCTCCATGTCCACGACGGGGGTGAGGACTTCGTACTCGACCTTGATGCGCTTCATGGCCCGCTGCGCGGTTTCCGGGTGGTCCGCGCCGACGAGGGCGACCGGTTCGCCCTGGTAGCGCACGACGTCCTCGGCGAGCACCGGCTGGTCCTTGTGCTCCAGCCCGTACCGGTTCAGGCCCGGCACGTCCTGGTGCGTCAGCACGGCGTACACGCCCGGCACCCGCAACGCCTCGGTCAGGTCGACCGAGAGGATTCTCGCGTACGGGTGCGGGCTGCGCAGGGTCGCACCCCAGATCATGTCCTCGTGCCACAGGTCCGAGGCGTAGGCGAACTCGCCGCGCACCTTCAGGACACCGTCGGGCCGCTGCGGGCTGGCGCCGATGCCGCCGGACACGGCGGAGGTCAGCTCGGCGGGAGTGAGGCTCATCGCGTCCCCTTCAGTCGCTGGGCGGCGGCACGCAGGTCGCGCGCGAGTTCGGTCTCCGAGGCGGTGCGCAGCTCGCCGTCGTCCACCACGGTTCGGCCGCCCACCAGCAGGGACCTGAGCTTCGGCGTCGGACCGAGGACCAGGGCGGCCACCGGGTCGTCGATGCCCGCGTGGTCGAGGCCGTCGAGGCGCCAGACGGCCAGGTCGGCGAGCTTGCCGGGTTCGATCGAGCCGATCTCCCGGTCGCGGCCGAGGCAGCGCGCGCCGCCCATGGTGCCCAGCCACAGCGCCTCGCGCGCGGTCAGCGCCTTGGGCCCGCCGCGCTGCCGGGCCTGCAACAGCGCCTGGTGCAGCTCCTCCGCCATTCCGCAGGACTCGTTGGACGCCGCGCCGTCCACGCCGAGGCCGACCGGCGCGCCCGCGTCGAGCAGGTCGCGGACCGGGGCGATGCCGGTGCCCAGCCGGCCGTTCGACGTGGGGCAGTGGGCGCTGCCGGTGCCGGTCGCGCCCAGCCGCTTCACCGCGTCTGGTGACAGGTGCACGGTGTGCGCGAGCCACACGTCCTCACCGAGCCAGCCCAGGCTCTCGGCGTACTCGGTCGGCGTGCAGCCGAACTCGGCCCGGCACTGGTCCTCCTCGTCCACCGTCTCGGCGAGGTGGGTGTGCAGCCGGACGCCCTTGGCACGGGCCAGGTCCGCCGCTCCGGTCATCAGCTCCCGGCTGACCGAGAACGGCGAGCACGGCCCGACGGCCACCCTGAGCAGTGAGTCGGGGCCGGGGTCGTGGTGGTCGTTGACGGCCCGCTCGGTGGCGATGAGGGCGGCTTCGGTGTCCTCGACCAGGTTGTCCGGCGGCAGACCGCCGTGCGACCGGCCGCGGTCCATCGAGCCGCGGACGGCGTGCAGGCGGATGCCGACGCGCTTGCCGGCGTCGACCAGCGCCTGGAACTGGTCGCCGCCCTCGCGCGGGTACACGTAGTGGTGGTCGGCGGCGGTCGTGCAGCCGGTGGTCGCGAGCTTCGCCAGCCCGGCGGAGGCCGCCGCGTGCGTGATCCCGGCGTCCAGTCCGCGCCACACCGGGTACAGCGCGGTCAACCACTCGAACAGGGTGGCGTCCTGGGCGATGCCCCTGGTGGCCCACTGGTAGAGGTGGTGGTGGGTGTTGACCAGGCCGGGGGTGACCAGGCAGCCGCTGCCGTCGATCCAGGTGTGCGGGCCGGTCGGCTTGGGCGCCTGGCCGGGTCCGACGGCGGTGATCCGGCCGTCCTCGACCACGACGTGGCCGAACGCGTGCTCGGTGCCCGCGGGGTCCACCGTGGCGATCGCGACGCCGTCGAGGATGGTCGGCGTCATCGGGTCGCGCCCTCGGTGTCCGCCTTGCGGGCAGCGGCCAGGCGCACCGCGTCGAGGATCTTCTCGTAGCCGGTGCAGCGGCACAGGTTCCCGGCCAGCGCCTCGCGGATCTCCGGGTCGCTGGGCCGGGGCACCCGGCCGAGCAGGTCGTGGGCGGCGACCACGAGGCCGGGCGTGCAGAAACCGCACTGCACCGCGCCCGCTTCCACGAACGCCTCCTGCACGGGGTCGAGCCGGTCGCCCTCGGCCAACCCCTCCACCGTTCGCACCTCGCGGTCCTGCACCTGGCCCGCGGCAACCAGACAGGAGCACACCGGCGTGTCGTCCAGGTACACCGTGCACGAGCCGCACTCGCCCTGCTCGCAGGCGTTCTTCGACCCGGGCAGCCCCAGCCGCTCGCGCAGCAGGAACAGCAGGCTCTCGCCCTCCCACACGTCGTCGGCCTGCTTCGGCTCGCCGTTCACCGTCACGTTCACGCGCATGGTCAGGCCACCTTCTCGGTGTAGTCGTGCCAGGCCCAGTCGAGCGTGCGGCGGGCCAGCACGGAGAGGGCGTGCTTGCGGTACGCGGCCGAGCCGCGCACGTCGTCGATGGGGCTCGCGGCCTCCGCCACGAGCGCGCCGAACCGCCGCTTCACCGAGTCCAGCAGCGGTTTCGGCTTCTCCCACTGGCTCGTGGAGGTCAGCTCGGCGGACAGGAACTCCTCCGCCGCCGACGCGCGGCGCGGTGTCGGCGCGGCGCTGCCGACCGCCGCCGCGACCAGGTTCCGCGCCGGGTGCAGGGCGACGGCGAACGAGCACACCGCGATGACCATGGCATTGCGCGTGCCGACCTTGGCGAACTGCTGCGGCGCGCCCGTCGCGGGCACGTGGACCGCGGTGATCAGCTCGTCCGGCTCCAGGGCGTTGCGCTTCACCCCCAGGTAGAACTCGGTGGCCGGGATCAGCCGGGTGCCCCTGGTGGAAGCCGCCTCCACAGTGGCGTCCGCGACGAGCAGCACCGGGTGCGTGTCACCGGCGGGTGAGGCCGCGCCGAGGTTGCCGCCGACCGTGCCCCGGTTGCGGATCTGCGGCGAGCCGACGGTGCGGGAGGCCATCGCCAGTCCGGGCAGGCGCTCGCCGAGCTCCTCGATGATCCGGGTGTAGGAGACACCGGAGCCGATGCGCACCGTGCCGCCCCGGCCTTCGTCGCCGGCCACCTCCCAGGCGCGGAGTTCGGCGATCCGGGTGAGGTCGAGCAGGGCCGCGGGTCGGCGGTGGTCGAAGTTCAGCTCCACCATCACGTCCGTGCCGCCGGCGATGGGCACCGCGTCCGGGCGCTGCGCCTTGAGGGTCAGCGCCTCGGCGAGGGTGTCGGGACGGAGGAAATCCATCAGCTACCTCGGTGGGTGGGTGGCGGTGTGTGCGCCAGTACACAGATCCGGAAGGGGGATCGGCTAGGGCGATCACGCATGAATCCCAGACTCCTACAGCGGACGGTTTTGTGCTTTCCTACAAACACCATCGGACGACGGTGAACGCCCGAGGTGACGTGCGGGAGGCGCCGGTGTTGGTGGTTCGGAGCCTGCTCGGGATGCCGGAGCTCCGGCTCCGCCTGGTGATCGGCGCCGAAGCGCTGGACCGGCCCGTGACCAGGCTCTACGGCACCGAACTGCCCGACCCGGCCCGCTACCTGTCCGGTGGCGAGCTGGTGCTCTCCGGGCTGCTGTGGCACCGCGCGGCGGCTGATTGCGAGCAGTTCGTCGCCTCGTTGGCGGCGTCGGGGGTGGCCGCGTTGGCGGCCAGCCCGCCCGAGGTCGGTGATCTGCCGGTCGCCCTGGTCGAGGCGTGCGAGCGGCACGGGGTTCCGCTGCTGGAGGTCCCGGTCGACCTGTCGTTCGCGGTCATCACCGAACGCGTGGTGCTGGAGCTGGCGGCCGAGCGGGTGGGCGACGCGGGCGTGCTGCTCGGCAGGCACCGCCGGCTGCTGACCGTGGTCGCGGAGGGCGGTGGGCTGTCGGAGCTGGTCGCTGCGGGTGCGGCGGAGCTGGGCGCGCCGTGCTGGGTGCTGTCGTGCACGGGTCACGTGGTCGCCGGGCCGGAGCTGCCCGACGCGGCGGAGCTGGTCCGCGAGTTCCTGTCGGCCGACCGGCTGCCCAAGGCGGTGCGCGGCACGACGGTGCTGCCGGTGTCGGCGCGCGGTGGCTCCCGGCTGACCGGGTGGATCCTCGTCGTCTCGGGCGACCGGACGCAGGACGAGGTCGCCGCCGAGCTGGCCAGCCTGGTCGGCGTGGAGCGGGCGCGGGTCGTGCAGGGGAGGGAGATCGAGAACCGCGCGGCCGGGCCGCTGCTGCGGCAGGTGCTGTCCGGTGGCGACCTCGCCGCGCGGGTGGCGGCGGTCGGGTGGGACCCGGACGCGCCGTTGCGGGTGCTGGCGGCGTCGGTGTCGGACGGGCAGGCCGAGCACGCCGTCGCGCTGGTGGAGGAGGTGCTGGCGGCGGTCGTGCCGCGGTTCCTGGTGGCTGCCGTGGGCGAGGAGGTGTACGCGCTCGCGCCGTCCGGGTCGTGGGTCGAGGGCGTCCGGTCGGCGTTGCGGACGTTGGAGCCGGGGCTGCGGTCGGCCAGGGTCCTGGTCGGCGTCTCGTCGCCGGTCGGGCACGCCGGGCTGCGCGGCGCGGCGGAGGAGGCGTCGCACGCCCGGAGGCTGGGTGAGCGGCGGACCGGGCGCACGTGCGTCGTGGCGGGTGAGGAGATCGCCCTGCACCAGCTGCTGCTGGCCGGCGTGCCGGAGGAACTGCGCCGCTCGCTGCGCCGACGGCTGCTCGGCCCGGTGCTGGACTACGACGCCGAGCACGGCTCGGACCTCGTCGGCACCCTGCGCGTGTTCCTGGACTGCTCGGGCTCGTGGACCACCGCCGCCGCCCGCCTGCACGTCCACGTGAACACGCTGCGCTACCGGGTGGGGCGGGTCGAGGACCTGCTGGGCGTGGACCTGTCGAACTTCGCCGAACGGGTGGACCTGTACCTGGCGCTGCAGGCGGGCTGAGGCCGCGCCCACCGGTGACCGGGCGGACGAGTCCGCAGCCACCGGCGATTGAGCGGACGAGTCCTCGGCCCGGTAAGTCGGTCGCCCTGTCGGCGGCGCGTCGTTAGCCTCCGACGGGTGATCTACGAGGACCCGCGTGCGTACCTGCTCGGGCTTGAGGGCATCGCGTTGATGCGGGCGTTCACCGGTGAGTTCGACCGCGACTTCGTGGAGGCGCGGATCGCCGAGATCCGCAAGGTGCTCGCCGACGAGGCGTTGGCGGACGCCGCCGTGGAAGTCGACCGGATCGACGCGGTCGAGGGCTACCGGCTGTGGGCGGCGACGTACGACCAACCCAACTCGGCCTTCGACGTCGACGGGCCCGTGGTGAGGGAGATCGTCGACCCGCTGCCCGTGGGCGTTGCCCTGGACGCCGCGTGCGGGACCGGTCGGCACGCCGAGTTCCTGGTCGGGCGCGGCCACCGCGTCATCGGGGTGGACGGCTCGCCGGACATGCTCGCGCGGGCGCGCGATCGGGTGCGGCAGGCCGAGTTCCGGCCCGGCGACCTGCACCGGCTCCCGGTCGCGGACGCCGAGGTCGACCTGGTCGTGTGCGCGCTGGCGCTGACCCACGTGCCCGACCTGAAGCCGGTCATGGCGGAGTTCGCCAGGGTCCTGCGGCCGGGCGGGCACCTGGTCGTCTCCGACCTGCACCCCGAACGGGTGGCGCAGGGCTCGAACCCCACCGTCCGCGGCCCGGACGGCAGACCCGGCCGCCTGAGCGCGTACCGCCACCTGGTCGGGGACTACCTGCGTGCCGCGCTGCCGGTGGGGCTGCACGTGCGCCGCTGCGAGGAACCGCTCCTGCCGGTCGCGCGACCGGCTCAGCCGCCGGACCCGGCGAGTCCGTTCCCGGCGGTAGGCCCTGGGAGCTGTGGCCGTGGTGCCTGGCCGACCTGGTGCCCGCCGCGAAGCACGCCGCCGGCGCGGGTTCGCCCGCGATGGTGATCTGGCACTTCCAGTCGGCCGGGTCGTGACGCCGCCGTCCCCGGCTAGCGGCGGTCTTCTTCGACCACCTGGGTGGCGCCGTTCCGGCCGAACGCCGCCCACAGGTTGAACCCGATGACGCCGACGCCGACGACGAGCCACAGCCAGATGAACGGCCGGTCCAGCGGGAAGTTGACGAGCCCGAAGACCAGGATCGCCACGCCGACCACCGCTCCGAAGACCGCCATCGGCTTGGACGGGCGGATGCGCGCCATGAAAACCTCCCCAGTGATCAAGACTTCCCGGGGTTACCTCGTCGCGCCGGAAGTGAAACAAGCTGGGAACGGGCCGTCCCCGACCGGCCGCCGCGCGGGTCGGGGACGGCTCTCTTCCTCACCTCACCCGTTGCCAGAGGACAAGCGTCGGACGCCGTCCCGCGGCCGGAACTCTCCGACCGCGACTGCCAGGTCGGTGACCGTCACTCCTTGCACCGGCGGCCGGAGTTCACGCACTGCACCAGCCGGTTCATGATCTCCTCGGACATGACGTTGGCGAAGTCGTCGTGGTCGGAGAACGGGTTGTGCTCCTCCTGCGGGAACGCGTCCACCGCGTACTTCCCGGCGACCTGGACGTCGCGCGGGATGTCGTAGGTCAGGCTGATCCGCAGCTGCGGCACGGCCTTGAAGCCGCGCGGGCACCTGCCGCTCCCGTCCGGGTAGACGATGTGGTCGCGGTGGTTGGCGCTGTCGGTGTTCTGGCCGTCCCAGCAGCTGGCGAAGTCGTGGACGCGCTTGACCTTGCTGCCCTCCGGGCAGATCGGGTACTTGTCCATCAGCACCCTGTCCTCGAACCCGGTGCAGGTCCAGGAGTTGCGGGCGTTCTTCGGCCCGTTCGTGGACACCTTCGCGTCGCCGTAGAGGACGCGGAGGAACTGCGGCATCGCCTGGACCTTGCCGACCGGGCTGCCGCGGAAGGTGATGTCCACGACCTCGGGGCGCTGGATCTCGCCCTCGTTGCCGGGCAGCTCGTTCTCGTCGCTGGCGCTCTTGCCGTCACCCTTCTCCGGCGCGTCGGCCTCGGCTTCCCGTGCCGCCTCGGCGACCTTGGCGTCGTTGGCGTCGCCGTCCTTCACCGTGCACGGCGCGAGCCTCCTGAGCCAGCGCGGGCGCTGGCCGACCCGGTCGATGGCCTGGACGATGCGGTCGATCGACGCGGTCCGCTTGTCCCGCAACGGCCGCAGCACGGCGTTGTTGACGAAGTCCGGGTCGTCCACGTTCGCCGCGGCCTTCAGCTTGGCGTTGGCCTCGGCGATCTGGTCCCGCATCGCCTGGAGGTTGCGGTCGACCTCGGCCTTGGCCTGGCGCGGCACGTTGCGCAGCTTGCGCTTGACGTCCGGGCACTCGACCTCGGCGGCGGCCGGTTCGCCCGGCTCCTCGCCCTCGTCCTCCCGGTCGATCCGGATCACCGGCCAGAAGTAGGTGGACTTGTCGCCGTTCTTGCAGGTGGTGTCGGCTTCCAGCAGGCTCTCGTTGGTGGAGTCGGCGTCGGTCGACACGTTGCCCACGTAGTCGTGCAGGTGCTGGGCGCCGCTGCGGACACCCGGCTGCGCGATGAAGTTGTCCGGGTTGAAGTGGCCGTTCTCGTTGCGGCCGCAGTCCACGGTGAACGTGCCGGTGCTGGCCCCTCGCTGCGCCCTGGGGGCGTTCACGTTCTGCCGCTGCTTCGTGATGTCCACGAACAGGGCGATGTCGGCGCCGTCCGCCTGGGCGGTGCCCTGGTCGCCCGCGGTGCTGATCGCGACGGCCAGGCCGATCGTGAGCGCCAACCCGGTCACGCCTGCCGTCAGCTTCGTGCGCCGCGAGAAGCGGTGCCGCCCCTGGTTTCGCGTCATGGATGTGTCACCTCGTCGTAGGTACGCGCATGTGTGCGTTGAACCCCGACCGCCGGTGGGCGGCGGACACAGTGGCATACGTACCGCGCCCGGTCCGCGACCTGACCGTTACTGTTTCGTTATCAACGCCGTACCCCTGTCTTTCCACGCTCTTCGGGAATCCCGTGATGTCACCCTCGTGTGCGTTGTGGGACCACCTGCCATCTGCTGCTGTGGGAGGAAGGCCAGGGGAGGGGTGCGCGTTGCAGCGAGCCGGCGACAATTCCATGTCGGGCACGAGCTACGGACCGGTGGTCCAGGCGGGCAGCGTCGGGGAGGTGCACTTCCACGGCCAAGAGCGACAACAGGCGATCCCGTACCAACTGCCGCCGTCGCCGAGGCTGTTCACCAGCCGGGGGAAGGAACTCGCCGCGTTGAACGGCTGGCTCTCGGAGGACGAGGGGCATCCGCTGGTCGTCGTGGTGAGCGGCCCGGGGGGAGTGGGCAAGACCTCGCTGGCGTTGCGCTGGCTGCACGACTCCCGGACGACGTTCCGGGACGGGCAGCTGTACGTCGACCTCGCGGCCCGGACCGGTGACGAACCCACGACGCCCGACGAGGTGCTGGAGTGGTTCCTGCTGGCGTTGGGCGTGCCCGCCGTCGAGATCCCGTGGGGCCTGGCGCGAAGACAGGCGGCGTTCCGCTCGTTGACGGCCGACCGGTCGATCTCGGTGCTGCTGGACAACGCGGTCTCCGCGACCCAGGTCCGGCCGTTGCTGCCGACATCACCTCGCAGCGCCGTCGTCGTCACCAGCCGGTGGAGGCTCGGCGGTCTCGCGGTGGACGGCGCCCGGTTCGTGGAGGTCGAGTCGTTCGACGAGAACTCCTCGCTGGAGTTGCTGGAACGGGCCGTCGGCACGCGTGTCACGTCGGAACCCGACGCCGCGCGAGAACTCGCCCACCTGTGCGCCGGTCTGCCCATCGCGCTGTCCGTCGTCGGAGCCAGGTTGTCCACCCACCCCCGGCGCTCGTTGTCGAAGGAGGTCGGGTCCTTGCGGGCGGAACGCCTCGGTTCCCTGACCCTGGGGGACGGGGTGTCGGTGGAGGCGGTGTTCGACGTGTCCTACCTGGAACTGCCGCCCAGGCACGCGAGGGCCTACCGCCTGTGCGCCCTGCACCCCGGCGCGTCCTTCGGCGTCGAGGTCGCGGCCGCGGCGGTGGACGAGGCTCCGGAGGACGTCGAGCCGGTCCTGTCCGACCTGGTGGAGAAGAACCTGCTCGGCGAGGTCGGTGACGAGCGCTTCCGCTACCACGACCTGTTGCGGCTGCACGCCCGTCGGCACGCGGAGCAGGCGTCGGGGGACGGAGGTGACGCCGCCGTGCGCCGCATCGTCCTGTGGTACCTGGACCGGGCGATCGCCGCCGACCTCGCGGTGGCGCCGGACCGCCCCCGCGTCGGACCGCGCTACGAGTCCGCCGACACGGTGTTCGACCACGTCGCACCCGCCCTGGACTGGTTGGAGGCGGAACGCTCGAACCTCGTCACGGCCATCCGCGAGGCGGCCGAACGCGGGTGGCACGCACTGGCGTGGCAGGTCGCCGAGACCATGTTCACCTTCTTCCTCCACCGGCACCACTTCGCCGACTGGATCTCCGCCTTCGAAGTCGGCGCGGACGCCGCCAGGCTCGACCACCACGCCGTCGCGGAGGCCCGGCTGCGCATGCAGCTCGCGATCGGCTACCTCAACGTGGGACGGTCCGACGACGCGTCCCGCGAAGCCTCGCGCGCACTGGAGCTGGCCGAGGGCGCGGGTGATCTCGCGTCGGTCGCCACCGCGTTGCGGCAGTTGGGCCGGATCTCCCGGAACCAGGGTGATCCGGAGGACGCGCTGGAGTACTTCCGCCGCTCACTCCACGTGGAGGCCGCGGTGGGCAGGCGGCGTGGTGAAGCGCTGGCGCACCGGAGGATCGGCGAGGCGCTGACCGACCTGGGGCGGCACGAGGAAGCCCTGACCGCGTTCGCCGACGCGGCCGCGATCATGGCGGAGCTGGGCCAGGTGCTGGAACTGGCCCGCATCCGCACCGCGTGGGCCGTGCCGACCCTCGCGCTGGACCGGGTGGACGACGCGGCGCTGCTGCTGGACGCCGCGCTGCCCGTGCTGGCGGAGACGAAGTCGCCCGACTACATCGCCGACGCGTTGTTGCTGTCGGCCGACGTCGCCGCCCGCCGGGGGGACCGACAGCAGGAGCAGGACCACGTGCGGGCCGCGGCGGCGGCGTACACCCGGCTCGGGCAACCGGTGCCCGAACGCGTCCGGTCGCGCTCGTCCGGGTAGACGACCGCGTCGGCCACCGAGAGCCAGCGCTCGGTGGCCACGCCGTCCTCGGCGACCAGGAACCCCTCCCAAGGCCCTCCGACGACCCGCCAGACGCCTGCCGCCTCCGGCTGCCACTCACCCCACCACACGGGGCACCGCCACCGGCGACACGGGCACCGCTCGCGCGGGCTCGGACAGGCCCATCAGGCGGTACATCGTGCGCCGCAGGATCGCGCCGGCCCGTCCGGGGCACGAGCTGATCGCCTCCGCCACGCCGGGCACCGCGGCGGCCTCGTCGAGCGAGGGGCGTCGCGGGTCGATCACCGGCGCGAGCCGGTACACGAGGTCGGCCAGACTGCCCTCGCGCAGCACACCACCGGGCTGCGGCACGACCAGCACCCGCTTGCCCAACGCCGCCGCGTACTGCGTGCACGACCCGTGGTCCCCGACGACCACGTCCGCCGCCACCACCGCGGCACGCCACCCCTCCTCGGGCGGGATCACCAGCAGCCCTTCAGGCAGCCAGGCGCGCACCTGCCGGGCGCCGTGCACGCTCCAGACGTTCGGGTGCAGCACGGCGGCCACCGAGCACCCCGTGGCCAGTAGCTCCCGGTAGAGCCCGATGTGCGCCCCGAACGTGGAGTGCGGCGTCCAGGTCGAGCAGACGGTGACCAACCGCCGGTCCGCCGCGACACCCAGCGCCCGCCGGTAGTGCTCCCGGTACGGCGTGCTCGCGACCATCCGGTCCAGGCAGATGTCACCGGCCACCACGGCGGCCGGCTCGGCGTCGGGGCACGACTCCCGCAGCGCGTCCAGCTCGTCGCGGTGGGAGAGCGCGATCGCCGCGGCGACCACACGGCCGTCCCGGACCAGCTGCTCGCGCGCCAGGCCGTGCGACGGCACCACGCCGTGCCGTCGCGGCTTCGCCCGGGACTTCAGCGCGCCCGCGCCGTGCGGCACGACCAGCACCTCGCCGTGCAGCCGGTCGAGCCCGCGGAAGCTCGCCGCGAGCACCAGGTCGAACCGGTGCCGGATCGCCTGCTCCCACGGCACGACGTGACCGCCGAGCGCGCGCACGAACTCGGCCGTCCCGTGCACCGAGCCCTCCACCGTGAACAGGACCTGCACCCGGTGGTCGGCCTCCAGCAACGGCAACAGGTCCACCAGCCGCGTTCCCGCCACCACGTGCGGCACCACCGCCAACACCGACTTGCACCCGGTCCTGGTCACCCGGCTCATTGCGCCTAAGCCGATCGGCCCATTCGTCCACGCATCTCCAGTCACGTTGCCTCCGATCATGCCGCTCGAACAGTTGGCACGAGAATCGCCGACGACTCTGTCGGAGCACTGCGCTGAGGTCTTCCAGAATCCTCTACCCGCTGTTCAAGGCGGACTTGCGCGGGCGGTTCCGCAATATTGCGGGCTGACCTGTCCGGTACCTGTCGAACCTCTGTCAGGACTCGAATAGCGATCTCGCAACAGTAATTGCCCGTTGGCTGCGCCCTGCGCCAGACTCCGACTGGACGTCAGCGAGGGGTGGCGCTGTGACCTGCTTGTTCTCGATCTTGGGTGAGACGCGGCTGCGCATCGGTTTCCGGTTGGACAAGAGCTGGGCGACGCCGAAGGCACGAGGGATGCTCGGGGTGCTGTTGACCAGTCCAGGCAGCTGGTTCACCACTTCCGAGTTGGTTGAGTGGATGTGGGCCGAAGATGACAAGCTGCCCCGGAACCTGGCGCAGACGTTCTACAACTACTCCGGTCGGATCAGGCATGCCTTGGAATTGATGAATGCCGGCGTGGAATTGGACAATCGAAAAGGGGGCTACCGCCTGACCGCTGTTCGGACGAATGTCGACTACTTCCTGTCGACCCGGCTGCTCGACCGGTCACGGGACGTCCCGGAGCCGCGGGACGCGCTTCGGGTGATCCGTCAGGCGATGGAGTACTGGGCAGGCGACAGCCCACTCGCCGACCTCCCTGGCGAACCGGCGCGGGCGTGGCGTCGCCAGGCCCATGAGAACACCTGGCTGCCGATGCAAAACGCGTTGTGCGTGAAGCTCCTGGCGGACAACGACTTCCGAGGCGTGATCGGGCACATCGACGGCCTTCCGGTCGCCGACTCGGCCTACCTGCCGCTGGTGATGCGCAGGTTGGAAGCCATGCGCGGCCTGTACCTGCGCAGCGAGATGGACGCCTACTACTACGCCATGCGCCGTCGTCTCCAAGACGAGTTCGAAGACGCTGCCGCGGCGACGCTCAAGAAGTTCTACGAGGGCTTGGCCGAGCCGGCACGCGTGGAAACACGGGCGTCCGGCCGAAGTGCCGCCGCGCCGCGGCGGTTGCCCCACGACGTCGAGGGCTTCGTGGGACGCGACGCCCTGCTCGCCAAGATCGACGCGGTGACGGGGTGCGCCAGGGGCGAACCCCGGCCCGGTGTCGTCCTGCTGCACGGTGCGGCGGGTGTCGGCAAGACGGCACTCGCGCTGCACTGGGCACACCGGGTGGCCGACTCGTTTCCCGATGGCGCGCTGCACTGCGACCTGAAGGGGTTCGCGGCGGACAGGGCGCTGGACGCGAGCGTCGTAGTCGATCGCTTTCTCGAAGCACTGGGCATCGACGTGGACCACTTGACCACCACCGAGCGGCGGGCGCGGCTGCTGGAGTCGACCTTGCAGGACCGCCGGGCGCTCGTGGTCTTGGACAACGTGCGCGGGCTACCTCAAGTCGCCCCACTGCTCCCGTTGCTGCGCGACTGCACCGTCCTGGTCACGAGCCGCAACCGGTTGCCGGGTCTGGGCCCGCGCGCATTCCCGGTGGAACCCCTCGGCCCGTCGGAAGCGGCCCGGATGCTCGAAGCGCGGATCGGCGACCGGGCGGTGCGCGACAGATACGCGGTGGAGGACCTGGGCGTCCTGTGCGGTGGTCTGCCGCTGGCCATGGAGATCGTCGCCCACCGCATCGCGGCGAGCCCCGGCGCGGCGCTCGCTGAGTTCGTGGCGCGACTGGGGGACGAGCGCCGGCTGTTGAACCTCGGCAACCACGGCGCCGGTGGGGACATCAGCCTCAAGACGGTGTTCTCGTGGTCTTACCGCATGCTGTCGACACAGGACCGGCGGGCGTTCCGACTGCTCGGCCTGCATCCCGGACCGGACCTGAGCATCGACGCGGTGGCCGCGATCCTCGGCACGACCAAGTCGATCGCGTTGGACTGCCTCGAACTGCTGGCGTCGGCGCACCTCCTCGAACAGCC
Source organism: Saccharothrix sp. HUAS TT1 (assembly GCF_040744945.1). NCBI lineage: Bacteria > Bacillati > Actinomycetota > Actinomycetes > Pseudonocardiales > Pseudonocardiaceae > Saccharothrix > Saccharothrix camelliae. The sequence goes on along the minus strand of NZ_CP160453.1, from coordinate 6,674,482 downwards.
CGGTTCCCTGTACCGGTACCGCTTCCACGACCTGTTGCGCGACTACGCCGAGGAGTGCGCGCGAGCGGACGAAGCGGAGCAGGAGCGCGATCTCGCCGAACACCGACTCGTCGACTTCTTCCTGCACACCGCGAAGGCGGCGGACTCGGTGGCTTTCCCGTATCGCGGCGGCGTCGCGGTCGGTGATCCGGTAGCGGGCGTCTTGCCACTCGACTTCGACCACGACCGCGGGGCGCAGGACTGGTTCATCGAAGAGCGGGCCAACCTCTGCGCGGTCATCGACCTGGCCTCGCGTCGGGGCATGCACTCCCGCGTGTGCCGGATGGCCCACGTGCTCAGCGACATGTTCCGGAGGTGCGGCTACTACGAAGAGGCCCGAGCCGTCCTCACGCTCGCGGTCGGCTCGGCGCAACTGGAGGACGACGGCGACGCGGAGGCCGCCGCGTACAACGACCTCGGCCTGGTGTACTTCCAGCAGTCCGCGTTCCTCGAAGCGCGCAAGCACTTCCACCGCGCGCACCTGATGGCCAGGTCGATCGGCAGCGGGCACGGCATCGCGGTGTCGCTGCACCTGCTGGCACGCGTCGACGTCGCCGAAGGCAGGATCGACGACGGAGTCGTTCGCTACCAAGAGGTCTTGAGCATCGTCGGCGAAGTGGCCTATGGCGACCTGGAGGCGGGAACCCTGCACCGGTTGGGCGTGGTGGCGATGGACCGGAACAACCGCGTGGACGCCGCGAAGCTGTTCCACCGGGCGCTGGACCTGCGCGAGCGGCTTGGCAACCTGGCCGGTCAGGCGGACACCCTCGGAGAACTGGCCGAGCTCCACCGGCGGCAGGGCGAGCTGCGCACCGCTGAGGACTATGTCAACCGAGCGATCAGCCTGCACATGCGCACCAGGGACCAGGCAGTGGCAGCGCACGCCTGCGAAGTCCTGGCGACGATCCGGCGGGACGGCGGTGACCTGCTCGGCGCGACCTACGGCGCGCGCCGAGCCGTCGAGCTCTACGACCGCGTCGGGAACTCCAGGTCGAAGGCTGAAGCGCTGGTCCTGCTCGGTGAGCTGAGGTGGGCGGCGAAGGCGCGGGCGGCAGCCCTGGAGGGCTGGGCGCAGGCGTTCAAGATCTTCGCCGACGCCGGTGACCCGAGGGCCGCGGCAGTGGCGGCGAGGCTCGACCCGTTCGACGGCGAGCGCACCGTCCCCGCGTCGCGGAGTCCGCATCAGCCGTCGGGGTCGACGGACGGGCACCCTGAAATGGAGCGCGAGGCTCGGTGAAGCGGCCTAGCGCGCGAACGCGCTCGCTCGGGCATTGCCACCAAGACGGACATCCGGTTGGGTAACACCGAGTAGACCGCAATTTTAGGGTCGATGTCGCCTGGGTGTGCGCTTGAGGGATCGGGTGACGAACAATCTGCACGAGTGGGGCACATACCGCTGGTCCGATCACTTTCGGTGACCATCCGGATGGGTGTATCTTGCGACGTTAGGAGTCGTCTCGGTCGGGCTGGCTTGCCGCTGCTGACCAGCGAGGTAGCCCTCCGGCCTCGAGATCACTCGATAGTGGCTGGGTTCGTGCCCGCCTTCGATCATCTGGACTACCTGCGCGATTCCACCCCTATTGGGGAGCCTGAGCAGCGCTCTGCCAGGATTCCCGCACCTCCGGCGTTGGCCGGGGGTCAAGGATGATTAGCGGAAGGCAACGGAATCGATCGTGTTCCTTCGAGTGAAGCGGGTCTTCGTCTCCCTCACCCTTCTGGGGATGGCGGCAAACCCGATCGGGGCCCACTACTGGTCGATCAACGCCGATGAGACCGACTACTGGTCGATCAACGGCGTCGCCAGAGGTCCTGTGAACCGCGGCGCCTGACGCCGTGCCACAGTCCCGGAGTTGCTGCGGCAACTCCGGGACTGTGGGCGCGTGGTCCAAGGTCCTGTCGATCAGCTGTCGGAGCCCAGGCGCGCGCTGACCACTGCGCGACACTCGGAGACGTTTCACGAGCGAGTTCACGAGCGAAGAGGAGTGGTCATGTCTCGCACACTCGGTGCGCTGGCCGCCGTGGTGCTGGGGGTCTCCCTGGTCACCGCCGCGCCCGCCGCCGCAGCGCAAGCGCACCCGTTCCCGACCGACTTCCCCCTGCCCGACGGCTTCCTGCCGGAGGGCATCGCGATCGGCGGGGCGCCGGTCGCCTACTTCGGGTCGCGGGCGGACGGGGACCTGTTCCGGGTCGATCTCCGCACGGGGCGCGGGGAGGTGTTCAGCCAGGGGCCCGGGACGGCTTCGGTCGGGTTGAAGGTCGATCGGCGGAAGAGGTTGTTCGTCGCCGGTGGCGCCGGTGGTGACGGACGGGTGGTCGACGCGCGAAGTGGAGAAATCCTCAAGTCGTACCGGTTCGCCTCGGACTCGGACACTTTCGTCAACGACGTGGTGATCACCGACGGCGCCGCCTACTTCACCGACTCGCGCAAGGCGGTGCTCTATCGCGTCGACTTCGGTCGGCGCGGCGGTTTGTCCGAGTCGCACGTCGGGATTCCGCTGTCCGGCGACTTCGTCCTCACGCCCGGCGTGAACAACGCCAACGGCATCGCGGAGACGCCTGACGGGAAGTCCCTGTTGATCGTCCAGAGCAACACCGGCCAACTGCACCGGGTCGACCCGAGGTCCGGCCGCACGACCCTGGTCGACCTGGGCGGCGAGGTGCTGACCAGCGGAGACGGGTTGCTGGTCGAGGGTCGCACGCTCTACGTCGTGCAGAACCGGTTGAACACCGTGGCGGTGTTCTCGCTGTCCCGGGACGGGTCGAGCGGGACCCTGGTGACAAAGATCACCGATGAGCGGTTCGACGTGCCGACGACGGTCGCCGCGTTCGCCAACCGGCTCTACCTGCCGAACGCCCGGTTCACCACCCCGCCCACGCCCACGACGACGTACGACGCCGTATCGGTCCCGAAGGCGTGAAAGTCGGGGGGCCGATGCCAAGAAGTTCACATCGGCCCCCTGTTCGGGGCATCACTCGACTGGGTAACCTCATCGTCGCGTCGCGCAAGTGATCGCTGCCTCTTCGTAATAATGATCTTCGGGTGTTACCGTTCCATCGCCGATCGGGTGAAGAAGAGTCAGCGGTCCTAGTGCTGCGCCTGACCTGGCAACGGACGAGGCTGCGGAGCGCTGTGAAGCAGAAGAGCACCACGGAGACGAACTACAAGACGATTCGGTCGCGACTCACCGGCGTCGTCGTCGTCCCCAGCATCGTCCTGCTCATCATGTGGGCGCTGTTCTCGTCGTACACCCTGTTCGACGGCTTCTACCTGCGCGCCGTCGCCGTCGGCGTCAAGGACGCCTCGATCCCGGCCGTGCAGACCTTCGCCGCGCTGCAGAAGGAGCGCGAGCTGAGCATGACGGCGCTGAGCCAGCCCGACCGCGGCACCAGCGACCTGGAGGTCCAGCAGGAGGAGACGGACCGGGCGGTCGAGGAGATGCGCACGGCGTTCACCGAGCTGGCCGAGCAGGCGCCGCCGGAGATCGTCGAGAAGATCAACGCGCTGAACGTGCTGCTGGACCAGCTGCCGCAGCGCCGCGCCGCCCTCGAAGCCGACCGGGCGTCCAAGACCGAGATCTACACGTACTACAACAGCCTCCTCGACGCCGGTGACGCGCTGTTCAGCGTGCAGGCCCGCGTGGTGCCCGACCACGAGTCCGTCAAGGGCGCCATCACCGCCACCGAGTACTTCAAGGCGGCCGACTGGATGTCCCGCGCCACGTCGCTCGCGTCGAGCGCCCTGGCCGCCGGGCAGTTCTCGCCCGAGGAGCACATCGAGTTCGCCAACCTGGTCGGCGCCTACCACTCCTCGTACGACTCGATCGCCCCCTACGCCCGGCCCGAGGTGCGCGAGCACTACCAGTTCATGATCGAGGGCGACCAGTGGAAGCGGCTGGTCGAGTTCGAGGGCAGGCTGATCCAGAACGGCCCGAAGCCGTCCAACGCCGGGTCGCTGCAGGAGTGGCAGAACGTCAGCGGCCCGATCTCGGACGAGCTGACGGCGCTGGTCAGCGAGCAGGCGTCGAGCGCGGTGGGCGTCACCATGTCGCGCGGTGAGAGCAAGTTCCGCACCGTGCTGATCGGCAGCCTGGTCGCGCTGCTCGCCGTGATCATCGGCATCCTGATCGCGATCCGCACGTCGAACCGCCTGGTCAACCGCGCCCTGATCACCCGCCTCACGGCGTTGAAGAAGGACTCGCTGACCCTGGCGCACGAGCGGCTGCCCGACATCGTCGACCGGCTCCGCGAGGGCAAGCACGTCGACGTGGAGGTCGAGGTGCCGCCGCTGGACTACGGCAGCGACGAGATCGGCCAGGTGGCCGACGCGTTCAACGCCGCCCAGTACACCGCCGTCGCCGCGGCCGTGAAGGAGAGCCAGGCCCGCGAGGGCGTGAACCGGGTCTTCCTCGACATCGCGCACCGCAACCAGGGGCTGGTGCACCGCCAGCTGAAGATCCTGGACAAGCTGGAGCGCGAGGAGGAGAACCCGGAGCAGCTGGACGCGCTGTTCCAGCTCGACCACCTCGCCACCCGGGCCCGCCGCAACGCGGAGAACCTGATCATCCTCGCCGGCGAGCAGCCGGGCAGGCAGTGGCGCAAGCCCGTCCGCCTGCTCGACGTGCTGCGCGCCGCGGTCGCCGAGACCGAGCAGTACGTCCGGGTCAAGGTCAACCCGGTCCCGGACACCGCGCTGGTCGGCGCGGCCGTCGCGGACACCATCCACCTGATCGCCGAACTCGTGGACAACGCCACCGCGTTCTCCTCGCCGAGGTCCCAGGTGCAGGTGCACGCGAGCGAGGTGCCCCAGGGCATCGTGGTCGAGATCGAGGACCACGGGCTCGGCATCAACCCCGAGGACCGGGAGCAGCACAACGCGATGCTGGCCGACCCGCCGGAGTTCGACGCGATGCGCCTGCGCGGCGAGTCGCGGCTCGGCCTGTTCGTCGTCGCCCGACTGGCCGCCCGCCGCGGTGTCCACGTCGAGCTGCGCGACTCGCCCTACGGCGGCACGCTGGCGATGGTCCTCATCCCGTCCGCGATCGTCGCGGGCCCCACCACGGCCACGGAGCCCGCCGAGACCCGGCAGCTACCGCGCCGCACCTTCCACGACATCCCGGAGCAGGGCGACAACTCAGTGCGAGACGCCAGGTTTCCCGACGGTTCCCGAGACCTCGAGGGGTTCTGGGCGCAGGCCGAGGCCGCGGTCAGCTCCGATCCCCTCCCCGAGGTCGAACGACTGAGCGGCGGGCTGGACCTGTCGCAGCGCAGCGGCGAGCTGGAGCTCCCGCAGCGGAAGCGGGCCACCGCCGAGTGGCCCGCCGATGAGCCGGAGTCGGCCAACGGCGCCGCCGACCGACCCGAACTGCCACGCAGGCGCCGCCAGCAGAACCTGGCGCCCCAGTTGGTGCGCAACGATTTCCACCCTTCGCCCGAACCGCTCCCCGAGGTCGATCCCGAGAAGTCCGCGGAGAAGGTCCGCAAGGGCCTGGCGGCGTTCCAACGGGGCACGCGTGACGCCCGTCGGACACCCGCCGACGACCTCGAACCCTGATCAGCAGCAGTGGCCGGACGACTGGAAACCGGAAGGGCAACCCGATGAACGACATGACCAGCCAGCACAACGAACTGAACTGGTTGTTGGAGGACCTGGTCGGCCGGGTGGTCGGAGCGCGACACGCGGTGGTCCTCTCCGCCGACGGCCTGCTGCTGGGCCGTTCACCAGGGCTCTCGAAGGACGACTCGGACCACCTGTCCGCGATGGCGTCGGCGTTCCAGAGCCTGGCCCGCGGCACCGGCCGGCACTTCGGCGGCGGCGCGGTGCGGCAGACCATCGTCGAGATGGAGCACGCCTACCTCTTCGTCACCGCCGCGGGCCACGGCGCCTGCCTGGCGGTCCTGGGCGAAGAGGACTCCGACATGGGCATGATCGCCTATGAGATGAACATGCTGGTCAAGCGGGTCGGCACGTACCTGTCGTCGGCGCCGCGCGGCACGACCGCGGCGAGCCTGCCCGCCGCTCGAAGGTCCTCCTGATGGCGGGCCGCGAGGACTGGTGGTACGACGAGGCCGCGGGGCCGCTGGTCCGCCCGTACGCGATGGTGCGCGGCCGGACCCGCCCGTTGCGGCCGGAGCTGCACCTGGTGACGCAGGTGCGCGCGATGCCGTCCCCGTCGGACCCGGACGCGCTGTCGGTCGAGCACATGGAGATCATGGAGCTGTGCCGCCGCCCGCTGTCCGTCGCGGAGGTCGCCGCCTACCTCGACGTGCCGCTGGTCGTCGTCAAGGTGCTGTTGAGCGACCTCATCCAACGCGGTGACGTCGTGATCCGAGACCCTTCCCGAGTCCCGCAGGTGCCGGACCGGAACCTGCTACAGGCGGTGTTGGACGGTGTCCGTGGAATCTGAGCGGCCGGGTGGGGAACTCCTCGTACCCACCCCAGTCAAGATCGTCATCGCCGGTGGCTTCGGCACCGGCAAGACGACGATGGTCAACTCGGTCAGCGAGATACCGCCGCTGCACACCGAGGAGCTGCTGACCGAGGCCGGTGTCGGCGTCGACGACGTGCTCGGCCTGGAGTCCAAGGAGACGACCACGGTCGCCCTCGACTTCGGCCGCATCACCATCAACCCGGAGGTGGTGCTGTACCTGTTCGGCACCCCGGGCCAGAACCGCTTCTGGTTCATGTGGGACGAACTGGCCTTCGGCGCGATCGGCGCGGTGATCCTGGTCGACACGCGGCGGCTGGACAGCAGCTTCCCGTCGATCGACTTCTTCGAGCGGCGCGGCATCCCGTTCATCATCGCGGTGAACTGCTTCGAGGGCGCGCACAACTACGGGGTGGACGAGGTCCGGCGCGCGCTGGACGTCGACGCCGCGATCCCGCTGGTGCTGTGCGACGCGCGTGACCGCGAGTCGGCCAAGACGGTGCTGGTGAGCCTGATCCAGCACACGATGGACCGGCTCGACGCGATGGCGTAGGGCTCCCCGCCCGGGGAGCCCTCGCCGGGGGTGGGTGACCGGGTGCGGTCACCCGGCCCGCCTACACCGCCGGTTCGAGCCGGCAGTTGAAGTGCCGCAACAGCTTCGGCGCGTGCGTCAGCCGGTAGCCGGGCACCCGCTCCGGGTCCTTCGCGATCCCGGCCAGCGTCTCGCCGACGTACTCCAGGTGGCTCTGCGTGTAGACCCGCCGCGGGATGGCGAGGCGGACCAGCTCGTACGGCGCGGGCTTGAGCAGCTCGCCCCCGTCGTCCAGCTCGCCGAGGTAGAGCGACCCGAGCTCGGCGCACCGGATGCCGCCCGCCAGGTACAGCTCGGTGGCCAGGGCGAACCCCGGGAACCGGCTCGGCGGCAGGTGCGGCAGCAGCCGCCCGGCGTTGAGGTACACCGCGTGCACGCCGGTGGGCCGCACGCTGTCCACCCCCGCCGCCCGCGCCAGGTCCGCGACGTAGGCGGTGGCGTCGGCCCTGGCGCGCAGGTACTCCGGGTCGGTCACCTCCAGCAGGCCCTGGGCCAGCATCTCCAGGTCGCGGCCCGACAGGCCGCCGTAGGTCCGGAAGCCCTCGGTCGCGATCAGCAGCAGCTCGCACTTGGCGGCCAGCTCGGGGTCGCGGATCGCGAGCAGCCCTCCCATGTGGACGATGGCGTCCTTCTTCAGGCTCGCCACGCACCCGTCGGCCAGGCGGAACGCCTCCTCCGCGACCTGCCGCGGGGTGCGGTCGGCGTAACCGGGCTCCCGCTGCGTGACCAGCCAGGCGTTCTCCGCGAAGCGCGCCGCGTCGAGGAAGAACGGCACGCCGTGCCGCCGGGCGAGCTCACCCGCCGCCTTGAGGTTGGCCATCGACACCGGCTGCCCACCACCACCGTTGTTGGTGATGGTGAGCAGCACGACGGCGACGTCCTCGGGCCCGGACAGGATCGCTTCCAGCGCGTCCAGGTCGATGTCGCCCTTGAACGGCGCGTCGTCGTCCAGGTCCTCGGCCGCCCGGCACGGCAGGTCGACGGCCTTGCCGCCGAGGATTTCGACGTTCGCCCGGGTGGTGTCGAAGTGCGTGTTGCTGACGCTGACCCGACCCGGCCCGATCAACGCGGTGAACAGGATCCGCTCGGCCGCGCGCCCCTGGTGGACGGGGAAGGCGTGCGGGTAGCCGGTCAAGTCCTGGACGACGTCGCGGAACCGGTAGTAGGAGCGCGCACCCGCGTAGGTCTCGTCACCGCGCAGCCCCGCCGCCTGCTGCTCGGCGGACAGGGCGCCGGTGCCCGAGTCGCTGAGCAGGTCGATCGTCACGTCGGTGGCGGCGAGGTTGAACGGGTTGTAGCCGGCGGCGGCCAGCGCCCGCTCGCGGTGCGCGCGCGTGGTGATCGGGATGGGCTCCACGACCTTGATGCGGTACGGCTCCATCGTGGGCATGGTGACTCCTAGCCTGCCAGGCTGATCGAACGGGGTGCGGCCACGGCGTGGGCCTCGGACGACAGGTAGACGGTGACGCCGGGACGCGGCCTGCCCATGCGCAGCGAGACGTGGGCGATCAGGCCGACGCCCTCGTCCAGCGGTCGGTGGGCGACGCTGCGCAGCGCGTTGTCGAACTGCGTCGGGTCCAGGTCGTACTTGGCCATCACCGCGAGCACCCGGCGGCGGGCCTCCTCGTCGTCGGCCACGTAGTCCCGGATGGGCACGTACAGGGAATAGCCGCTGGGCGCCCGGTCGTCGCCGTCCAGGAACGTGTAGCTGGAAATCAGCGGGCGCTTGTCGAACGTCCGGTTGAGGCCGCCGGTGAGCAGGCAGAAATCGGGCACCCTGTCCACATCGACCCCGTGCGCGGCCTTCGCCGCGAGCGTGACGTCCGTTACATCCGCCGCGTGGTGGGAGATGTACACCTTCACCCGGGCCTGCTGTTGTTCGACCAGGTCGAGCGCGAAGAAGGAATACCGGTCCAGGCCGGGCCTCGTCACCGCGTGCGAGCGCAGCACCGGGAAACCGGCGGCGAAACCGGTCCGCTCCAGCGCTTGCCGCACCAACTCCTCGGAGCCGCCCTCGCCGCGCACTTCCGGGTTGAGGTACACCTTCACCGCCGGCGCCTCGTCGGCCCGGAACACCAGCGAATACCAGAAAGCGAAGTCGTGTTCCGGGTCGTCCGGCAGGAACAGGTCGCGCACCGCCTCGAAACGGCGGGTGTCCACGTCGCCGCGGCGGCTCATCCGGTCCAGCGCGGCCAGCGCCGCCGACGTGTTGGCCGCCCGGGACGGCCTGGTAGCGGTGGTTTCGACGATCGTGCGGACGACCGGGGCCTCACCCGCCGCGAACGCCGTGGAGAACTCCACCGGTGTGTGGTCGTCGGCGACGTCGGAAGGCCACAGCGGGGTGGTGGAAACCGGGCGCAGACCACCGGGGCCGAGCGCGTCCGCGAGCAGCCGCACGGAATTCGGGGTGTTTTCCGTGATGCCCACAGAATGCAGGAGGGCACTGAGCTGGCGGCCCGTAAAATCGCGTATGGATACGTTTTGAGGGTCCAAGACGGGGTTCTCCTCGTGGGGGGCGAGTCGAAAGTTACGCTAGGCGAAGCAATCTTGTCCACCAGCCGGCCGTAGCGTGACGTAGGGCACTCTAAAGCCAGTTCACAGGTCCTGTCGATCAGTGCCCACGAGGATGAGGACGGTAATCAGCGCTGCTCCGAACGGCCTATTGACTAGACCTCTGTCATTCTTTCGCACTAATGCCGGAGCGATCTTCGATGACGCATCGTGGCATTTTGTGGCAGCGCTCTCATGAGGTACGGTCGTACGCTTGCCCGCTATTGCCGCGCGGCCATTCGGGGCGGTTCTGCCAATCGCTCGCCGACGGCGCGGCGGTGGCGGGCGCGGGTGCGATGTGATAGCCGCGCGCGAACGGGGCCGCCGATCACCGGGATCGACGGCCCTGCCTGGACGTCCGGCTCAGGACGCGTAGTTGTGGAACCCGCGCCCGCTCTTCTTGCCGAGCAGCCCCGCGTCCACCATGCGCAGCAGCAGCGGCGGCGGCGAGTACAGCGGCTCCTTGAACTCCTCGTACATCGACTCGGCGATCGCCTTGGTGGTGTCCAGGCCGATCAGGTCGGTCAGGCGCAGCGGACCCATCGGGTGCGCGCAGCCGAGCACCATGCCGTTGTCGATGTCGTCGGCGCTGGCGAACCCGGACTCCAGCATCCGGATCGCGGACAGCAGGTAGGGGATCAGCAGGGCGTTGACCACGAACCCGGCCCGGTCCTGCGAGCGGATGACCTCCTTGTGCAGGACCCCGGTCACGAACGCCTCCGCCCTGGCCTTGGTCTTCTCGCCGGTCAGCAGCGACGGCACCAGCTCGACCAGCTTCAGCACCGGCACCGGGTTGAAGAAGTGCACCCCGATGACGTGCTCCGGCCTCCCGGTGGCCATGCCGAGCTTCATGATCGGGATCGAGGAGGTGTTGGACGCGAAGATCGCGTCCTGGTCCACGACGACCTTGTCCAGCGTCGCGAACACCTCGGTCTTGACCTGCTCGTTCTCCGCGACGGCTTCCACGACCAGGTTCCGGTCGGCGAAGTCGGCGAGGTCGGTGGTGAACCGCAGGCGCTCCAGTGCGGCGTCCCGGTCCTCGGCGGACAGCTTGCCGCTGCGCACACCCCGGCCGAGCGAAGAGGCGATCCGCCCCCGCGCGACCTCCGTGGCGTCCGGGCTGACCTCGGCCACCAGCACGTCCAGCCCGGCCCGCGCGCAGACCTCGGCGATGCCGGAGCCCATCAGGCCCGATCCCACCACTCCAACTCGTTGAATGTCACTCACGCCCCGATCCTGCCAGGGGCGTCGCCCGCGAGCACGTCCCGCTGTCGTTTTCCAGCGAACCGGGCGGCGCACCTCATCCCGGGCGCCGGAACCCCGCTCGGCGTGACCCACATGATCATCAACACGGCCGGTGAGGTGACCTCCACCGCCGACGACCCCAACCGATGAGGACACCGGCGCGATCTTCGCCCACGGCCTCGGTCTGCAGCGCTTCGACCTGCCGTGCGGCCGCTCGGCGCGGGGTCACGGCGGCGAGCTGATCGGCTACCTCACCTACACCACCCGGGCCGATGACGGCACGTGGGCGACGCTGTCCTACAGCCCGCGCTGCCCGGTGACGTGCCCGCCGAAGCGGTCATCCGGCTGTTCAGCTCGGTCTACTGCTGGTCCCCGCAAGTCTCGCGCGCGTCGGCGACGGCGGGTGCAAGGCTGTGGGGATGGGCATCGAGGTGGCGCTGATCCCGCTGGGCGCGTCGGTGGTCCGCAGCGCGCTGAAGCTGTGGCTGGGGGACAAGTCGATCACGGCCGCCGTCGGTGGCACCGGCGTCGACCTGCTGGAGAAGCGGCTGACCGGCGCGCTGGACCAGCGCAAGCTGCGGCGGATGGGCGAGCAGTTCACCGACGCCGTCGTCGAGCGGGTGCAGCCGATCGTGGACGCCGAGTACCGCCGATTACCGGAGCACGAACGGCTCGCGGCGATCGAGGCCGTGCGGGAGACGTTCGAGCGGGCCGCGCTGGACGACGACGACCTGTTCGCCGCCGACCTGGACGCCCGCCGCCTCGACCGGCACCTGCGAGACCGCGCGCCCGACGCCACCGACGGGCTGTCCGACGACGGCGTCCAGCTCTACGGCCTGCTGCTGCGCGAGTGCGCCGGGTACGTGATCGAGATCGCCCGCGAGCTGCCGCCGTTCGGGCCGAGCGCGTTGACCGAGATCCTGCGCCGGGAGACCGAGGTCGTCACGGGGATCAGGGACGTGCTGGCCCGGCTGCCGCAGCGGCGCAGCTCGACCGACTTCTCCTACGACTACCGCCAGCTCGTCGCCCGCACGCTCGACCAGGTCGAGATGTTCGGCGCGACGCTGTCGGAGGCCAGCCGCCGCTACCCGCTGTCGGTGGCCTACATCAGCCTGACCGCTGACGGGGCCGCCGCCGACTACTTCACGCCCGGTCAACGGGTCGAGGACCTGCTGGCCTCCGGTGACCGGATCTTCATCCGCGGCGAGGCCGGGCTGGGCAAGACGACCCTGTTGCAGTGGATCGCGGTCCGCAGCGCGCAGCGCGACTTCACCGAGCCGCTGACCCGGTGGAACGGCACGGTCCCGTTCTTCCTCCCGCTGCGCCGCTACGCCGACCGCGAGCTGCCCGCGGCGGAGCAGTTCCTGTCCGAGGTCGGCAGGCACATCGCCGACGAGATGCCGCCCGGCTGGGTGCAGCGGCAACTGCGGAACGGCCAGGGGTTGATCCTGGTCGACGGCGTGGACGAGCTGGCGCCGCACCGCCGTCAGGAGGCCCGGGAGTGGCTGAGGTCGCTGATCCTCGCGTTCCCGGCGGCGCGGGTGGTCGTGACGTCGCGGCCGAGCGCCGTCGACCCGGACTGGCTGGCGGGCGACGGGTTCGCCGTTGCGTCCCTGCAGCCCATGACGGCGAGCGACGTGCGGGAGTTCGTGGAGCGGTGGCACGACGCCATGCGGTCGCAACTGGCCGACGACCTGGCGCGGGACGAGCTGGCGGGATACCGGGCGCGGTTGCTGGAGCAGTTCGGAGGTCGGCACCACCTGCGCAAGCTCGCGGGCTACCCGCTGCTGTGCGCGCTGTTGTGCGCGTTGCACCGGGACCGGCGTGGGCACCTGCCGGACAGCCGGATGGAGCTGTACGACACCGCCTTGCAGATGCTGCTGGAACGACGTGACGCCGAACGGCGCATCGAGCCGCTGCCGGGGTTGTCCCGAACCCGCAAGATCCTCCTGCTGGGTGACCTGGCGTACTGGTTCATCCGGAACGACCTGACCGACGCGCCGGTGGCTCGCGCGATCGGGCAGATCGAGCGCCGGTTGACGTCGATGCCGGAGGTGACGGCCTCCGCCGAGGAGGTCTACCGGCACCTGCTGGAGCGCAGCGGGTTGCTGCGCGAGCCGGTCGAGGGACGGGTCGACTTCGTGCACCGGACGTTCCAGGAGTACCTGGCGGCCGGGGCCGCGATCGACGCGGACGACATCGGCACGCTCGTGGCCCACGCCCACCTCGACCAGTGGCACGAGGTCGTCGTGATGGCCACCGGGCACGCGTCCCGATCACGTCGGGACGAACTGCTCGACCGCGTCCTGGACCGCGGTGACGAGTTCGAGGCGCACCGGGTCACCCTGCACCTGCTCGCCTTGGCGTGCCTGGGGACCGCACCCGAACTGGCGCCGGGGATCCGCGATCGGATCCAGGCTCGCGTCGCCCGCTTGTTGCCCCCGCGCTCGTTGGCGGCGGCATCGGCCTTCGCCTCGGCGGGCGCGTTCGTGCTCGACCTGCTCGCCGCCTCCGACCCCCGCACCGAGATCGAAGTGGCCGCCACCGTCCGAGCCGCTGCGGCGATGGGCCTGGACGACGCGTTGCCGCTGCTGGCCGGGTACGGGCGGGACACCAGGGAGTTGGTGCAGCAGGAGTTGGTGGTCGCGTGGAGCAAGTTCGACGCGGACGCCTACGCCGCCGCCGTGCTCGCCGACCTGCCTGTCGAGGTGGTCAACCTCATCGACCCGAACCAGGCGCGCGGGTTGCGCCACCTGAAGCACGTGCGCGACATCATGTGCATCGCGCCACCCGGACCGCTGGACTTCGTCCCACCGCAGGTCGAACAGCTCGACCTGACCCTGGAGCGCGCCTCCGACCTGGACACCCTCGACACGCCCCGGTTGTTGAGCCTGACGGTCGTGGCGGGACGGGTGGACGTCTCGCCGCTGGCGCGGTTCACCGAACTGCGCCGAGTGAGCGTCCTCGGCGAGGTGACGGGTCTCCCCGGCCTGCGGCGATCCCCGAGCCTCGCGGAGCTGCACCTGTTCAGCGGGTGCGACGTGCGGGACTTCGAGGTGCTGAGTCCTGGTTGGGGGTTGCGGGCGTTGGCGGTGAGCCGCGTCCGGCGGCTCACCGACCTCCGCTCGCTGTCCTTCCTGGCCAACCCACGGGAACTGCACCTCTGGGAGTGCCAGGAGTTGTCTGACCTCTCCGCGGTCGAGGACTGGGCCGGCTCGGTGAAGCGGCTGACGCTGTCGGACTGCGGTGCGCTGGACATCGGTCCGGTGGCCGCCCTGGAACAGGTGGTCGAGCTCAACTTCGAGCGCACGGACGTCCACGACCTCCAGCCGCTGTCCGGGCTGTCGCGCTTGGTGTCGTTGACCCTCAAGCCGGTGCGGGGCGAGTGGTTCCTGGAGCCGATCGCCGACCTGCCCAACCTCAGGCAGCTCCGCTTGGTCGAGGGTGGGACGGTGGACCTGGGGGCTCTCGCGGGCCGTCGGGACTTGGAGGTGACGGTGGTCGGCGAGCTGCCCCGCGTGATCGGCGCCGACCTGCTCGGCGAGGGCAGCGTGGTCGAGGTGGTCGAGCGGTGAGCGGTCAGCCCGTGACGCCGAACTCCTGCGTCCAGTACCCCTTGTTGTGGCCGTCCGCCGAGTACGCCACGCCGAGGTCCCGCAGCTCGCAGTTGACGATGTTGGCCCGGTGGCCCTCGCTCTCCATCCACGCCCGCACGACCTCGTCGGCGGAGGTTTGGCCGGCGGCGATGTTCTCCGCCGTCACCCGCCACGGGTAACCCGCATCGGTGACGCGTTGTGCCGCTGTGCTGCCGTCCGTTCCGGTGTGGCTGAAGTTGCCGGTGCGCGCCATGTCGTCGCTGTGCCGCTTGGCGGCGGCGGCGAGTTGGGCGTTCGGAGCCAGCTCCGGGCAACCGGCCGCCGCGCGTTCCCCGTTTGTCAGAGCCAAAACCTGGTCTTCGAACGTCGGCACGGCGAGCGCCGGGGTGGCGGTGAAGACAAGTGCCGCGATGGCCGCGCCTGCGGTGAAAGCCCTGCGCTTCATGACTGTTCTCCTCCTCGTCGTCGGGCCCCTGTTGTCAAGGGGTTCCCGCTCTCGGGAGGACTTGCGTGCCACGATAGGTGGAATTGCGGTCACGTCGGGTGGCGATGATCGGCCGCCACCCGACGTGCCGGGGTCAGTCCTTCAGCTCCCCCTCGGCCTGCGCGATGGCGGCGAACTCCTCCTCCGGCGCGGTCGCCACCAGGTGGTGCCTGCTGTAGAACCAGAAGTACGCCAGCGCCACCACGACGATGGCCGCGGTGATCCCGGCGGCCAGCTCGTCCACGAAGAACGTCGCCACGACCGCCGCCACCGCGAGCACCAGGGCCACACCGGTGGTGACGACGCCGCCGGGCGTCCGGTATGGACGTTCCAGACCGGGTTCGCGCACGCGCAGCACGATGTGCGACACCATCATCAGCACGTACGACAGCGCCGCGCCGAACACCGCGACGTTGATCAGCGTCGCGCCGCTCTTCATGATCGCCGCCAGGGCGAAGCCGATCGTCCCCGGCACGATCAGCGCCAGGTACGGCGTCTTGCGCCTGCCGGTCTTGGACAGCCAGCGCGGCAGGTAACCCGCGCGCGACAGCGCGAACAGCTGCCGCGAGTACGCGAAGATGATCGAGAAGAACGACGCCACGAGCCCGGCCAGGCCCACGTAGTTCACGACCTGCGCGAGCGCGTTGTCACCGCCGTACGCCGCGCGGACCGCCTCGGGCAGCGGGTTGCCCGACGACATCAACGCCTGCGAGCCCGCACCGCCCGGCGCGAGCACCAGGATCGCCGCCGCGAACACCAGCAGCGCCACCACCGCGCCGATGATGCCGCGCGGCATGTCCCGCTTGGGGTCGCGCGCCTCCTCGGCCGCCAGCGGCACGCCCTCGACGGCCAGGAAGAACCAGATCCCGTAGACCAGCGCGCCGAGCGCCCCGGTGACCCCGAACGGCAGGAAGCTGCCGTCGCCGATGTCGAACAGCTTGGCCGAGTCGAACTTCGGCGCCATGCCGACCACGAACGCGATCAGCGCGACGACCGCGATCCCGGTGATCACGAACATCAGCCGCAGCGCCTCGCCGACGCCGTACAGGTGCACGCCGACGAAGATCGCGTAGCAGACCAGGTAGACCGGCCACGAGCTGGTGAGCCCGAACAGCCCGAGCGCCTGCACGTAGTCGCCGATGAACACGACGATCGCGGCCGGCGCGATGGCGTACTCGACCAGGATGGCGATGCCCGTCGCGAACCCGCCCAGCGGCCCGAGCGCCCGCCGCGCGAAGCCGTAGCCGGCGCCCGCCACCGGCAGCGCGGCGGCCAGCTCCGCCAGGCCGAACACCATGCACGTGTACATGGCGCCCATCAGCACCGTCGCGACCAGCAGGCCGCCCCAACCGCCCTGGGCGAGCCCGAAGTTCCACCCGGCGAAGTCGCCGGAGATGACGTAGGAGACCCCCAGCCCCGCCAGCAGCACCCAGCCCGCGGCGCCGCGCTTGAGCTGCCGGTGCTCCAGGTACTCGCTGCCCACCTTCTCGTACTCGACGTGCTTGGCCATCTGCGCTCCCTAATGGGTCAGACGCGCTCCTTTGGCAGAGGTTCGAGGGTGGCGCGGCCCACTCGTTGGTGTCAAGATTGGCCAGTCCAATGGCTCGCTGTCATACCTTTGGAGGTACTGCGAATGCTCTCCGTGGAGGAGTTGCGCGTGCTCGTGGACACCGGGGAGGTCGACACGGTGCTGGTCGCCGTCGTCGACATGCAGGGCCGCCTCCAGGGCAAGCGGTGCGGCGCGCGCTACTTCCTGGACGAGGTGCTGCGGCACTCCTCGGAGGGCTGCGACTACCTGCTGGCCGTCGACGTGGAGATGAACACCGTCGACGGGTACGACATGTCGT